>NZ_CP011025.1:3520764-3840834 GCF_000238395.3 Pseudoalteromonas arctica A 37-1-2
TTAGTATTGTAATAATGTCGATAGAAAAAAAAGAGCTCAACGATAACTTTATTTTACAACAACTGTACGCTCAAAATAAAAACGTTAATGAAAAATTGACACTGATTTTATTAATTACCGATGAAGAGTCTCCTGAGCCAATTGCAAAAAATGAAAATATAGACATTATAATTATTGGTAATAAAAATAGTGAAGTTGAAATTTTAAGAAAGCTTTCACCAAATAATTTTAAAGAAAAGCAATTAAAGCCTCACCCTAAATTCTCGGGTTTTAATGCATTAGTTGTTGATGATAATAGAATTAACCAAGAAATAGCCTCCGCCCTTTTAGCAAAATTAGATATGACCGTGATCATTGCTGATAATGGACATGATGCATTAGATAAAGTAGAGATAAATGACATCGATATTATTTTTATGGATGTTCAAATGCCAGTTATGGATGGGCTTGAAGCAACAAGCATATTAAGAGAGCGAGGCTACAAAACTCCCATAATTGCCATTACGGCAGCCGCAGATCCTAATGATAAAAAAGCAGCGTTTAGAGCGGGTATGGATGACTTTTTAGTAAAACCGATTATTTTTGATGCGCTTTACGAAAGTATAGAAAAGCATCTGCAAAGTAGCGAATCTCTGAGCACTATAAACCTGCCTTTAGCAAAAGAAAACCTAGAAAACAATGACGAATTGTTAGCTAAATTATTTACTCAGTTTGTCAACGATTACAATGACTTTTCGATTAAAGCTGATATATTAATCAAAAATGGAGAGTTAGAAAGCTTAATTCGACTAGTACATACACTCAAAGGCTTGGCCGGCACATTAGGCTTTGAGCTACTGCAACAAAGTGCGCAAAGTGTTGAGAAAAGCTTAATAGATAAGAAAAGTATTAATTTATCTCATTTTAATGAGCAATTAATACTTACACTTTTTGCTGTAAAACAATTTTTGATAGCTTACAGCTTTAAAAAAGAACATATACAGCAACATGAACTAGAAAACGAAGACTCGGTTATTGATAATATATACTCATTAGCATTAACGGCTCGCCCCGTACCTAGCAGTTTGATTAGACAGCTAGAAATGAATCAATATGAGAGAGGCCACTCTCTATTTAAGCTCAAAGAAGCAATTGATCATTTTAACTACGCGTTAGTAATTGAGCTTATTGATAAGTATAGAAACGATAATAAAAATTAGGCATAACCACTAACCTGAACTAGATTTAATATTGTAAAGAACGCAGAGAAGGACAGATAGTGCATTCAAATTACCTCGCAAACAGTAATGGATTAACCACAGAGAAAAAACATAAACCTTTAATTCTTATTGTTGATGACGAACCTAGTAATTTACACGTATTAGTAGAAGGACTTTTAACTGACTACGATGTACGTATTTCTACTAGTGGTGAGCAGGCTTTGATCTTTATTGAGTCAACTCGGCCTGACTTGATTTTATTAGACATAATGATGCCTGGCATGGACGGCTACGAAGTATGTAATATACTCAAAGCGAAACAAAATACCAAAGGCATCCCCGTCATATTTGTAACTGCGCTTACCGAAGAAGAGTCTGAAGAAAAAGGCTTTGCTATGGGCGCAATTGACTACATACACAAACCTTACAAGCTAGCGCTCGTTAGAGCACGCATTCGCACTCATATTACCGCTCAAGGCATGCTAGATAGGCTTATCGAAAAAAACTTTGACCTGCACGACAAGCTACTTGAAATAGAATCACTAATACAAGAGCTAAGCCAGCGTGAAGAAGAATTAAAAGAGCTCTCATCAAAACAAAAATTATTTTATCAAGCCCTAACGGGAACCGCTGATGGCGTTGTTATTACCGACAGTAACGGAAAAATCATTGCCGTAAACCCTTCATTTTGCCGGATTACAGGTTACTCTGAATCTGACTCCCTGCAAATGCAGTTGCACGATATTAAACAAAATAACCACCCTAGTATTAGCTTTGATCAAGTATGGCATCATGCAAACCAAGCAGGATATTGGAGTGGAGAGCTAGTAACCAGACGAAAAAATGGCGAGCTTTATCCTGAGTTATTAACTCTTAGTATGGTAAGAGGCGAGCAAGATACCAACGTGCACTATATTGGTGTATTTAGTGATATTTCTAGCGTTAAGATAACGCAAGAAAGAATTCACTACCTCACATGGCATGATGAACTTACAGGTTTGCCCAACCGAAATGGTTTTTTAAAGCAGTTGGAGCAGCAACTTCAGGTTTGTAGTACCGAAAATAGTTATGCCTATATTTATATTATTGACATAGACAGCTTCCACTCAATAAATGATGGATTAGGCCTACTCGCTGGCGATAACATTTTAAAAGAATTAACTAAACGAATTCATTCTAAGGTGAATAAAAAAGATGTTATTGCTCGCTTAGGCAGTGATGAATTTGCAGTACTGTGTACAGTTGAAAAAGGCGTTGGCAGGATCAGAGCCCAAGCTATGGCTGAAAATAAAGCCCAAGAACTGATCATAAGTGTAAACCACCCCTTTGTCGTTGATGAACAAGACGTTAGCTTAACAGTAAGTATTGGCACGTATATTTTTCCTCGGGAAGATCAGTGGGAAAGTGCTATAGAAACAATCCGTAACTGTGAGGCGGCTTGTTACAAAGCAAAAGAAAAAGGCGGTAATAGAGTTACCTTTTTTGATACTTCGTTTGGCGAGCAAGCAAAACGCCGTTTTGAAATAGAGCAAGATTTACGTAAAGCAATCTCAAATAATGAGTTATCCCTATATTTACAATCCCAATTTGACCGAAGCCAAACCCTTAAAGGGGCTGAGGTTTTATTAAGATGGGAGCATCCTCAAAAAGGCTTCATTAGCCCTGGTGAGTTTATATCTATAGCCGAAGAGTCAGATATAATTTATGACTTAGATTGCTGGGTAACTTCAAATGCACTTGAAATATTAACGCAACTTAGTAAAACTCACCCTGAGTTAAACCTATCAATTAATGTAAGTGGCAGGCACTTTCATGAAGCGCGTTTTTTAAGCTTTATTAGCCAACAAATAAAGCAACATAGCATTAATCCTCAGCAACTCACTATTGAGATAATTGAAGGTACATTGCTTAATCACATGGAAGCGGCTATTGAGGCTGTTCACTTTATCAAGAAGCTAGGTATTAGGGTATCAATTGATGACTTTGGTACTGGATATTCGAGTTTAACTTACCTTAAACAATTACCCATACAAGAACTAAAAATTGACCGTTCTTTTGTATTGGAAGCACCGACTGATAATAACGATAAGCTAATTATTGATATGATTGTAAGCTTAGGCCGTTTATTTGAACTCGAGATAGTTGCTGAAGGTGTAGAGAACCAGTCCCACTTTGATTTATTGCAAGAATATCCAGAAGTTATTCTTCAAGGCTATTATTTACACAGGCCTGAACCTGCAAGCGACTGGCTTGAAAAACTAAATTAATTACAGAGTAGTCTGAAAAAACAAAAAAGCCGAGTATTTCCATACTCGGCTTTTTAATGAAATTAAGCTTTAGCGGTTACTCGCGAACTTGGCCTTCACCATTCACTAAGTACTTCTCAGTAGTCAGTGACTCAAGTCCCATAGGGCCGTATGCATGAAGCTTAGAAGTTGCTATACCAATCTCTGCGCCTAGACCCAGCTGTGAGCCATCAGAAAAGCGAGATGATGTATTAACCATCACTACAGAAGCATCGACACTACGCTGGAATAACTCTGCAGCGGCTGCGTTTTTAGTGCAAATTACTTCAGTGTGGTTTGATCCAAACTGTGCAATGTGTTCAACCGCTGCCGTAAAGTTTGGTACAACGCGAATAGCGATTTCTAGGTCTAGATATTCTTCACCAAATTCGTTATCGGCTAACACAGTTGCATTATCAAAGTATTTAGCTGCAAAGCTGTCAGCATTTATTTTTACACCTTCTTGGCGTAATACAACTGCGCACAGATTTAAAAACTCATCTGCAACATCTTGATGAACTACTAAGCCCTCAAGTGCATTACAAACACCGGTACGCTGCGTTTTACCGTTAAGTAGTAAGTTAAGCGCAATTTCTAGGTCTGCATCTTTATCTACATATAGATGACAAACGCCTTTGTAATGCTGAATTACTGGAATCGTACTGTTTTCAGTAACAAAGTTAATTAAGCCTTCACCGCCACGTGGAATTATTAAGTCAATGCTTTCACGTTGCTGCATTAATTCCATTAATAGTGCACGATCTGGATCTGGAATCACTGAAATAAGTGATACTGGTAAGTTATGCTTTTCAAGTACGCTGTGCATTACACTTGCGATAGCTTGCGAACTTTTAAGTGCTTCTTTACCGCCACGTAAAATTACGCCATTACCTGATTTAAAACATAATGCGCCAGCGTCTGCTGTTACATTTGGGCGTGCTTCGTAAATCATACATACAACGCCAAGAGGTACGCGCATTTTACGAATTTTAATGCCATTTGGACGCTCTGTAATATCACGTAGCTGACCAACAGGATCGTCCAGGCTTACGATTACTTCAATACCTTCTGCCATTGCTTCAATACGCTCATCGTTTAGCGTTAAGCGGTCGATCATTGAGGCTGCTAAGTTATTGTCGCGTGCTGCGCTTAGGTCACTTTCGTTTTCTTTGATTATAAATGCTTTTTGCTCTCTTAATGCCGCTGCCATTTCAACTAGTACTTGATTTTTAGTCTCGGTATCGAGTAAAGCAAGTGTATGGGCAGCTTTAGCTGTCTGGCGTGAAATGTCCGTAATTAAACTCATGACTTCTCCAATAATGCGATATGTTTTTCAGATATAACTGGTCCAATTGAATCCTGCATTTTTTCGCTGAATTCACTCTGTTCGTTGTCTGCAATAAAGTTTAACAAACAGCTACTATAATTTGCGGTCGCTTTAGCTAAACGCGTACCGTCTTCACTACGTACTAAAATGGTATCACCAACAGCAAATTCACCATGGACTTCCATGATTTCATCACCGCGAATACATCCACTTTCACCTTCAAGGGATTCATCAAATGATCCATCAACAACAACTTCACCTTGCTCATTTGCTGTGTGTGTCATCCAATGTACAGAATCTTGCATCGGCTTTTCGTACGGTAAAAATACGCTACCAGGATTTTCCCCAGCTAGCAGTTTCGTAAATGTTTCTTCTTTAAAGCCGTTTATAATATAAGTCGCGATACCATGTGACGTTGCTTTTTCTGCCGCTTCTATTTTGGTTTTCATGCCACCAGTACCAACAGCACTTGTAGCACATCCTGCCATAGCATAAATAGATTCATCAATTGATTTTATTTCAGGCAGTAACACCGCATCATCATGTAAGTTAGGGTTTTTATCATATAACCCATCAACGTCTGAGAATATTAATAAAGCATCGGCATCGGCTGCTGCTGCGACCATTGCTGATAAGTTGTCGTTATCACCCACTCTTAAGTCGTCGGTAGTTACAGCATCATTTTCATTAATGATAGGAAAAACACCATGCTCAAGCAAAGTAAACACTGTTTCGCGAATACTTTGGTAACGCTCGCGGTCACGTAAATCGCCGTGCGTTAATAATAGTTGCGCAGATGGAAAGTCAAAAAAGCGGTCCCACATGGCGATCATTTCTGTTTGGCCTGCTGCTGCCATTGCTTTTTTCATCACCACAGAGCGAGGTTTGTCTGATGGGAATAAATGCGCTCCAGCCGCTACAGAACCCGATGATACTAAAATCACCTCGATTCCACGGGCACGACAACGAACAATGAACTGTGCGATGGTTAATATGTAACGCGAACGGCAGCCATCTTGATCTGGTGCAATTAATGCACTACCTACTTTAAGTACGATACGTCGCCAATTTAACTTTTGCATAAATGCTCAACTTTCCATTTTATCTGCGCTCATCTTAATTAGACGAGCTAAAACTAAGTAGCTAGGTTTAAAACATAGCTTCGAATTTTTCTTTTCATTTAGGCAACACTTTTTTACACACACGCAAAAACCATATCTAAAACAAGAAGCTTAGATTTGAGGTTAAGTAAAAGTAGCAACAACCCAATAATATTGAGCAGCACTAATCAAAAAATTTAAAAGTGTTGTTTATGCATCGCTGTAAAAAGCTGTGTGTGGCTTTTTTATTAACAACATACATAGAGCCTCTAAAGTCTGATACACCAACAGATAGGGTGAAGACCAAAGGACCGAGATTTAACCGCCACGATGGGGGGCTAAATATTGAAAGTAATAGTTCAACTCAAACCTTTATTTACTTAAATAATTAAATAAACTTGTTTGGCAAAACCATACCAAGAATTCGGCAAATGATATTTTGTAATGCTCTAATACTAGAAACATCACTAACACATGATTATAAAGATTAAAAATGACGTTAAGATTAACAAGCCTGTTTTATCTTCAATAAACTTCGTTAGATGACTAATTATTAGAACACGAAGTATAATACACCAAATACCCCTTTAAAATCAAGGTTAAAATTCGAACTAAGTTAATACGAAACACTCATACCGTTTATATTGTTATTAAAATTCAATAAATTAAACAATTAATACACTTTAAAATAAGGTGGCTAAGTCCTCGCTAAATAATTTAAGCCTACTAATCTTTTATAAGCAGCTAAAATTGATTAGTAATATTTGAGTTTCCGGTGTATACCCCTGTATTAATAATTAACAAAAGTTATACTTTCTAAACATATCGTCATAAATAAGGAATTCTTAATCTATGTCAGCAATTTACATAGCCGGTATCGCACTTTGCTCTGTGCTTGCCCAATGGGTCGCGTGGGCTTTTAGAGTACCCGCTATTCTTTTTTTATTGCTTACTGGTCTTTTACTTGGACCATTTAGTGGTGTTTTAGACCCTGATGCACTTTTAGGTGATTTACTGTTTCCGGTAGTATCACTAAGCGTTGCCATCATTTTATTTGAAGGTTCCTTAACTCTGCATTTCAGAGAATTAAAAGGGATAGGAAAAGTTGTAAGGAATCTCTGCTCAATCGGTATGCTTACTACCTGTATTATTATTAGCCTAAGTGCCTACTGGTTGCTTGAGCTTAACTGGCGTGTTGCTGCGGTACTAGGCGCAGTACTCGTTGTTACTGGCCCTACCGTTATAGCACCGCTATTAAACTCAATGCGCCCAACACAAGATATAGACCGCATACTTCGTTGGGAAGGTATTGTAATAGATCCAATTGGCGCATTATTTGCTGTATTGGTATTTGAAGCTGTAATGCTTGTAGGCCAAGGCGAAGTATTTAGTCATACTATTATTGCTTTAGTTAAAACCCTAGGTGTTGGTTTAAGTATTGGTGTTGCCGCAGGTTGGCTAACAACCCTATTAATGCGTCGCGAGTGGCTGCCATTCGAATTACATAAGTTTGGAATTTTAGCACTAGTCCTTATTAGTTTTTCTGTATCAAATTATTTAAGCCATGAATCAGGCTTATTAGCAGTAACTGTATTTGGTATTTGGCTTGCGAACCAAGATGATTTAGAAATAGATTCTGTACTTGAGTTTAAAGAAGACTTGTCGATGATTTTGATATCGACGCTGTTTATTTTACTTGCAGCACGTTTACAGCTTTCTGATTTGATGATGCTCGACAGCGATGTATTTATATTTTTAGCTATTGTGCTTTTTGTTGCACGCCCACTGTGCATTGCTATTTCGACCTTTGGTACTGACTTACCAATGAAGTCTCGCTTGGTACTTGCCTGGATTGCTCCACGCGGTATAGTTGCCGCAGCCGTTGGGTCGGTATTTGCACTAAGTATGATGGAAGCTGGCGTTGCTGATGCTGAAAAGATGGTGCCACTTATATTTACGGTGATCATCATTACGGTTGTGCTGCAAAGCTTAACAGCCATCCCTGTTGCAAAGCTATTAGGTGTACGCCAACCATCGCCAAACACAATATTAATTATTGGTGCAAACCATGTATCACGTGCAATTGGACGTGGCTTACAAGAGCAGAATATTCCGGTTCACCTCTCAGACCCTGCATGGGAAAACTGCAGAATGGCACGTATGGATGGCTTAGCTTGTTATTATGGTAACCCGCAATCAGAGCATGCTGAACGCTACTTACCTCTAACAACTATTCGCAGTGTCTTAGCGCTATCGCCAAACCGTCATCATAATGCGCTAGGCGTTCAATACTTTTCGCATTTACTTAATGAAAAAAATGTATTTTCGCTTCGCTCATCAACGTCGCATGCTAAAGCAAATAAAGACAGCGCAACGTTTTTATCTAGACAAATATTGTTTGGCGACGAAGGCTCATACGCTCGTTTGAGCAGTATCATAGCTAAAGGCGGTAAGGTTAGTTCAACACGTATCTCGGATGAGTTTAGCTGGGAGCAATACCTAGAAATGAACCCTGAGGCTATCCCTTTGTTTATTCTTAAAGGTGATAAAGACAGCGACGACGATACGCCAATTAAGCTAAGACCGTTTACAATCAACATGGAAAAACCGCCGCAAGAAGGCGAGCGTGTTGTTGCATTACAGCCGCCTAAAATGTCGGTCTTAAAAGACCCGCAAACAAAGGCTAAAGAAGAAAGTTAAACACTTTTACTACCTGTAAAAACTCAAAAACCCTAACTTAAAAAGTTAGGGTTTTGTTTTTTAAGAGCCATTAAATAGGAAGGCGAGCTCGCGCAACCACACTATCTGGCATTTTTTGCGCTAACTTAGTCAGCGCTCGCTCAATTTTTTTATGAGTCGCTTTATCTGCCACCATAGAATTAAATAGCCAACGGTATGCATCTTCAAAATCACGCGGGCTGCCATAGCCATCATTAAATAATTTAACCAAACGTAGTTGTGCTTTTAAATTGCCTTGCGACGACGCTTCACGCAAATACGTAATTGCCATTGCTTTATCTTGCTGAACTAAACGCCCGGTGTCGTAGTAACGCCCTAGCTGCTCTAGCGCTGCCGCTAAGCCTTGTTCAGCCGCTTTTCGCATGTAATACACACCTAACTCTACATTACGATCCACGCACACGTTATAAGCCAGCATATCGCCGTATAAAAATTGATAAGACGGCAATGCCATTTTATTGGCTCGTGCTTCTATATCTTGCACTAACTGGCAATCATCTGCCTTCACCCGCGCTAAATGCGTATTTTTATTTATTAACGCAATTAGCTCAGATTCTGTATACAGCGGTACAGCAGCAGGGCTTTCTGTAGCTAAGCTGTTGGTTGCTATAAATAAAGACAGCGGAATTAACGAAAGCCTTAATACGCAATTACGGTAAAATAAACGCATGCTCACCACTTATAAAAATAAACTTATTAAAATATATACAAAGATCGTTCCAAGGTGAATTTTAGATACAAAAAAAGCTGCACTAGGCAGCTTTTTTTAATCTAATGGTAATTACGCAAACGGGTTGCGAAGTACCATAGTTTCTACGCGGTCTGGACCTGTAGAAATAATATCAATTGGAACACCCGTAATTTCTTCAATACGCTTGATGTAGTCAATCGCAGCTTTTGGTAAACCGTCAAGACTCGTTACACCAACAGTGTTTTCTGACCAACCTGGCATTTCTTCGTATACTGGCGTTACTTTATCGTAACCTTCAGCTGCTAATGGTGTTACGTTAGTAACTGTGCCATCTTCAAGCTTGTAACCAATACAGATTTTAAGCGTTTCTAAGCCGTCTAAAACATCAAGCTTAGTTAAACAAAAACCTGAAATACTGTTGATTTGAACCGCACGGCGCATAGCCACTGCATCTAACCAACCAGTACGACGAAGTCGACCTGTTGTAGCGCCAAACTCATGGCCTTTATCACCTAAGTGCTTACCAACTGGATCTTGTTTCTCAAGACCGTCGTAAAGCTCTGTAGGGAAAGGACCTGAACCAACACGTGTAGTGTACGCTTTAATAATACCTAAAACGTAATCAAGGTTTAATGGACCAAAACCTGCACCAGTCGCAACGCCACCAGCTGTAGTATTTGAAGATGTTACATAAGGGTAAGTACCGTGATCGATATCAAGTAACGTACCTTGTGCACCTTCAAATAAAATGTTTTCGCCTGCTAAACGCGTTTGATCTAAAAGCTCAGTTACATCTACAACCATTGCTTTTAAGATATCAGCAACAGCCATTGCATCATCAAACGTTTTTTGGAAATCTACAGCGTCTACTTTGTAGTAGTTAACTAAAGTGAAGTTATGGTATTCAAGAACTTCTTTTAATTTAGCTGCAAATAATTCAGGATTAAATAAATCGCCTACGCGTAAACCACGGCGAGCCACTTTATCTTCGTACGCAGGACCGATACCACGGCCAGTTGTACCAATTGGCTTATCGCCACGAGCAGTTTCGCGGGCTACATCTAATGCAACATGGAAAGGCAAGATTAGCGGACATGCTTCACTTATTAAAAGACGCTCACGTACTGGTACGCCGCGTTCTTCAAGCATGCCAATTTCTCTCATTAGCGCTTCTGGTGATAAAACTACACCATTACCAATCACACATTTAACATTGTCACGTAATACACCCGATGGAATAAGGTGTAGAACCGTCTTTTCACCTTCGATAACTAAAGTATGACCCGCATTGTGGCCACCTTGATAACGAACTACTAAAGATGCTTTGTCTGTAAGGAGATCAACTACCTTACCCTTTCCTTCGTCACCCCATTGGGTGCCTAATACAACAACGTTTTTACCCATCGTAAATTCACTTAGAGAAAATTAGGACGAGATTTTACCAGAAAACTAAAGTAAAGATCACCCCTGTTCAGCTTATTTTTTCTGCGCGCATTTGTTATATCCAAATATTAGCTAATAACCACATAAATAACAGTGATTTAAAGCACTAGACTGTGTTTAACAAAAAGCCCCGCAAATGCGAGGCTTTTTAACTTTTAAATAATTAACGTAAAGCCTATTGAGCTTTAGCGCCTTTCATATATTGGAAGAAGTCGCTATCTGGTGAAAGCACCATAACGTCTTGCTTATTTTTAAAAGTCTTTTTGTAAGCCTCAAGCGAACGCACAAAACTAAAGAACTCAGGGTCTTTGTTATACGCGCTTGCATAGATGCCTGCGGCATCAGCATCGCCTTGACCACGTACAGAACGCGCATTACGCTCTGCATCGGCAAGCATTACTGTTACACGGCGGTCAACACCCGCACGAATAGTCTCGGCTTTTTCCTGACCTTCAGAACGATGCTCTTTTGCAACAGCAGTACGCTCAGCGCGCATACGTTGGTAAATAGAGCTACTCACTTCTTGTGGTAGGTTGATTTGCTTAACACGTACGTCTAGTACTTCAATACCTAGCTCACGTGCACTTTCAGAAGCTTGTACTAACGCTTCTTCCATCAACTCGCTACGCTCACCCGATACAATTTCGCGAATTGTACGTGTACCAAAGTTTGTACGAAGACCATTATTTACTTTTTGTTTAAGTAGCGTTTCAGCATATTGCTTATCGCCACGGGCACGTAAGTAAAAAGCGCTAAAGTCATTAACACGCCATTTTACAAACGAATCAACAATTAAGTCTTTTTTCTCACTAGTAACAAAGCGGTCCGGCGCACCATCTAGCGTTTGAATACGTGCATCAATACGACGTACTTGGCTAAAAAATGGCACCTTAAATTGTAGGCCTGGGCCATATACAATCGCTTGATCGTCGCTGTCTTTTTGTACTTTACTGAATAACATTACAATTGCTTTTTGCCCTTCAGGTACAACAAATACCGATGAGAAAGACATAACAATGGCAGCTAATAGTATTACTAAACTAAAGTTTTTCATTATGATTATCTCCCATCATTGAAGCGGTCGTTGTTAAAGCGGTCATTGCCACTATTAACAGAGCTATTGCGCGACGTATTTACTTTATTGCGTAAATCTTGAATATCACTAGAGCTTGGAAGTGCAACACGTGTTGCTGTCCCTTGCTTATCCATGATCTTATCAAGTGGTAAATAAAGCATGTTATTACCGCCTTTAACATCAACCAATATTTTAGAACTACTCCCTAACACTTCTTCCATTGCATCAATGTATAAGCGCTCACGAGTAACTTCTTTAGCTGCTTGATATTCAGGTAGTAGCTTTTCAAAACGAGCTACTTCACCTTGTGCTTCTAATGTAATACGCTCTTGGTAACCTTCCGCTTCTTGAGTCATACGCGTTACTTGACCACGAGCACGCGGTTCAATTTCACGAGCATATGCTTCCGCTTCACGAATGAAACGTTCTTCATCTTCTTGTGCAGCAATCGCATCATCAAATGCATCTTTAACTTCAGTTGGCGGACGAGAGTCTTTAAAGTTCACGTCAGTAACAATTAAACCTAAGTTATATGGTTCGATAATCTTATTAAGCTCATCCCATGTATTTTGACGAACAACCTCACGGCCATTAGTTAATACTTGGTCCATTTTTGCATGACCCACAACGTAACGTAGTGCACTATCTAGTGCTTCTTCTAAGCTACTATCAGCGTTAGTTACGCTAAATTCATAAAGGTATGGGTCAATAACACGGTATTGCACCTGAAACTCAACGCTCACTACGTTTTCGTCTTCAGTAAGCATAAAACCAGAAGCCGATAATGAACGAACTGCTTCAATATCTACTGGGATTACCGTTTCAATAAACGTCATTTTCCAACGCAGACCAGGATCAGCAATTCGGTCATATTTACCAAATTGAAGAACCACACCACGCTCGGCTTCTTTAACCGTATAAATACCACTTAACGCCCATACAATAACGGCGATAATAAGTATGAATGAAATACCGGCTCCGCCAAGTCCACCGCCGCTACCATTGCCGGATTTTTTCCCGCCAAATAAGCCGCCGAACTTGTTACTAAACTTGCGGAACACCTCGTCTAAATCAGGTGGGCCTTGATCACGTCCGCCTTTATTATTCCACGGATCTTTGTCATTGCCATTATTACCCGGTTCATTCCAGGCCATAGCTATACTCCATTGTTATCTAAATAAATTAGGAAATTGTGTTAAATCTAACAAATCTACCGCGTTTCTCATACAAAAACCGACATTAAAACGTCAATTTTTAATTACGGTTGATAAAACCAGCAATTTCAGGACCAAATTCTTTAATTAAACGATTCCACTCAACCATTGGCATTCTAACATCTAACAGCCAATTACCTTGCTCATCAAAGCGTTCTTCATGTACTGCATTTAAACTAAACAATGCAGCCCTTAGGCGACCATACAATGGCGTAAGAAATAATGTTTCGTTAAACATCTTCTTAGCAAGCAGTTCACTAATAGCCTCACTAAGTAATTCACACCCTTCACCAGTCTGAGCGCTAAGCCATACTCTTATAGGTTGGCCTTCGTCATCTCGATCAATACGTGGGCTTACGTTATCCAGCGCATCAATTTTATTATAAATTAATAGCTGTGGTACTTCATCGGCTTCAATTTCTTTAAGCACCGATTGTACTTGTTCAATATTTTCTTGAAGACGAGAGTCTGCTGCGTCAATTACATGTAACTGTAAATCAGCTTCACGAGTTTCAGTTAGCGTTGCTTTAAAAGCAGCAACTAAGTCGTGCGGTAAATGACGAATAAAGCCCACTGTATCAGCTAAGATAACAGGACCAACATCACCTAATTCAAGCTTACGTAGAGTCGGGTCAAGCGTTGCAAACAACTGATCGGCCGCGTATACATCTGAATTCGTAATTCGATTAAATAATGTAGATTTACCCGCATTGGTATAGCCAACTAACGATACCGTAGGTATTTCGTTACGAGTGCGAGCTCGCCTACCTTGTTCGCGTTGCACTGCTACTTTAGCTAAACGCGCACGGATATTTTGAATTCGGGCACGAAGTAATCGTCTATCTGTTTCAAGTTGGGTTTCACCAGGTCCACGTAAACCAATCCCGCCTTTTTGGCGTTCAAGATGGGTCCAGCCCCGAATTAATCGAGTCGACATATGGCGAAGTTGTGCCAATTCAACCTGCAGCTTACCCTCATGGGTACGTGCACGTTGGGCAAAAATATCAAGAATTAGCGTCGTTCTATCAAGCACACGACACTGACAAACACGCTCTAAATTACGCTCTTGTGACGGCCTGAGTTGATGATTGAAAATTACGACATCTGCATTGTGGATTTTGACAATCTCAGCTATTTCTTCTGCTTTACCGGTACCGACGAATAGTTTCGGATGTGGTGCTTGACGGCTGCCTTGCACAACCGCCAAACTACTAACACCAGCAGAAGATACCAACATTTCTAATTCATGAAGATCTTCACGATCCCCTTCTTTAGGTAAGTCGATATGAACTAAAATTGCCTGTTCGCCGGATTCATAGCGGTCAAACAAACATTATGCTCCTAATTAAAAGTTACCAGCTTCTGGTTCTTCAGTGTCTTCACTCCCTTGAACTGCTTGGAAGTTAACTGCGCGAGCAGGGACAACTGTTGAAATTGCATGCTTATAAACCATTTGATTTACGGTGTTCTCTAGTAAAATAACAAATTGGTCAAATGACTGAATTTTGCCTTGTAATTTTATGCCATTTACCAAAAAGATTGATACTGGAATGCGCTCACGTCGTAGTGCATTCAAAAATGGGTCTTGTAACGATTGGCCTTTTGCCATGTTATTGTTCCTTCGTTCTAGGTGTTATTATAATTAAGTGGCTGAACTTATTTGATAAAAAACAATATTCAACTACTACTAGCTTAGCGAACTTACTACACGATGCAAGTTTTCTTCGTCACCCGTTGTTAACCAAGTAACATCAGGCCAGCTACGAAGCCACGTTAACTGACGTTTTGCCAATTGACGTGTTGCTGCGATGCCACGAAAAACCATTTCATCATGGCTTGTTTCACCCGCAAGGTAATCCCACATTTGTCTATAACCAACACAACGAATAGAAGGCATATTGGGGTGTAAATCCTTACGTAGATATAGGGTCGAAACTTCATTTTCAAACCCCTGATCAATCATTATTTTAAACCTTTCTTCAATTCGGCGATGTAATTCGCTACGTTCTTGCGGTGCAATCGCAAATTGATGAAAAGTATAAGGTAAAGCCGGCTGTTTTTGCTTTTGCAACTCAGTCATGGTCTTACCAGTTAACCTGTAAACCTCTAAAGCTCGATTAATTCTTTGTGAGTCATTCTCACTTATTTTTTCGGCTGCTTTTGGGTCAACTTTAACTAATTCTTTATATAAATGAGGCCAGCCAAATTCTTTAGCTTGTGCTTCTAGCTCTGATCTTATTACTGTATCTGCTTCAGGCAAAGGCGATAAACCATCAATTAAAGATTTAAAGTACAACATTGTACCTCCAACCAATACAGGCACTTTACCTTGTCTATGAAATTCGTCAATTTTTTGTACTGCATCGCGCCTAAAATCAGCAACTGAATATGTTTCACTCGGGTCAAGTAAGTCGATCAGATGATGCGGAGCTTTAGCAAGTTCTTCTGCATCGGGTTTTGCAGTACCAATGTTCATATCTTTATACACTAACGCTGAATCAACGCTGATTATTTCTGTATTTAAATGCTCGCACAGTGAGATTGCCAATGCTGTTTTACCAGCAGCAGTTGGACCCATTAAAAATATGACTGGTAAATTACTCAACACTGATACCTTAATCTAATTGCGTTAAATAGTGATTTAGCTCTATTTTAACTGCTTTTTCGCGTAAGCGTTCAATAGTTTGCGGATTATTTTGTAAGCGCATTTGTTGCGCTAAAAACACATTGCTTAAATAAAACCGGGGAGGTACACATTTTGTCTGCCACTCTAACCAATTCTCTATATTTTCAAGCCCTGCTTTACACCCATCAAGTAGCTCACCTATCGCTGTACTTACATCAAGTAAATATAGGCACGCTGGCAATTTTTTAACCATTACAAACTGTTTTTCTATTACGAGTTCAAAACCAAGTAAAGTAAACCACGATTGCTGAGCTTCTATAAGTAAGCAATCTTCTTTTGATAAGTTTACTCTTACGGGCAGCAAAAGGGCTTTCCCTTCTAAACTTCCGGACTCTTTAATTTGATTATGCCAATCATCTACCAATACATATTTGAAATGTGAGCAATACAATTGCTGCTCAACACTAAATACACACGCACCTTCATTAACACTGATGATTGAAACTGTCTTTAAAACATTATGCGCAGACTCTAACTGGTGTTGTGCTACAGGTATGTTTGCTACATTATCAAAATGCGCAGCGTGTTGCTCACTCACACCTTGATAAAACGCGTTTACATCATGATGGCTTGTACTTGGTGTAGCACGGTATGCCCCGCCACCGCCAACACTTCTAGTACCTAATGACGAACTACCAGCACTTCCAGAGTAAGAGGGCTGTAATTGCGATTTAGGGTAATCAAATACTCCATCCGCTTTTGTATCATTAGAACTACTATGCGCTGACCCCATAAACACAGGCGCAGATTCCATCTCAGAGCTAAGCGGTTCATTCGTAAACTCACCTTGCAGCGGCACTACCACTTGCTTAATAGCCTGTAATATAAAGTCATGAATTAAGCGCCCTTGATGAAAACGCACTTCATGCTTAGCTGGATGAACATTTACATCAACCTGCCGAGGGTCTATATCAATATAAATGACAAAACCGGGTAATTCTTGTGTTCCACTTACTTCTTCAAATGCCTGGCGTATAGCATGCAGAATAAGTTTATCGCGCATCATACGATTATTAACATAAGTATACTGAGTCGTATTAGCTGAACCTACAGGTAGCACCCAACCATGCAGCTGTAAGCCACCCTCTCCTGATTGAATATGCAAACCTTGCTCAGCAAAAGCCTTACCTGCAACTTGCGCTACACGTGTAATAGCCTGAGAGGGATCTGTCTTCGCACGATACTGCCTTACTACTTTTTCGTTGTGAGTTAGTGTAATAGAGACATCAAAGCGACTAAGCGCAATACGCTTTATCAACTCATCAATATGGCTAAATTCAGTTTTTTCGGTACGCAAGAATTTACGACGAGCTGGGGTGTTAAAAAATAAATCTTTTACTTCAATGGTTGTGCCATCAGGGTGCGCTACTGGCTTTACTTGCACGGCCATATCGCGACCTTCTGCAAATGCTTGCCAAGCAGCTTCTTGATCTTTTGGTTTTGAGCTCAGCGTTAAACGCGATACAGAGCTAATTGACGCAAGCGCTTCTCCCCTAAAACCAAGTGAACAAATATTTTCAAGGTCATCTAGAGATTTTAATTTACTCGTAGCGTGACGAGAAAGCGCGAGCGTTAGCTCATCTTTACTTATCCCTGAACCGTTATCACGTATACGAATAAGCTTATGACCGCCACGCTCTATATCTATCTGAATACGTGTAGCGCCAGCATCTAAACTGTTTTCGACTAGCTCTTTTACTACCGACGCTGGGCGCTCAACCACTTCGCCTGCGGCAATTTGGTTAGCTAAACGTGCGGGTAATATTTCAATATTCATGAGATTTCCTAGCAAGCATTGCGCTAATAATAATGACTAACTTTGTGGTATATCGAGCTCTTGCCCAATAAACAAAGTATTAGAGCTAAGCTTATTAACTTGTTTTAATTCAGTGACTGTAATGCCATAGCGACTCGCCAACATACTTAAAGATTCACCCGGGCGTACCTTGTGCTTTGTTGGATATTGCGACTTTAATTTAGCAAATAAAGAGTCATCAGGTGGATTTTTTAAATAGTAATTTTTAATTGAAGTAAATATAGCTTTAGCCAAACGCTCTTGATGGTTAGCACTTTTAAGCAGCTTTTCTTCTCGTGGGTTAGATATAAACCCTGTTTCTACTAAAATTGATGGGATATCTGGTGATTTAAGTACAGCAAGACTCGCATGTTGGGGATCTTTTTTATGCAGCTTAGCAACTTTACGTAACTCTTTAACCACTTCGTCAGCTACGTTTAAGCCAGTTTTCATAGAGTGATCCATCGACATATCAAGTAATGCTTGCGCTAAGTATTTTTCGTTAGCGGCATCTTTCATTACATCCGCAGCGCCACCTAAAAGCTCAGAGTGCTTTTCTTTATCTTCTATCCATTTACCTATCTCTGAATTAGCACGCCTTAATGACAACACCCAAACAGAAGCACCATTTGGTCCCGGGCTCGTAAATGCATCAGCATGAATAGAGACAAAAAAGTCGGCCTTTTTTTCACGAGCACGATTGGTACGCGTATTAAGTTTTACAAAGTAGTCACCGCTTCGTACCATGCGCGAAATCATCCCACGTTCGCCATCTATCATGCGCTCTAAACGTTTTGCAATTTGCAGTGTTACTGTTTTTTCGTACGTGCCAGAGGGACCAATTGAACCTGGATCTTCGCCGCCATGGCCCGCATCAATTGCAATCACAATATCGCGTTCTTGGCTTAACTGGCGGTTTTTAGCGGCTGTTTGAGCAGGAGAAACAACTGTGGCAGCTTGGCTTTTATTGTATAAATCAACAACGAGCCTATTTTTATAAGGGCCTGTAGGCGCTAAAGCAAATACAACTGGCTTTACTGGTGCGTTTAATTCAAACACTAACCGAACACTGTGCTTATTTTTAGGTTTTGAGTAGCGTAGCTTGCTCACTATTTGATGTTTTGGTGGTACACCTGGTAGTATTTTTAACTCGTTAGTGTTTTCTAAATCAATTACTAAGCGGCTTGGGTTTTTAAGCATGAAATAGCTAAAGTCAGGCTTATCATTTAAATCAAATACCACACGCGTACTATCAGGGGATGGCCATACGCGTACACTATTAATTGTATTTTTGGCCCACAGCGGCAAGCTTATGGTAATAACCATAAGGTAAATAAAGAGTTTAACTACACCTCGGCTCATTTGATAATTACTGCCTTAACTATATTATTATTTGTTATTTAGTTTTTCGACAATTGCTACACCACGCTCACTGGCGCTATTAATAACAATTTTACGTTCGTTACCCATATAGCTTAGAGTAATATCTAAATCAGGCACAGGAATAAATTCACCACCTTTTTCTGGCCACTCAACAACGCAAATTGCATCTGGTGAAAAATAATCGCGTATTCCCATGTATTCAAGCTCTTCAGGGTCACCTAAGCGGTATAAATCAAAATGATAAACATTTGCGCGCTCGAGTTCATAAGGTTCAACAAGTGTATACGTTGGGCTTTTAACTTTGCCTGTATGTCCAAAGCCTTGCACTACACCTCGAGTAAACGTTGTTTTACCAGCGCCTAAATCACCATGTAAATAAATAACCGCACCTTGCTCTATAATATCAGCAACGCAATTACCCATTGCGACCGTGGCTACTTCATCAGTCAAATGAAATTCAAAACTACGCGTCATTACTACCTCAAAAATTCATTCAAAAGCGCATATTTGCTAATCATACCAGAATATTAATTTAAGGCGATAAATTGAGGTTTTAGACATAAAAAAACCAGGTAAGCTGATAATAGAAGTTGTGTATGGATGTCTATTTTCGATACTTTGAAGCTGTATCATTGTAATAAAATAAGGTAAGTGAGTTCTCAGACTAAAAGATAGTAAAAGAAAAGTAACACCACGAATTAGATGACCCCATGTTGGCATTAAATTAACTGAGATATGTAAGTTTATTATCTAACTTCTTCTGATTCAGCAGATGGTTCTGCTAGCAAAAAAGTAACTGGTAAATGAAACTCTCAACTACTCCCCAAGATAACTTTATATTTTCAGATAAAAGACTAATCCAGGTGACCCGCTCACCCTAGTTTACTGTTTACAGGTGCTTTAAATACAAAAAGCCCCAGCTAATGCCGGGGCTTTTTTACAAAACTAACTTAATTAAAAAATTAAGCTTGTTTTGGACTAGAAATAACGTCTACTAAAGTCCAAGATTTATTCTTAGAAATTGGTGCGCATTCACGGATAGTAACTACGTCACCCGCTTTTGCTGTGTTATTTTCGTCATGTACGTGTAACTTAGTCGTACGTTTAATGAATTTCCCATAGATTGGGTGCTTCACATAACGTGCGATAGCGATAGTGAAAGATTTTTCCATCTTGTCGCTGATTACACGGCCTTGAAGAGTACGAATTTTATCGCTCATTATTGACCTGCCTTCTGGTTAATAACTGTTTTTACACGCGCGATATCGCGGCGTACTGTTCTTAGCGTGTGTGTCTGAGCTAACTGACCAGTGCTAGCTTGCATGCGCATATTAAATTGCTCACGAAGTAGTCCTAGAAGTTCAGCATTAAGCTCTTCTACGCTTTTGTCTTTTAGTTCGCTAGCTTTCATCACATTACCGTCCGAGTTACGAAAGTTGTTTTGAATGGCAATTTACGAGCAGCAAGGTCGAATGCTTCACGAGCAAGCTCTTCTGAAACACCTTCCATTTCGTAAAGTACTTTACCAGGCTGAATTTCAGCAACCCAATATTCAACAGAACCTTTACCTTTACCCATACGAACTTCAAGAGGTTTTTCTGTAATCGGTTTGTCAGGGAAGACACGAATCCAGATTTTACCTTGACGTTTCACGTGACGCGTCATAGCACGACGAGCTGCTTCGATTTGACGAGCAGTCATACGGCCACGGCCAGTTGCTTTCAATCCGAAAGTACCGAAGCTTACTTTGTTACCGTTTTGCGCTAAACCGCGGTTGCGGCCTTTGTGCATTTTACGGAATTTTGTACGTTTTGGCTGTAACATTAGTCGCTACCTCTACTTAGCACTTTTCTTGGCTTTCTTTGGTGCGCGTTTAGCTGGCTTCTCTTGCTCTTGTACTAGTGGTAAACCACCAATAACTTCGCCTTTGAAGATCCAAACTTTAACACCAATGATACCATAAGTGGTTAAGGCTTCAGAAGTTGCGTAATCGATATCAGCACGAAGAGTATGTAGAGGTACACGACCTTCACGATACCATTCTGAACGTGCGATTTCAGCGCCGCCAAGACGACCGCTAACTTCAACTTTAATCCCTTTAGAACCGATGCGCATTGCATTTTGTACCGAACGCTTCATAGCGCGACGGAACATAACACGACGTTCTAGTTGAGAGGCAATGCCGTCTGCTACTAGTTGTGCATCTAGTTCTGGTTTACGTACTTCAGAGATATTAATCTGAGCAGGTACACCAGCGATTTTAGTTACCGCTTGACGTAATTTTTCTACGTCTTCGCCTTTTTTACCGATAACAACACCCGGACGAGCCGTATGAATTGTTACACGGATTGATTTTGCTGGACGCTCAATAACGATTTTAGACACAGAAGCCGTTTTCAATTCCTTAGTAAGGAATGTACGAACTTTGTGATCGCCAAAAAGCTGTGCAGAGAAATCTTTTGAACTCGCGTACCAGGTAGAAACCCAAGGTTTAGATATACCTAGGCGAATACCAGTAGGATGAACTTTTTGTCCCATTACTTATACTCCTAGCTATCTGAAACCATAACAGTGATATGGCTTGTACGCTTAAGGATGCGGTCTGCGCGTCCTTTAGCACGAGGCATAATACGTTTCATTGTAGGACCATCGTCCACAAAGATCGTTGTTATACGAAGCTCATCAATGTCAGCACCTTCGTTATGCTCTGCGTTAGCAATAGCAGACTCAAGTACTTTCTTAACTAATACAGCCGCTTTCTTCGGGCTGTACGCCAGGATTTCTAGTGCGCGATCTACAGGTAACCCGCGGATCTGATCTGCAACTAGACGTGCTTTTTGCGCCGAACCAGAGGCGAATTTATGTTTAGCTAATGCTTGCATTTATCTTCCCCTCTTATCGTTTCTTCGCTTTCTTATCCGCAGCATGGCCACGGTAAGTGCGAGTTGGTGCAAATTCACCTAGTTTGTGACCGATCATTTCGTCAGAAACGAAAACTGGTACGTGCTGGCGACCATTATGGACAGCAATGGTCAATCCGATCATGTTAGGTATGATCATTGAACGACGGCTCCAAGTTTTAATTGGCTTTTTCTCACCGCTTTCCAAAGCTTTCTCTACCTTCTTCAGCAAGTGTAGGTCTATAAAAGGACCCTTCTTGAGAGAGCGTGGCATGGCTATTCCTCAATATTACTTAGTACGACGACGTACTATAAATTTATCCGTACGCTTGTTCTTACGCGTCTTCGCACCTTTAGTCGGTTTACCCCATGGAGACACAGGATGACGACCACCAGATGTACGACCTTCACCACCACCGTGTGGGTGATCTACCGGGTTCATGGCAACACCACGAACTGTCGGACGAATACCACGCCAGCGATTTGCACCTGCTTTACCAAGTGAACGAAGCATATGCTCAGCATTGCCTACTTCACCTAGAGTCGCACGACAATCAGATTCAACTTTACGAACTTCGCCTGAACGAAGACGTAATGTTACATACTGACCATCACGAGCAAGGATTTGAACGTATGCACCAGCAGAACGTGCGATTTGAGCACCTTTACCTGGTTTTAATTCTACGTTGTGAACAGTCGAACCTACAGGCATATTACGCATTGGTAATGCATTACCAGGCTTGATTGGTGCATCAACACCAGACTGGATTGCATCGCCAGCTTTTAAGCCTTTAGGTGCGATAATGTAACGACGCTCACCGTCTGCATATAATACAAGAGCGATGTTTGCGCTACGATTTGGATCGTATTCTAAACGTTCAACAGTAGCTGGAATGCCATCTTTAGTACGTTTAAAATCGATTAAACGGTAGTGTTGTTTATGACCACCACCGATATGACGAACCGTAATACGACCATTGTTATTACGACCACCTGATTTAGAGTTTTTCTCTAAAAGTGGTGCGTATGGCTTACCCTTATGTAGATCAGAGTTAACCACTTTAACTAGGTGACGACGGCCCGCAGAAGTAGGCTTACACTTTTGAAGTGCCATAATTCTATCCCCTTATTACTCGGCGCCGCCGACAAAGTCTAGCTCGCTGCCTTCTTTAAGAGTAACGTAAGCTTTCTTCCAGTCGCTACGACGACCGAAACGTGCGCCAGTACGTTTTGTTTTACCCTTAACGTTAAGTGTGCGAACACCAGTTACTTCTACTTCAAAAAGCTTCTCAACTGCTACTTTAATTTCAGCTTTAGTTGCGTCATTTACTACTTTAAAAACAATAGTATTGTTTTCTTCAGCAGCAATTGTGCTTTTTTCAGAGATATGTGGAGCAAGGATCACTTTTAAAAGACGTTCTTCGCGAATCATGCTAGCGCCTCCTCAAGTTGCTTAACAGCAGCGGCTGTAATAAGTACCTTATCGAAAGCAATTAAGCTTACAGGATCGATACCAGCTACATCACGTGTGTCAACCTTATAAAGGTTACGTGCCGATAAGAAAAGATTTTCATCTACTTCTTCAGTCACGATAAGAACATCTTTAAGCTCAAGTTCTTTAAGCTTAGCAACTAGTTCTTTAGTTTTTGGTGCTGCTAGAGCAAAACTTTCAACAACGATTAAACGCTCTTGACGAACTAATTCAGATAAGATGCTTTTAATCGCACCACGGTACATTTTACGGTTTACTTTTTGGCTGTGGTCTTGTGGTTTAGCTGCAAAGCTAACGCCACCTGAACGCCAAATTGGGCTACGGATTGTACCGGCACGTGCACGGCCAGTACCTTTTTGAGCCCATGGTTTTTTACCACCACCGCTTACTTCAGAACGTGTCTTCTGAGCACGAGTACCTTGACGAGCACCTGCTGCGTATGCAACAACTACTTGATGTACTAATGCTTCGTTAAACTCACGTCCAAAAGTAGCTTCAGAAACTTCAAGACCGCCAGAAGCGTCTTTAATTGCTAATTCCATCACTAAATCTCCAGGACTTATGCTTTAACAGCTGGTTTAACGATAACGTCACCGCCAATAGCTCCAGGTACTGCACCCTTAACTAAAAGCAAATTACGCTCAGCGTCAACGCGAACTAGTTCTAAGTTTTGAGTCGTTACACGCTCAGCACCCATATGACCGGCCATTTTCTTACCTTTAAACACCTTACCAGGTGATTGGTTTTGACCGATTGAACCAGGAGCACGGTGAGATAGAGAGTTACCATGTGTAGCGTCTTGCATGCTGAAATTCCAGCGCTTAACACCACCTTGGAAACCTTTACCTTTAGAAGTACCGGTTACGTCAACCTTGTTGATTTCGTTGAATAATTCAACAGTAAGCTCAGCGCCTACTTCAAAATCGCCTTCACCACCGTTAAGGCGGAATTCCCACAGACCGCGACCCGCTTCAACACCAGCTTTAGCGAAATGACCCGCTTTAGCTTTGTTTACACGACTTGCTTTTTTAGTGCCTGCGGTTACTTGAAGCGCGTTATAACCGTCTGTTGCGTCAGATTTGATCTGAGCAATGCGGTTAGGTGTCGCTTCAATAACTGTCACAGGGATAGATACACCATCTTCAGTGAAGATTCGTGTCATACCCACTTTACGACCGACTAGACCTAATGCCATTTTCCTAAAACCTCTCTAATCTTTCGATTAACCCAGGCTGATTTGAACATCAACACCAGCAGCAAGATCTAAACGCATAAGCGCGTCTACAGTCTTGTCAGTTGGTTCTACGATGTCTATCAGACGTTTATGGGTGCGGATCTCGTACTGATCACGCGCATCTTTATTAACGTGCGGTGAAGTTAGTACAGTAAAACGTTCAAAGCGTGTAGGTAGTGGGATTGGACCACGTACTTGTGCGCCAGTGCGTTTCGCAGTTTCCACGATTTCTGCCGTTGATTGGTCAATCAAACGGTGGTCAAAAGCTTTTAGGCGAATACGAATGCGTTGATTTGACATTCTTAACCTCAATATAAAGAGCATATAAAAGAGCATAAAAAAACGACCGAAACAATCTTAAAACTTAAGATGTCGGCTGTTTGATTATATCTACGTTGAGTTCCAAATCGGAACTCCTGTTTATTAGCTTGAAATCCAAGCTTAATTTATCCTTTCTAGTTCCCAGAGGAATTTTGAAAGCCTGCGTATTATAGAGGTATTGGTGATAAATGCAACAACTATTTAGAAACAATACAATGCCTATAAATTTGATTAAATAAGCACCCATACATGCTTACTAGCTATACTTGAACTAATACCTCTACTGTTAGTCAATAAACAAGTTAACACCTTAATTACGCAAACTAAGGGATTTTTAGATATTATGGTATCCTACTGCGCTAATTTTGCCCTTAATACTCTCAATATGGTGAGTCGATGCGTATTTTTAATTATTGTTTAAATGTTATGTCTGCTGGATTTAGCCGCTTATTTGTAAAAAGCAAAGTGCTGCCAGAAAATCCGATTAAACAGTATGATCTAAACCCTGAGTACCCTACATTTTATATAGTGCGTTTAAATTCACGATTTGATTTAGCGGCTCTCGCACATGCGTGTAAAAAAAATGGTCTACCTAGCCCAACCGAAGAGCAAGTATTAGGTAACCAAGATTTAGACCGTTTTATTGGTATTAAAAATCCACCGCCACTGTTTGGTGATGAAGCTAAGCCAACCAATGCTTTAGCTCAAGGTAAACAAATTATTGAATACCTAATACAAAGTGGGCAGCAAAACGTACAAGTGGTTCCGGTTACTATTTTATGGGGTCGCGACCCGGGTAAAGAAAAGCCGGGGCTACGCACTTTAATTACGCACTCTCTAACTCCTAGCTGGTTTAGAAAGTTTTTTGTGGTGTTGTTTTCAGGACGCGACAACTTTATTCGCTTTAGCCAACCACTCGACTTATCGCTTTTAGTCAATGAAAAAGCCGATGTAAGCGAGTTACCACATAAATTATTACGTGTAGCACGTGTTCACTTTAAGCGCCAAAAGCTAGCTGCTACAGGCCCTAAAATGCCCTCTCGTGAACAATTATTTAATTCATTATTAGCGTCACCTACAATAAAAAAATCAATTCAAGATGAAGCTAAAGCTAAAAACATTAGCCAAACAGAAGCCCGCCAAAATGCACTTAAGCTACTTGATGAGATAGCCGCTAATTACTCTGAAGCAATGATACGTGTGGCCGAGCGATTTTTAACTTGGTTGTGGAATAAGCTCTATAACGGTATTGATATTAAACACGCAGAACAAATTCATGAACTAACAGATAAAGGCCATGAAATAATCTATATGCCTTGTCATCGCAGTCATATGGATTACTTACTGCTTACTTACTCTATTTATCATTTAGGCTTAGTTCCACCACATATAGCTGCAGGTATAAATCTTAACTTTTTCCCTGCCGGTGGCATATTTAGACGCTCTGGGGCATTCTTTATTCGTCGCTCGTTTGCAGGCAATAAACTTTATTCTGCCATATTCAAAGAGTATTTAAGCCAACTGTTTATTAAAGGTTACTCTGTTAAGTTTTACACGGAAGGCGGTCGAAGCCGAACTGGGCGCTTACTTCCACCTAAAACAGGTATGCTATCTATGACATTACAAGCAATGCTGCGCGGAATAGACAGACCAATATCTATCGTTCCTGTGTACATTGGCTACGAGCACGTAATGGAAATTAACACCTACCTTAAAGAGCTAGATGGAAAAGATAAAAAAGGCGAATCTATATTTGGTATTTTTAAGGCAATCAAAAACCTTAAAAACTACGGTCGTGGTAATTTAAACTTTGGTGATCCAATCTCGATTAACCAATACTTAAACGATAACCAACCTGATTGGCGTGATTCAATACACCCTACCGATGTACAAAAGCCACAATGGTTAGCGCCACAAGTAACTAAACTTGCCGACCAAGTAATGGTTAAAATTAATAATGCGGCGGCGCTTAATGCGGTTAACTTACTAGCGATGATATTGCTGGTTAACGATAAACAAGCATTGAGTAAACCAAAGCTATTAGCACAACTTGATTTTTATCTGCGCTTACAGCGCGATGCAAGCTATAGCGATAAAGTAACCGCGCCAGACGAAACACCAGAGCAATTAATAACGCATGCATTAAAGCTGAATAAGTTTGAAGTTATCAGTGATGAATTTGGCGAAATTATTACTATTAGCGATAAAGAAAAAGTACTGTTTAATTACTACCGAAACAATATTTTGCACTTATTTGCAGTACCAAGCTTAATTGCACTACATCTATTTAAACAACACAGCACAACTATTGAGCAATGCCAGCAACTTGTAAAAACGTTTTATCCGTTATTTGCTAAAGAATGGTATTTACAGCCTCTTGATGAAAACTACATAACGCGTATTTTAGCTAACTTTGCTGATCAAAATTTAATTGAGTTTGATGGCGATAACATTCATATAACGAACAGTAATGACTGCTTAGCTAAGCTAGAAATGCTTGGACGAGCACTTAGTTTTACTCTACAACGTTACGCTATTGTGATTGGTTTTATTCAAACAAGTGATGGCATTGAAAAAGCAGAATTAGAACGAGAGAGCCAAGTGCTTGCACAGCGTTTAGGCACACTGCATGGTATTAAAACACCTGAATTTTTTGATAAAAAAGTACTTGTTAGTTTTATCGAGAACTTACGTGGCGAGTCGTTAATAACAGAGGGTGATAAAGGCTTAGTAGGCAGTACACAACTTTGCGAAACCTACGCACACCTTAAAACATTACTGCCAGCACGCGTCTGGCAGTCAATCAGCGATATAGTACAAGATCAGTGTAACTAGCACTATATCTATAAAAGGGGGTTAGCGCTGACGCATAACCCCTTCTTGCATTGTTGAGGCAACCAAGTTGCCTTGGCGATCAAAAAACTGCCCGCGTACCAAACCACACCCATTACTCGCACTTGGACTATCAATTGAATACAAAATCCAATCATCCATTCTAAATGGGCGATGAAACCACATTGCATGATCTATAGTAGCTACTTGCATATTTGGCTGCATAAACGATACACCATGAGGCTGCAATGCTGTTGGTAAAAACTCAAAATCAGAGGCGTATGCTAATAAGTAATTGTGGATGCGCTGATCGTCTGGCATTTCACCATTAGCTTTAAACCAAATATGCTTTACTGGCTCCATAACTTCTGGTTTAAATGGGTTATGAAAAGTAACCGGTCGCATTTCAATTGGCATTTCACGGGTAAACTTATTACGGATGACTTCAGGGATATGCGAAGCGTTATCTTGGTAAAACTCAAGTGATGAACGTAATTCTTCAGGTGCGGGTACATCAGGCATTGTAGCTTGATGCGACAAACCATTTTCTTCACCCTGAAACGACGCTGTCATATAAAAAATTGGCTTACCGTACTGAATCGCTTTTACTCGGCGAGTACTAAAGCTCTTTCCATCGCGAATAGTTTCGACATCATAAACAATCGGTTTAGCTGGATCGCCTGGGCGTAAAAAGTAAGAATGTAATGAATGAACTATACGCCCCTCAGGTAGAGTTTCTTTAGCGGCAGAAAGCGCCTGCCCCATAACTTGACCGCCAAACACAGCACCAAAGCCTAAATCTTGGCTTTGTCCTCGATATAAACCTTGCTCAATTTCTTCAAGTGTTAACAACGACAATAAATCATCTAATACTTGGCTCATTACTTCTTCCTCATTACCCTAGTATCCAAATGATACTATACAATAGTGGGAAGTAAATATTTGTTAGGAATACTGTTATGGCTTACTGGCTATTTAAAACTGAACCCGATGCGTTTTCATTAGATGATTTAAAAAACGCACCAAAACAAACGACTCTTTGGGAAGGCGTGCGTAATTACCAAGCGCGAAACTTCATGCGTGATGGCGTTAAGGTCGGTGATTCAGTGATGATTTACCATTCAAGCTGTAAACACGTAGGTGTAGCGGGTATTGCCGAAGTGACACACGATGCCTACCCAGATCCTACTCAGTTTGATTTAAGTAGCGACTACTACGATGCAAAAGCCACCAGCGACAAACCACGCTGGGTTGTTGTTGAAGTTACTTACCAAAGCCATTTAAAAAAATTAATTAGCCTTAAAGATATTAAAGCCAATAATAATATTACTGAAATCGCACTTAAAAAAGGCGGACGACTATCAATAATGCCTGTTACTAAAAATGACTGGGATGAAATAATCAAAATGGCGCTGTAACGCCTCCTCGGTTTGACCTAATTTCATTGAGTTTGATATGATCTATGCTGACTTATAGCTGGAGGATTAATGAAATTACTGTATTGGTTAGATGAATGGTTAGCTCTCCCGCGCAATGAGCAACAAACTCGATTACCCATGACGGGTAGTGATTTACTCGGCGATGTATTTGTTAAGTATGATTTTGTTGACGTTAATAAGCCCCTGCTTTTTACCTTTTCACCCGCAGGCACTAACGTGCAAGAACAAGATCTCAATCCTGATTTTGCACCATGGGGTTATCACTTAGCTCAAAAACAAAACGTAAACGTAATCGCTTTTCAGCATTTAGGTAAAAGTAATTGGTTTCGTAATCGGAATTTAATCTTTTTTCTCGAGCAATTATCAACATTACTTACGCCGTTTAATTGTCGACTAGGCTATGGCTTAAGCCGTGGCGGATTTGCTGTTGGCGCTTTTGCTAAACTATTAAAGCTAAACCAAGTACTGTTTTTTCACCCGGTAAGTACTAAAAATAAAGAATTAGTACCGTGGGATGACCGCTCTAGTACCGATATAGCTCAGCAGTTTGACTGGCAACAAGATTATCACGATCTAGATTTAGGAGATGCCCAAGGCTATATTATTTACGATCCTACTAATTGTATAGACCGAATGCACGCCAAGCGCTATAAGCAGTTAACTCACTTGCGAGTATTTGGTATGGGACATGGCACACACGCTACATATTTGAATAAGTTTGGGTTTTATAAGCAAGTAGCCGTTGATTTCATTCAACATCAGCAAATTGATATTGCGCAGTTTCGTCTGCAAACCAAAACCTTACGCTTAAAAGAAGATTATTATCAAAGTCTCAATACGGCTAATGCAGACTCCCCCCATCGTTTAGCATTATTGAGTACAGCGCATAAAATTTTAGCTGATGAAAAAGAAGTGTATGTACAAGAGCATCAAGCAAAAATTGATATTCAGCCATTAATAGATGTTGCCCTTAAGCACCAAGATGAGCACCCTAATGATGCTATTCAGCTATTAGAAGTCGCCCAGCAACTTCTACCTGACGACCCTCTAATTGAGCATAAACTCAAACAGTTGGAAGAGTAATTATTCCAACGAGAACTGCTATAAAGGCTAACTACTCTATTTAGCCTTTTTCTTTTTGTGCCCATGCTTGGGCACAATGGTAAAGTACATCATTAAACCTAACAAAGAAAATATAATGATTCCCATTAGCCAGCCGTTCTTTTCATGGCCCTGTGTACGCTTACTGTTGAGTACAATAACGACAGGTAATATGTAAGCACTTAAAACAACAATTAAAAATACAACTTCATTCATTATTTTTCTAGGCTCGACCAGTCTACTTCACTACTTAATACTCGATCTACCGATATATAGTGCAAAATATCGCCTTCACTTACTTTGTAATCAAGCGGTGGGTTTAAATCCATATTTTGCGCACTTAAGTTATGTGCTACACCCAACAGTATTGCATCATGCTCCAGCTTAAAGTGATGAAACAAAGTACCAAACTCCATATTTTTGCAGCCGTTTGGTACTTTCAAGCTAAATTGTGTATCGCCGTGCAAAGTAGATAGCAGCTCCTCTTGCACACGGCTCGAACCAGGGTCTTGCATTGAGCGTACGAGTATCTCAGCTGATTTTGCACTACTACATTCTACATTTTGGCAATGCTCTAACATCATCTCAACTTTGGTTTCATCTAAAAAGTGAGCGCTTATATGGCAATCATCTTTTACTAAGCGACTAATGCGCAGGGCTGTTGTAAATGTTTGGTCATCGTCTTGACCATCAATAATCACCTTATCTGCACTGCGAATAGCTACTCGCTCTAGTTCAGCTAAATTTGTAAAACTCGTTAAACGTGCAAAATCGACGCTTTCGTTAGCTAAAAAAGGATGATCCATTTGCTCTGTTACCGCGAGTAAAATACGACGGTCAGTACGTTTCGTATCTGCCAAAATGTAATCGATCATCTTTTTTGTACGAGTGTCGTGCCAACCAAAAATAATAATATGGTGGTTACTGTGGGCAAAGTTTTTATCACCAGTCATAGCGCGCCTAATTAAGTAAGTAACAGTTTGTCCTGCTTTTCCTAGCAAAACACCAAATAAAGCTAAACCAAATGGAATTTGTATTAATGCAACCACCCAACGACCAAGATCAGTAGTTGGACTAAAGTCACCATATCCCACTGTTGATGTTGTTACTGTGTAATAGTAAAAAAAGGTAGTAAGCGAGGTTAACGCTTTCTCATTCGCTATAAATAGTAAGCTCCATGTTAATAGCATATGAGTCAAAATAGCTAATGCCACTGCTTGCCAACTCAACTGATCTATATGAGCGCGAACAAGTAACGCTAGCCTTTTAAATATCACCGGCATAATACAAAGTCTTCGTTAGTAAATTATCTATAAACAGTACGTTACTGTAAGCGATGCTTTTAAGCAATGTTTAAGCTTTTAACCGCAAATATTAGACTAAATGCTGTTTGCCAATGGTGATTTTTCATGATTAATTAGCGTTAAAATAATAACCAAAACAGTTGTGCTTATGCTTAATAAAATAGCCCGCCCTTTTACTAAAATTGTAGAGCGCTATCTTCCCGACCCTTTTATATTTGTAATTTTACTTACAATAATCACTCTTATTAGTGCGAGCTTATTTACAACCGCAACCAACATTGAAGTATTACAAGCGTGGGGAGGTGGATTTTGGAACTTATTAAGTTTTGCTATGCAAATGCTACTAGTGTTAATTACAGGCTATATGTTGGCAAGTACGCCACCTATAAGTAAGTTATTAGAAAAACTAGCAACATTCGCAAATACAGCACCTAAAGCAATTATATTAGTAACGCTTATTTCGCTTTTAGCGAGCTGGATAAATTGGGGATTTGGCTTAGTTATTGGTGCCCTTTTTGCCAAGGCAATTGCTAAACATACTCGTGTTGATTATCGATTATTAGTAGCCAGCGCTTACTCAGGTTTTGTTGTATGGCATGGCGGATTAGCCGGTTCGATTCCTTTAACTATCGCAACCGATGGTCACTTTTCAGAGGCCAGCATTGGTATTATTAGTACAGAGCACACTTTATTTGCGGGCTTTAATATAGCCATATTAGTTGGTTTATTCATTATTATGCCGCTTGTTAATCGCTATATGCTGCCAAGCGAGCAAGAAAGCGTATATATCGACCCAGCTCTTTTACAAGAGACAACACCTAAGCCCACAACAATAACCAGACCCGCTCAACATTTGGAACAAAGTAAACTACTCGGTATGACAATTGGCTTATTAGGTTTGGCATATTTAGGCTATTACTTTTTTATTACTGGCGGAAACTTAAACCTTAATAGCGTTATTGCCGTATTTTTGTTTTTAGCTATTACGCTGCATCAAACACCCCATAATTTACTTAACAGTCTGCAACAAGCAATCCCAAGCGGGGCTGGCATTGTTATTCAATTTCCTTTTTATGCCGGCATCATGGCGGTAATGGTTGATAGCGGATTAGCACAACAGATATCACGTGGCTTTATTGCCGTTGCAGATGCTGATAGCTTGCCATTTTTTAGTTTTATAAGTGCAGGGCTCGTTAATATGTTTGTTCCCTCTGGCGGTGGCCAATGGGCTGTACAAGCACCCATTGTAATACCCGCAGCGCAAGAGCTAGGTGCCGATATATCTCGCGTTGCAATGGCCGTTGCATGGGGTGATGCGTGGACTAATTTAATTCAACCTTTTTGGGCATTACCCGTATTGGCAATAGCAGGCTTAAAAGCAAAAGATATTATGGGGTTTTGTGTTGTGCAGTTGTTTGTAACTGGGGTTTTTATATCGCTGGTATTGAGCTTTTATTAATTTTAAACGGGCTGTAACAAATATTACAGCCCGCTTTTACCTAGAATGATAAATACTAGCTCGATAAAATAGTCATCGGCAGACTCAATATTGGATTTTCTGAATCGGCAAAGTGCATCATTACAGCTACATGCCCAGCGACTACAACTGCATACATAACCGCTGAAAAGCCTTGGCCATATTTATCTAGTGGCATTAAATGTGAATAATGACGGCCTCGCCATTCAAATACAATTTCCAGCGCACCTACAAACAAAAAGAATACCAATAACATTAAGCCAAATGTGTAGCTCAGCCATAAACCAAAAAATACACCGAGTAAACATACACTTAGGCCAACCCATGAACGCATTGAAAAGCTAATACTTTTTAATACATGCCCGCCATCAAGCGGTAAAATGGGTAGTAGGTTAAATAAGTTAAGTAGTGCGCTTAATACCGCAACACCTGCAAATATCTCCATCTCGGTGGCGTAATACAAAACCACACCCAACACCGAGGTTATTAAACCAAACGCGGGCCCCATTAGCGATATAACTACATCTTGCCAGCGAGTCGTTATTTTATCGTCACTTACAGCTAGCCCACCAACAAACGGGATTAAATAAATACCTTTGGTTTTTATACCAAAATATTTCATTGCTCGCACATGGCCGTACTCATGTACAACTAAACACCCAATCAGCATTAGTGCAAATTCAATACTAAATAACCACGCATAGCCTGCAACAGAAGCCCCGGCAAGCACTACTTTAATTACCTTAGCACTTTTAAAAAGCTTAAAACCTAATGCAGCCAAACCTAAAAAGCCTTTTTTAGGTGTCGCATTTACCGGCGCTGGTAGCGCTAGTTGTGTCGCAAATTGCTCATCGACAAATAGCGCAATACTTTGATCTTCCACTGCCGCTGTATCAATACCGATTACTTTGTTGTCGTAAGTAAACTGATAGTAATTTTCACGAGGATTATCAAAGGTAATGGCTTGTTGCGCATGAAATACCTGCACAATTTTTTGCCCAGACACCATAAGCGAAAATGGCTGCTCGGCTAAAGTAAGATCTATTCTTATCATAATTAAGACCGTTTAAAACAATGGCGCTAGTATACCTAATCAACTTAAAAACACGAGTAAAGGTGCTCGGTAACTATTTTCAAAATAAAAGCGTTTGATACTGACAAAGTAAAAAAACACTACTACTTTTATAGTAATCATAAACTATACATTGAAAGGGATAACAGTGAACAAAATAGTGCCTAACATTTTAGTTGTTGACGACTCAAAAGCAATTTTGATCGTTATGGAAGCCATACTCAACGAATTGGGTATGTCTAACACTATAACTACGTGCTTGAGTGCAAAAGAAGCTCTTGAAAAAGTAAGAGAGGATATTAACTATTTTGATGCTATTTTTACTGATCTCAATATGCCCGAAATGGACGGCATGGAATTAATCCGTCATTTAGGAGAGTCACATTATCAAGGCGGGATAATTATTGTTTCTGAAATGGATCATAAAGTTATTAGTTTAGCTGCCAGCCTCGCAAAACAACATAATGCTCACCTCATTGGTAATATTTCAAAGCCAGTGCAACTGTCTCAGGTAAGTAGATTACTTACTAAAGTGGCGCAATTAAACAGTCACACTTTATTAAAAGAGTCAGCCATTTCAAAAGATGAGCTTATTAATGCATTAAAAAACGATGAAATAACGCCTTTTTATCAACCAAAAATAAACGCTGATAACAATAAAATTGAAAGTGTTGAAGTATTAGCGCGTATTTTATCAAGTAAAGACGGCAATATTATTTTACCTAACCGTTTTATAAACACAGCCGAAAAACACAACTTAATTAATCAAATTACATTTTCTCTTTTTGAAAAGGCCACCAGCGAATTCAAAAATATGAAATCACAATTAGGTCATGATTTTAAGATGGCATTTAACTTATCGCCAACTCAGCTCGACGATCTAAACTGTCCTAATAAATTACTACTCATTTTAGAACTAAACCAACTCACGCCTAGTAATATAATTATAGAAATAACAGAACAACATGCACTCTCAAGTCTCATGCAATTAGAAACACTAAACAGATTAAGAATGCATGGCTTTGGTATATCGCTAGACGACTTTGGTGTTGGCTTTACTAATATGAACCAGCTTCGAAACCTTCCTTTTACTGAAATTAAAATAGACCGTTCACTCATTAGCCATATAGAAACAGATTTATTTTCTCAAGTGGTTGTAAGTTCGTTATTTAATATTACGAGTAAAGATAATTTAGATTTAGTGGCAGAAGGCGTTGAACGCCCAGAAGAGCTCAATTATTTAAGGCACTATAGAAGAAACCTAGCCATACAAGGTTTTTTATTTAGTCGCCCTAAACCACAAGACGAATTTATATCTTGGGCTAAAGATTGGCTAAAAACTGATGGCAGCCCCGCTTAAAGCGGTACTAATATTTACTCGGGGCCTGTTAGCTAATTATCACCCCGAGTGTGTTTATCTTCTTCACTAACTATATGCGCACTACTTGCTAAACGTTTGTGCCAACGCTGCCTTGCTACTGCGCGCATGTTAGTAGATTGGTCACGCTCATCTACAATCTCTAGCCCCATTAAAGCTTCAATCATATCCTCTAGCGTTACAATACCTTGCACGTCACCGTACTCATCTACAACTAGGCATATATGCGTGCGCTTTGTTAAAAGAGTTTGCAGTAACGACGATACATTTTGAGAACTCGGCACCGTATAAATAGGCTTAATCAATTTGCTAATTTTGTAATCGGTACCTAAACGGTGAAATGCCAGCATAATATCGTTTTTATGCACAAACCCAACAATATCGTCGCTGTCTTTATCAAATACCAATATACGAGAAAATGACGACGAGCCGTGATCGTTTAAATACTGATTTACTGTTAAGTCTTTGTGGATTTTAAAAATTACAGTTCGAGGCGTCATTAAGTCGCATAATTTTGCATGTCTAAAATGCAATAAATTACGAATTATTTCGGACTCATCCTGATGTAATGCACCCGACTCCGTACCTATATCAGCCATTGCCTCTATCTCTTGACGAATATAGTATGCCTCATCGTGCTTTGGCCCCATTAAATTTGTTAGCTTTTGTGCAAACCATACAAAAGGCTTTAGCAATATAACTAAAAACCTCAAAGCGTAAGTAACACTTGGCGTTAGAGCTCGCCAGTAATTAGCCCCCAAGGTTTTAGGAATAATTTCAGAAAGAATTAATACGAGGAATGTCATAATGGCTGATGCAATACCTACAGCCGCATCGGAAAACACGACAGCTGCCTGTGCGCCTACCCCAGCAGCACCCGCAGTATGGGCAACCGTATTTAAAGTTAAAATAGCAGCTAAAGGCTGATCTATATTGTTTTTAAGTTTTTCGAGCTGTTTAGCAAGCTCAGGATGATCTTTCCTAAGTGATGCAACATAGCTGGGCGAAATACTTAATAACACAGCCTCCATCACAGAACATAAAAACGAAATAACAATCGCCACTACCATATAAACTATCAGTAAAGTCACTTTCTCTCCTCTATATTGGATATGTGAGCATGGTATCAATACATGCTATATTTGGCCAAACTTCCAATAATAATAGGCATAATAATGAAATTTAGCGCACCATGGTGTCATCAAAATAAGCTATTTAAGTACGCAGCGACTCTTTTTACGCTTAGCAGCTTAAGCTTTGCTGCAATAGCTGCACCATTGGATAAATCAAAAATTCAGTTTATCGGCCCACTTGCCGAAGATATGCAGTTAAAGCCTTTTCAGACACCTCATGGCAGTGCGATTATTAACAACCTATTGCCGCAACTACAAGCAGACTCAGATAGTTTTTCTGTATTTGGGAAAAAACAAAACTGGCAGCCGTTTAATAAAATCAATGCGCTCACTTTAGGTGGGTTACAGGCACTAAAATTTAATATTGAAACTACCCGCTTTACACAAGGTACGCTTACCTTAAAAGGGATTGAGCAAGGTCAGTTATTTATTAATGGCGAACTACAAACAGGCGATAAAAATAGCTATAAGTTAGCTTTAAATAACAGTACTCACTCTATTTTAATAGTAGCCCAACAAGTAGCTAATTGGCACGATGTAATGCTTGATTTTGCACCTAAAAGCGACGTTGATAAAATTACGCTTAGCGCCTCAAAAACAAAACGCTTATCTGCAAAACAATTGTTTGATGCCCCTACAATCAGCCAATTATCACTCGCACCTAATGCTAAGCAGTACGTTACTACTACTCGCACTTATAGCGATAAAACACAAAACCAAGCAAATACAGTTACTGTACTTAAAGATTCAGATAATCAAACGCTTTATCGCTTCGAAGCAGGCCAACCAAGTAACATTATTTGGAGTCCAGATAACCAATATTTAGTGTATTTGTTAAATGGTGAGCTTAAACAACTTAGCCGTAAAAACTTCTCAATAAAAACATTAGCAAACGATTTAGAAGGAGCCAATGGCTTTACCTTTTATAACGACACCAGTCTTTTGTTTAGCTGGTCTAAATCACCTGAGAGCACTAACAGCTTAACCAAGCACTATAAAGGTCTACAAGATCGTTGGTCGTATGCACGTACCACCAGCCAAATTTACATGCTTGATACTAAAAGTGGTTTAACAAAAGCACTTAGCCAAGGTCCTCTTTCTTACAGCCTTGAAGATTCAAATAGTAACCGTGGCAAAATATTAATGAGCCGCCCAGTAATGGCAATGCAAGCATCAACCCACCCTGAAACAGAGTTAGTCGAACTCGATTTAAAATCAAAACGTTTAATTTAGCCAAATACGCAAATAAAGATATTTATGTAGTTGCAGGCCCTGACTTTAAAAATGGCGCAGGCAGAGCTCTACCAAAAGCAATGCTTGCTAATAACTACGACGGGCAACTTTACCTACTTACTGAAGGCGGTAAAAACGTAAAAGCACTTAGTAAACAATTCGATTCTGCTATTGGCCAACTGCACGTTTTAGAAAACGGCGATGCGCTCATTAAAGTAACAGAGCAAGACACTCAACCGCTTTACCTATTTGATTTAAGTAAACAGCGCTTTAAAAAGTTAAATACAGGATTGGATATTGTTGAACAATTTAGTTACTCACACGACCGTAATACCGAAATTTTATTAAGTGGCACTAACGCTTTAGCGCCACAACAGCTAAAACGCCTTAACGTAAGTAAAAATAAAACAGATTTAATATGGGATTCAAAACCAAGTAGCTATGCAAATACACGACTCCCTACATTGGAGGAGTTTAATTTTAAAAATAAACATGGGGTTGAAATAACTGGCCGCGTTTATATTCCTAGCAATTTAGATAAAACTAAAAAGCACCCGGCGCTCGTGTATTACTACGGCGGCACTTCACCAGTTACGCGTGGTTTTACAGGTCGTTATCCGTTTAACTTATGGGCAGAAAATGGCTACGTTGTTTATGTAGTACAGCCTACTGGCGCAACAGGGTTTGGACAAAAGTTTTCAGCGCAGCATGTTAATGCCTGGGGCGACTACACTGCAGACGATATTATCGAAGGCACGCAAGCCTTTTTAAAGAAATACAACTATGTTGATAGTGAAAAGGTAGGAAATTTAGGGGCATCATACGGTGGCTTCATGACCATGTTATTGGCAACTAAAACCGATATATTTAGTGCTTCAATAGCTCATGCGGGTATTTCTAATATTACCTCGTATTGGGGTGAAGGTTGGTGGGGCTACTTATATTCTGGCGAAGCATCAAAAAATAGCTTCCCATGGAATAACCCTGAGCTTTACAGCCAACATAGCCCTGTATTTCATGCCGACAAAGTAACAACACCTATGCTACTTCTTCATGGTGATAGTGATACCAATGTACCTGTTGGCGAAAGCTTAACAATGTACACTGCGCTTAAACTGCTTAATAAGGACGTAGAGTTAATCGAATACAAAGGCGCCGACCACCAAATTTTTGCACGCGATAAACGATTTGATTGGTGGAACACCATGCTCGCATACTTTGATAAAAAGCTAAAAGATGAACCTCAATGGTGGGACTCAATGTATAAAAATAACTGAGCCTGAACCTTTAAAATAACGACTTAATACAGATTTATTAATAGTAGTATTAATTATTTAGCACCTTTTAATTAGTTTAAAGGTGCTAACCTCATCCTCTAATAACGTCTTATACACCTTTGAAATATTAAGTTACTTAAAACTAATAAACCCCCTTCTCAGCATTTACCTAATGGTGCTACCATACAGAGCTATAAGCATTCAAAATAAAGTACTATGGCTATTAATGTTTTATTGGTTGAAGATGATGAATTACTCGTTAAACGCATCCAAAATCACTTTGCAGATACCGAATTTACAATAGAGGTAGACCCAACTGGCGCTGATGCACTTAACATTGTAAGGCAGCGGGTAAACCTGCGCGGTGCTATATCATTAGCCATAATTGACATTGTTTTGCCAAAGCGTGATGGGCTTCAGCTGGCAAAAGAATTAAACACACTTACCGATATTGGCGTTATTGTATTATCGAGCCGCGACTCCCAAGCCGATCGTATTGCAGGCCTTGCACAAGGTGCTGATGACTATATTTGTAAGCCCGTCGATTTACTTGAGTTAGAACTTCGCATGCGCGCGCTCTATAAGCGTGTTGCCGTTAACCTAGAAGACGACGAAAGCGAAGAATTTATAGAGTATGCTGACTTTAAGCTTCACCCCGATAACCGCACACTAATTACTGCTGCAGGCGTTGAATCACGCTTAACTGAAGCCGAACATAAAGTGCTTATTTGCTTAATTAGTAATGCGGGTAAAGCCACATCCCGTGAAAAAATATCAGAAGAAATAGGCCAGCCCGATTGGAGTCCAAACGATCGTACTGTTGATGTGCTGATTGGTCGTTTACGTAAAAAATTAAATGACGAAAAAGATCAAAAACGCATTGTTACCGTACGCGGTAAAGGGTATATGCTTTCTATTTAATACTTAGTTAATTGCGCAATAAGGCGCTCAAATGCGCGGTAATTAAGTGCCTCTTTAAGCTCATTTAAACTAATGTTTTCAGCGCCTTTTAAATCACTAATAGTCCGCGCCACTTTAATCACTCTATGATAAGAGCGTGGCGATAAAGACAACTTCTCGCTTGCTCTGGCTAAAAACTGCAACTCTGCTGGCGCCAGTACACAGTGCACACTCATTTCTTTATTATTAAGCCTCGCATTAACCTTACCTTGACGTTTTAGTTGTAGATAATAAGCCGTTTCAACTCTTGCTCTAACCTCAGCACTACTTTCCTCCGGCTGAGTACTTTGTAGTTCAACACTCGTTAAACGAGGTAGTTCTATTTGCAAATCAATACGGTCAATAAAAGGCCCCGACACGCGCGATAAATAACGCATAACTTGATCGGGAGTTGCCCGCTTATCTGTATGACTCCCTGTTGGGCTTGGATTTAATGCTGTAATAAGCTGAAACTGCGCCGGAAACTCCATTTGCCTAGCTGCACGTGAAATAGTAACTGTACCGGTTTCCATTGGCTCACGCAGTGAATCAAGTACCTTACGCTCAAATTCCGGTAACTCATCTAAGAAGAGCACACCGTTATGTGCCAGAGAAATTTCACCAGGTTTGGGATTCGAAGAGCCCCCCACCAAGGCAACAGCTGAACAAGTATGATGTGGATTACGAAATGGCCGCTGTCGCCAATTAGTTAAATCTATGGATTGCCCAATAATAGAGTAAAGCGCAGCTGTCGAAATAGCTTCATCGTCCGACATAGTAGGCATTATAGTTGCCATTCGCTGGGCCAGCATCGATTTACCAGTACCTGGAGGACCTAAAAATAATAAATTATGCCCGCCAGCTGCAGCAATTTCGAGTACACGCTTTGCACCGGGCTGACCTTTCACATCGCTTAAATCAAGTAAAAAGTCAGGGGCTTGTGTGCAGTCGGGATATTCTATATTTAATGGTAAGGGTTGTTGATTAAGTAAATCCCCCCACACTTCTTGAATAGAGCTTACGGCTTTGCGTTTAACGCCATTAACTAGGCTTGCTAGGCTGTCGTTTGCAAGAGGTAAAAAGCAGCAACGATCTTGCTCTTTTGCAGCAAGTACCGAAGGTAAAATAGCGTTTACACCACGCACCTCACCATTAAGAGCAAGCTCACCATAAAACTCGTACTTGTGAATATCAGGACACACTATTTGCCCAGAGGCGACTAAAATACCCACCGCAATAGCAAGATCAAACCGTCCGCCATCTTTTGGCAAATCGGCAGGGGCTAAATTGATTTACCTGCAATGTAATGGGATAATATTTAAATTAACCAAGATTATAGAATTAAAAATGAAACCAACAGCTTTCATCTATGGGCGCGTCAGCAGCGATAAGCAAACTATAGGTACATCTATTGAAATACAAACTGACCTCAAGAAAGCAAAGCAAATAGCATCTGAGCATGGTTGTGAATTATCAGAGTTAATAACTGTTGATGAAGGGGTCTCAGGCTTTTCTGGTAGTAACTTGAAAACAGGAAAATTAAAAGACTTATTAGAGATAGTTAAAAGAAATGACCTTATCATCTTAAGAGCGCTAGATAGATTTTCACGAGGCTCACTATATAAAGTAAATAGTATTTTCACCGATTTATTACATAAAGGTGTTCGGTTTTACACCACTATGGATAATAAATTATATGGTGGTGAGAGCAGCAATAAGGTCGTCGATGCAATAGTTAGCGTGATTGGGTTTAATAGTGCATTCGAGGAAAGCAGTAAAAAAGCAGCATTAAATAACGATTATATATTAAAGCGAATTACCCAATTCAATGATGGCATACGAGGCTTAAATAATGCTCCTTTACATCACGGAAAAAGCATCCCTTTTCACTGCCAGCTAGTAGGTGAAGATAAAAGTAAGGTAGTAGTAAAGCATCCTAAGAATTTTGATGTAGCAAAAGAGATTATCGCTCTTGCTTTAAACGGAAGCGGTCTTCACAAAATTATCAGAGTGGTTAATGAAAAGCATAATATTTCAAGAACAAAGCAATGGCTAAAAGACTATCTCAAGAGCCATACTCTTTACGGTAACTGTATTTTGAAGGTTCAAGATAGAACGCAAAAAGTTATATATGATGGCTTCGGAGAAACATACCCCAAGAAAGAATATATTTTGAATGAATATTATCCTGCGGTTTGCACAAAAAATGAATGGCTAGGCCTACAGGAAACTAGAAAGCGTTCCATTAAACTCAGATCTGAAGGTCAAAAATACTATAGCTTATTATCGGGAAGGCAACGGTTGTATTGCTCATGTGGCAAACCATTAACCGTCATATATGGGAAAAATGCCACACAACCAATATATTATGGTTGTATTGATCAAATATCATGTCGAAATATGGAGCAAATTTACGTTTTGAATCGTGTAGTTACTGACGCTGTAACAGGAGATGTTTATAAAAAAGACACAGATAAAAATTCAAAAAATCGTGAGATAGAATCAAACAAATTAAATGGTGAAATAACGGAGCTTCAGGAAAGCATAAATAATATGCTGAAACTTGTAGAGGATCACCCTCTAGCATACGGTGATAAGTTCGCTCCAAAAATAATAGAGTCAAAGAAGGCTATAGAAAAAAAACAAAAGTTATTAGATGAAGTTAATGGTCAGAAATTTATAAGTTCTCGAACAATCGAAGAACGGAATATGATTCCTAATGAAATTAGGAAGATAAAAGATCAGTTATTAAATGGTACAAGTGAGCAAAATCTAGAAAATGGAAACAAGATATATAAAATAATAAAACGAATTACCTTAGATAAGAATGGATTAATCAGCATTGAGTTTGAAAGCGGAGAATTTAAAGCATGCTATTTTCCTATTCAAAATAAATCTAAAGGAAGAAGAATGGGCAGTTTCCTGCACATTTTTAATAATATCGAAGATAATTTGTATGCCCCCATGAAAGAAGATCCTGACTTTTCATTAGTAACATTTACCAGAGAAGAACTAGAAAACAAAAAACATGTAATACATATAGATAAAATAAACCCTTCATTACTGACATTATTCAGCCACGAAAGAACTATTATGGCCTGTGACAAAGCAGTCAGCCATATAAATAATTATCTAAAAAGTTATGGATATTTTATTTTAAAAAGCTCATTCGCTATAAACAGTGGATTGTCTGAAAAACAATGGCAAAAGCATAAAGCGTACTGTATAGCTTTTTTTGAGAAGCGAGGAATGATACATAAAATTGAGTTCATTACGAAAAACAATGGACGAAATAGCATTTTGATTATTTCAGACAAAAAGCTCAGACTAAAAAAAATAAATACAATTTTATTTTTAAACATTAAGAATTATAAGCAACTTGCTACACCCTCTTAATGCGACTGCGATTCAACTAATACTTTAATGCTAAAACAGTCTTTAATTACTCACCTTATATCAATGAAATACACACATAAATAAGCCCACTCGATTGACTTCATGGGCTTTTATTTTTTAGTTAATCATCAATTTCATCAAGCTTCGAATCAACATAATTTTTAAATTTTAATTGAATCATTCTTCGCGGAATTGACATTTCACTAGGCGCATCATACGTATCAATAACTGTTTCTAAAAAGCCTATGATATCTTTTAAATCGAATTGAGGCCGCTTTTTACTAATGTACATGGTGTAATAATACTTAAGCTCTAAAGGCGTTATGCCATTTTTCTTAGCTAAATTATACAAACTCAAAACTTCAAAGTACTTATCAATAATATCTGGAGCTTCAGTTATATCAAACGAATCAATAAAGACTTGATTATAATATTTGCCAAAGATGTGTTGTTTCTCATTTGAAGCTTTTTCGGGAAAACCTTGAGTGGCAAATAAAATTTGTCCAAATTTATCCATCGCAATTTTATGTTTATATTCTTTAGTATCAGATTTTCCAATATCACCCGTTTTTCTAGAGTAAATAATACCATAGTCTTCAAGGTACTGTTCTAAAGTGATTTGTTCTGAGCTTAAGGACTTTAAATCAATACTAGAAATCGCATTTTGACTGTTCGTGTATTCTGCAATCTTATTTACTGCAATTGCTTCATCATTACTTGTATTAAATATTCTTACAAGGACTTCACTTTTTGATAAATAGTCACTAATTATTGATGTATCTTCAGAGTTAAAATTATGAATAGTTCTAACAGTTTGACCTCCATTTAATATTTGAAAATCATTCAATTCAAGTATAAATTTCTTGCCACCATTAATAGATCTAACTTGAATAGACTTAGCTACAATAGTTATCCCATTGTTATACATGAAAAATTTATTTGGCTCTTCTTTCAATGACGTTGTAATATTTCCATTATACTTAGACCGTAGAACAAACCCTCTAACATTATCAAAAAGTACTCCAAAGTCTAATTTTACATTCGTTAATAATGATAAATCCTCAATGTCGTACTTGTCCCTAAACGTGGCATCATTACATGTAACTCGAACAATCTCACTACTACGTAATCTAGTAATATATGACTTCGACGAGGATAGTTGATGCTCTTCATAAGACATTAGAGCATCTTCATCTAAGACTAATTTAGCGTTAATAGGTGTTGGTCTAATCGACATCATTTGGGATATATATGGTAAAGCAATAGGTATAATCTCAAGCCCATATGCATCTCTTAATATACCTAAGTGTTCATGATCAGCTGCTACAGGCTCTACCTCATTACTTACAACGTATAGCTTAAACTCCCAAATTTGACTGCTATTTAAACAATCTATAACTTCTAGAGCTTTTTCTTTAACTTTTCCTGATAGTCCAGTGGTTTGCTCATTGGTAATTGAATTTACAAATTTCGCACTCAAAATTGTCTCATTCACTGCTTGAGACTTTGTAGGGTGAAACTTTTCTCTATATTTAAAGTTAAATAGGTTTATGCTTTTATTATCATCATCTATATAAACAGCATCGACCCCCCAATCATCATCGCCTGTACCATAAAGACCCCTATTAAAATCAAGATCAGTAATTAACTCTATCTGTTCAGAAACATCTTTAACATTACATATATTTTCTAACATAAATAAGTAAAAACCGAAGCGAGCTTTTGCTGAATCGCTTTCTTGGGGCTTATCTAGCGGAATTTCTTTAGCTAATAGTTCGTAATATTTAATACATCTATTTTGTAAAATTTTAAAATCATTAATTAGTGACATTAGGCCTCCATGCTATGTAGTTTATAAATACAGAAAATTCACATTACACTTAAATATACGCATAGTAAACAGAGTCTTAGTTACCTACACCTATAAAAGAAATTAATTATGCTTATTCCACATTAAAGTTGACTTCAAAAGATGAAAAAACCAATTTAAAATGATAGAATAGATAAATAAATCGAAATGTGCGGCTTTATAGAATATTAATTCCAAAAATTACAATTTATTACAAAAAAAGGCACTGATTGCTTATTATTTATTCTAAAAAGGTCTTTGTAGAGAAAAAACTTTTATATATATACATGAGTACTCACTAAATTTAGTGAGTTTTTTTTATTTAAACCTTACGAATATCGTAAGAAGTAAAGGTGGATATATGAAGACATACAATCACGTTTTTAAAAATTTAAGTAAGCTCATGGAGCTTAAAGCTAAATGGGAAAGTGGCAGATATAGTAAGGCTGAATTATCAAGGCACTATAAAGTGAGCGAGCCAACGATATTGAGAAATTTAGAAAAGCTTAAAGCACTAAACTGAAGATAGAATATGAGTAAATCGAATTGATTTACAGCAACAATTAAAACATAAACTGCCTGCATAAGGGGGCGAATTGAAAAATAGGTAAACATAATGAATACAATTACGAATAATAAAATTACAAAATTGGGAGCACCATTTACTGTTATAGAAGAGCACGTACAAAAAAAGGTTGACGCCACCACAACGCAACCCTTTTCTAAAAAATCCCACAATAATATTTATACAGAAGAAATCAACACTCTACATAAGCTGTGCGGCTATCACACGCTTATCGACTCAACGAGCCACGTGAAGAATGAAAATAAATTATCATTAATTGACGCTTTTGTAGGAACTGGTAAGACTTTGGAAGCACTCAAATTAGCAATTGTCCACATGCTCTGTGGAGAGCTTGTTGTTTATGGCGTTCATACTATACGAACTCAAGTTGAAAGATCTAAAGAGTTAGAAGAGCTCATCAACGAGTATGTTCAGGTGTGTGAGTGTTTAGAGTTAAAAGAAGAGTTACAAACATTATTGAATCGTATTAAACGTGTATCAACTATAGAAAAAGACTCAGATACAACAGTAACTTCAATGTTCAATAATGTTGTTGGTCAATTGTATTCAACTGGCGGCTGTGTATTCGTATGTAACCAAGCTGTAAGACTATTGAATAATGGTTCAGTAGAAAAAAATAATTCTGTTATTTTCTTTGATGATGATAATAGTTCTATAACTAAAAAAGTTATATTAAAAAGCTACAACTCAACAGATGTTAATTCTCTTAAATCGTTCTTTAATCTTAAAAATGTAGAGCAAAGCGATAAATCAACGCTGTTTATTGTTGATTCATTAAAGACGAATTATAAACAACAATTAGCTAGCTTTAACGTTGTTAATCAAGCTTTTTATGAGAAAGTTAAAAGTGTTATTGACGTATACATTTTACAGAAAAACAATGATTTACTATTGTTCGTTAATAAAAACAGACATGGTCAGTATGATGTTTTATTGTCTACTAAATTATCATTAAGAGTTGTTGAATCATTCAAAAAGGTTTATGCAGTTTCTGAAAACGTTAAAAATGATAACTTAGCTGTGTTTGATTGGCTCAGTCAAGGTATAGAGTATGATTATTCTCTTTTACAATATGATTCTGTTAACCGTGGTGAAAAGTTTCTTTTAGATGTTAATGGTAAGCCTATGTTAAAAATTGCTCTTATCGCTGGACGTGAATCATACAAAATCGGTAAAGCTATTAATAGTGCGACAGAAGGCTCAGTCTCTAAAAGAATAATAAACTATCTTGAACAGTCTAAAAGTAACTTTAGTAAAATACACATAGCTTGTAACAAACGTTCAAGAGAATTATTTAATGATCTTAAAGTTCCATTTGTAGAAACAGATATTGATACACGTGGTAGAAACGATTTAATGGATTGTGACGTAAGTTTGTTGTTTGGTATCAACACTATTATGAACAATGATAAAGAGTTCTATAAAATGGTTTACAAAATGACTGACGAACAGATCTTTGAAAATGTAACCATTGCACCTGTAATTCAAAACGTGGGTAGAACCGCTATTCGTAAAACACAAAAAGTACCGTATACGTTGATTTTACCTGATTACAAAATTGCTGTGTTGGTCTTAAAACGTCTTTCAAAATATTATCCTGATGTGTTCACGAATAATGTTAATGATGAACTGTTAGGTAATGCTGACGTAATAGCAGAAGATGCTTTTAAAGAATCTAATCAAAAGTATGCCGACCGTGGATTAAGTAATTCTCATTATGTAAAACTAACTCGTTTACGTGAAAAACACGGCTCAGAAAATGTCGAAAAAATGATTCAAAAATTTAATGGGCAAGTTTTAACTGTTATCGAATATTTTAAAAATGAGGAAAAACAAGAAAAGCTATTATTGAAAGCTGTAAATACAATTGCTCGTAAAGCTAAGAAACTAGTTAAATCGGATAATATTAAAAAGGCTGCTGAAAAAGTCGGTTTAAATGAGTTCTTAGTGCAAGCTAAAGACCTGAAAGGTAAGGCTATAGCTAAACTGGTTAATGATATTAATACCCGTGGTGGTGGTGATGAAGTAATTAAAACACCACCTATTGAAGCGGTTGAAAGAATTCTAAAACCAGTTGCAAAGAGAGATTATTATATAGAGGACAGCATTTTAGATATTATGCTTGGTAATAAAACAGACAGTACAAAAATAGTTAAATGTGAATCGAAAAGTGAAATGTTTATTGATGATGAAATAGAATCTATTTTAATGGGTAACTCTACTGTTAATGTTAAAATTGAAGAGCCAGTTATGGCTAGTATTGAACATTTTGATGTTAGTGTTCAAAATATTCTTATGAATTGTTAATAAATACCGTTTGCCCCACTTTTTGTAAGACGGTTCTAATAAAGAACTATATTACAAAAAGTGGGGCAAAAATCGAAAGGAATAATTAACAATAAGGAATAGAATATTAAATGCAATATAGTTCTTTTTAAATGATACAAATTACCAAAATCAGTTATTTACAAGCTACGTAGTAGCGCAGTTGCGAAGCTATATCATGTATAAACTAGTGACTGTTCTATTCACTATACAGCCTCTTACGAGGCGCAAGACCTAAAGGCCATTGCAAGTAACTAGTTCTCTCAATTAATGTAGTAAGTTAACTATTAATATACTCACAAAACCAATTAATTTTGGATTGGTGCGTAGCAGCAAAACTAAGCCGAAAGGCCATAATATAAACATCAATTTCCCCTCCAGAAATTACACTTTTTGTATATCAATCGGTGTTTTAATCGAACAACCAATACAGATGAATGCGTCTGCTACACTCATACTTTCCATAATCCAGGATTGCTATGAAACTCACTATTTTCACTTTAATATTTCTATTCAGCCCAATTTTATCAGCAAAAACTTATGGTGAATTAATTGTGTCGGAAATTGTAAGTATTTACGATGGAGACACGTTTAGAGTTAACCTTGATGGTGATATGCCCCGAATTTTTGGTGAAAACATAAGTATTCGTGTAGCTAATGTGGATACGCCAGAAATTCGTACTAAGTGTGTTAAAGAGAAAATCTTAGCTAGAAAAGCAAAGCAATTTTCGGTTCAAAAATTAAGAGAAGCTAAAGTAATAGTTTTAAAAAATGTTCAACGTGGTAAGTACTTTAGAATAGTAGCTGATGTGTATGTAGATGGTGTACTATTATCGAAACAATTACTTGATAATAACTTGGCTGTTCAATATGCTGGAAAAAAGAAAAAACATAATTGGTGTATAAATAATGCACCAAACTAAAAAAATACTGTCAAAGGGATTTTATGACAACTAATGAAAGTTTGTGCTTAAGTATATCCAAAATAATTAAAGATTATAGAAATAATGAATTTGGTAACTACGACCAAGAGCATGTCCAACGATGGATTAACCAGTTCGAAGACCATGAACAGGAAATTGTACTACTTGAAACCAATCGAATTTTAAGAAAAAACTTTATCACAATTGAGAAATTTCATGAGTTCGCTGATACTGTAATATCTTACGATGGCATATACGGAAAAGACCAGAAAGATTTTTGGGACCACGTTTCGATACTTCAAATTCAAAAACAAGGTAATAGTCAAAGTGAGCTAAACGAAATTTTCATTGATAAACTTTCGAAGAATTTTAATGTTGAAGGCATAATCAATGCTGGTGCAAATAATTACTTATACATTGACGACTTTATTTTCACTGGAAATAGAATTTTTACTGATATAAGAGACTGGCTACAATCAACACGTCCTAATAATTGCGTTGTTCATATTGCTACTATTGGCTGGTATGTATACGGTCAACATAGCTTAAAAACTAGGTTAGATAAACTAGTTCAAGATGTATCTTTAAACATCAAATTTGTATTTAGTACTTATGGCACCAATATATTCGAAAATAGGCTGTCTAGAAAAGATTACTCTGAAATATTTTGGCCGACATCTGATGTAGAAAGCGATTCTAAAATTAAAGACTATGTGCAAGAAATTAATGTATCTCCAAAATACAGAGTTGAAAACGGTATTAAAAATAGAGTTTTTTCTCGCCCTAGACGTGAAGAGTATGAAAAAATAATTTTAAAGTATGGCTTAAAAATAATGAGTTTTCCGAAAAATAATAACTCATTAATTAAACCCCTTGGATATCACAAATTTGACCTATTTGGTTTCGGATCAACAATATTTAACTTTAGAAACTGCCCTAACAATAACCCATTAGTATTTTGGTGGGGAGATCCTGAAGCCCCCTCTTATCACCCATTTAGTAAATGGTATCCATTACTACAAAGAGATACCTATAAGGGCTAACATGAACCATGCCAATACTAGGCAGTATAACTCAAAAAATGTAGCCTCATTTAAAGTTACTAACGAAAAATGGGGGGAATTATCTAACATGTGTTCGGGCTTTCCCCTTGTTGTTAACAATACCCCAATAAGAAGCGCAGAAGCGCTGTATCAGGCTTGTAGATTTCCTAGCTATCCTGAGCTACAAAGTAAAATTATCGAACAAAGTAGTCCAATGATTGCCAAAAAGGTCACAAAACCTCATATAGGAAATACAAGAGATGATTGGATGGATGTTCGTATTCTTATCATGAAATGGGTTCTTAGAGTTAAGCTAGCTCAAAATTGGGATGTTTTTTCTAAGATATTACTTAGTACTAATAGTATTGATATTGTGGAGGTCTCATCTAAAGATGACTTTTGGGGTGCTAAACCACATGGAAATAATATATATCAAGGTGTGAATGCCCTAGGGCGCTTATTAATGGAATTGCGTTTACAAATTAGAAATCATAATAAAGAAAGTTTTTTATACGTTAAACCGTTAAATATAGAAAACTTCTCTTTATTAGGGCAAAAGGTCGAATTAGTTAGTCATGCTGACGCAAATAAATACAAGTCTACTCAAAAAAACTTATTTGATATCTAGAAAAAGCTTAAATGGTTTGTACTGAGTTAATAAACTATAACTTAACTTCTTACCTCAAATATAAGGTTAATCAAAGCTTACATATGCCAGCTATGTTCTTTATATCACTCAGCACCGACATATAAACCGCTATGATGTGATTCATAATCAAATCTTTTTATATTTTGGAGGATTTTTAGTGAAGCATGGCTTGTCGTTTCACTTTTAGCAGAAATAGCATTCATAAAAAACGCAATTCTCACCCATGATTTAAAGTGATCATTTGTTAAATCTGACGCTACTGGAATTAAGTTATTAAATATTTCTTTTTCACTTTCACAGTAGCTTTGGACCTGTAAAACAGTACTTTCTTTTAAACCATTTTGCTCTATATGATTAATTAAATTATCGATGCTTTCTTGATTTTGCTGATGGTTTTTCCCATAAAAATCCCCCAACTGACAAGACTCTGGAAAATCTTTAAAGTTATGTTTTAAAAAGAAAATAAGAAATTCTCGCAAACGCCTTTCTACTTTGATGCTTTTATTCTTTTCTTCTTGCTTTTGCCATTTTTCGAGCACAAAAATAATAATTAAAAGTTCAATACATACCCCAATCATTTCTGGAATTATGTTGCCTATAAAAAAACCTGATTCTGCTTTGAAGATAGCTAATAGAGACATAAAAGTCAGAGCAACAATCAAAAAACTAGCAAACGAATACTTTTTCACTAAAACACCTATTTTGTAAATTTCTGGGTATATTTCATCATCTATTGAACTATATTTTTAAATTTGACGGCTCTCGATTGAGGAGGGTGAATACTTATGGTGTCTTGGGTTATATATTTTGCAATAATTACACTCTCTTAATTTTTTCACCGTATTCATATATTCGGCATCTCCACTTTTGCGTTATTCGTTTCGCTAGCTATCCTCACGAAATCATTCCGTGCTGTTATATCTAAAACTTTTCTTTATATAAAACTTCTAGAATAAACATACTGTTTTGATATTTATAAGAAGCAGTCTAGGCTACGTAATCGTCTAAATGCATAAATGATCAGTTATTTTATAGGGAAAGGCTTTTAAAAGAATTAGATGGGATGCTATTTCTAAGCTATCCCTGCTTTACCATACCATTACAACTAATTTAAAAAGTTTAAGCAACACCTTTATGGCTCATATAAGCCCAATCTACGAGATACTCCTCTAGTACAAACCACTCTTATATCGGGTTGACTTATATTTTATTGCCCATATATTAAAAATGCTAGTATCTGTTAATTAATAAGTCAGCATTCCTTTCCTCGTAACTAGGATTTAGTCATGAGGAAAATAGGAAAATTTTTAATCAATTTATTGAAATTGCTCTTTTGGTTGGTACTTGTTGAGTATAAGATTTCAAACTTTGAAATTCATTATTACTTTTCACACGTAGCAATAGTTTTATGGAGCACCTTTAGCGTAATTATTTTTATTTGGAGGTCCAAAAACAGAGATAAAAAAGTACTTATAGATAGACGTTTTGTTAAATTTAAAATATTAATAAGGTTTATCAAATTTTTAATTGAGTTTATTTTATAATTTTTGGAGTTTAGATTGCCTACTTGTTTTTATGTAGCACTAAACTGATTTATTGATTTTGAGGAAGGGTAATAGCCTTCTTCGATGTAGTTTCATGCAACCGCTCATCACAACGGATACTTAGCTTGTCAAATAGTCGGATGAACTCAGAGTTTTATAACAATATACATATTTTAGAGAAAATGGTTATTTCTCTAAAGGAAAATGTTAGTAAGCACCCAAGATACGTCTCTTCCTTCTTTAGAGATGCTTATTTTGATCTTATTGCAAGAAACTTTGACAAAAATAGTGATTACACAACTTGGATAATGAATCAGATAATTCTGATATATTTATTTCATTTCACGTGTATACATAATCCAGACTATTATTTAGAAAGATTGCACTCGTTCATTCCATGGCGAGCAGTGAAGAGGAACTCAAAGAGAGGTCCTCCAAATAAAAGGTTAAATACTTCAATTTAGCCCCAAAGTCATTTCACAACTCACTCAACTCACTATCATCAATACTCTTTCTTACTTTCTGTATTGTTGAACGACTACATGATAATAACTTTTGAATACGTGACCATGACATCCCATCAAGCAACAATTCTCGGATCTTATTTTGTAGCTCTATATTCGTAGGACGACCCATTTTAACACCTTTCGCTTGTGCTATTTTACGACCTTCATCGCATCTACGTTTTCTATCTTCAAGATCCTTACGAGCAGTTGAAACCAATAGTTCTAATACTAGATCTGATAAGAAGGAACCAATCATTGATAGAATCCTATTATCTTTATCTATCATACCTGTAATACTAGGTAACTCTGGCGATAGTATTAATAAATCTTTTTCTTTAATCTTAGCTTTCAACAATTCCCAATCGCTCGCATTAAGCCTTGATAATCTGTCAACCTGCTCGACTATGATTGCATCACCTATTTGTGCAAAATCCAATAATGCCATTAACTGAGGCCTTTCTAGTTTCGCACCCGATTCTTTTTCCCAATAGTAGCGGTCGCTGACAGTTAAGTTATTGTCTTTGGCATAATCTAGTAGCACTTTCTCTTGTCGTTCAATATTTTGTTGAACAGTCGATACTCTCATATATAAGAAACATTTCATGGCTTTGCACTAGTTCGTTAATTCAGTATGTTAAGTATTGGTCCGTTTAATCAGTATGTAAAGTTATAAATTAGCCCTTTTTAAAGTAGTCCGTTATTTATAATTAAGCGAACTAGCCAATATTCACTTTAGCTTGAATTACGCCTGCCTAAGTAAGCAGCTAAATATTCATATGTAAATATTCAGATAAACAATCAAAGTATGAAAAAAAATATTGGAAGGCCAAAGCAAGGCAAAGAGCCAAGAGTTAATAAAGTTAGTTTTCGAATTTCAAACAGTGCAAAAAATGGAGCTTTAAGATTAATGAATAATTCCGATCTCAACAGCGCTATAAATTCATTACTTGAGAATTTAGACTCAAATCTCATATATGTCTCTCATGATGAGAAAGAGCTTTTACAAAAAGTATACGGTATAGAAGCAATCTCATTTTACTCAAAAGTCATTCTTAATGATTTAAACAAAGCTCGTGATATTGAAAAAAGTAACCTCTTTAAAGAGGACTATGTAGATATCAAATATTCAACTCATGACTCATGACTATGGTGCGATTATGAAAAGACTTATAGAAGATAAAAAAGTGAAGACGCGATTATCATTTAAAGAGTGGAGATCATTTAATATTCGTCTAAAAAGACTTAAACGAAACTTAAAAAAGGAAGCAGATTGCAAAGCGGCTGAAATAATTCAGCAGCAAATAGAGCTTATATTAAAAACATTGGGAATAAATGGGCAAACTTAAAAAGTTTTTATAGCGCATAAGCAGAGCTTTAGAGTTAGGCAGACAAATTATAGCTATTAGGCTATTTTGACCACCAGCAAACTTATATAGCTTCATGATATATTATCGAACAACTCCCCCCTATGAATTACATGTAAATCAATTTAGCAGGGGCTAAATTTACAGTTATTCGTTGATCGGGAAAACCAAATTGTGAGTTTTCGAGTGCGCTACGTACTCTATCTTTTGATTCTTTAACGGACGCTTCGGGCAGGCCTACTATATGAAAAGCGGGTAAACCATTTCCTAGGTGAACTTCTACAATAACTTCAGGGGCATTTATACCCACTTGAGCACGAGAAAATATACGAGCTAACGACATTCCTTATCCTAGTAAATGGTGTGATTACACCAGTTTAGTCAGGATATTTAAAAACGTGTAATGTGATTTGCCATTTTATAGCAGCTAAACGAAGTAATAAGGTCATTAACATACCTAATACCATCGCCATTTCGGTTACTAACGAAAAACTAATGCCAAGCGTATAAACAGTGCCACCCGCTATACAGGTAATAGCGTAAAGCTCACCTTTTAATAGCATAGGGATCTCGCGTGCAAGCACGTCTCGAATTAATCCACCAAAGCAGCCTGTAATTACAGCCATAATTACCGCTGTCATATCGGGCATACCAACAAGCTGCGCTTTTTGCGCCCCCATTACTGCAAAAAAAGCTAAACCAAACGCATCCGCTGTTTGTAAAATATAATGAGGTATCGGCTTTTGTTTATTTATAAGGCGTGTTGTAACAAATACTGAAGCTAGTATGGCAAAAAAGTAACTTTGATCGTGTAACCAAAACACAGGAACATCTAAAATTAGATCTCGCACTGTACCACCACCAATAGCAGTTACCGTCGCTAAAACTACGACTCCAAAGCCATCCATTTTTTTTTCGTACGCTAGCAAAGTGCCCGACACAGCAAACACCGCAATGCCTATTAAATCAAACCAGTGATAAAGTTCTGTCATGTGATGTGTATTGTTACTTAAAATCTTTTAACCGTTTTAACATAAAATACTCTTTTTTAAAAAATAAGTTATTTGTTAAACGTCACAGATATTAGAGTAAAGTCATTAAATAAAGCAGAATATAAGGTATTTTATCAAACTGCTGACACAAAAATCACTCGATAAAGAGTGCGATTTTGTTTTAAATTTTTAGATATTTAATTTCAGTGGTTGCGGGAGCTTGGGTTTGTAAAAAGCGAACCGACGACCTTCGCTTACTTATGCAGAGTATTTTGCGTAGTAACGGTGAGTTTTATAATTATAGGAATTCATTAAACTGCAGACGCAAAAAATCACTCGATAAAGAGTGCTATTTTGTTTTAACTTTTTAGGTATTTAATTTCGGTGGTTGCGGGAGCTTGAGTTTGTAAAAAGCGAACCGACGACCTTCGCTTACTTATGCAAAGTGTTTTGCGCAGTAACGGTGAGTTTAAATTCATAATAATTTATTAAACTGCAGACGCAAAAAATTACTCAGTAAAGAGTGTTATTTTGTTTTTAACTTTTTTAGGTATTTAATTTCAGTGGTTGCGGGAGCCGGATTTGAACCGACGACCTTCGGGTTATGAGCCCGACGAGCTACCAGACTGCTCCATCCCGCGCCTGAAATTTGTAGACTTGTTTAAAGTTGCTTACATTACAACTTGGCTTCCAATTAAAAAATTTATTGCGGGAGCTGTGAAGGTGAAGAGTGAACCGACGACCTTTTAAAACTACCTAATACACTAAATTTTTATAAAAAAATTGGTTGCGGGAGCCGGATTTGAACCGACGACCTTCGGGTTATGAGCCCGACGAGCTACCAGACTGCTCCATCCCGCGCCTGTATATTTTAAGTCTATCGACTACTTTATTTTATCTCTTAAGCTAGAGTTATTACAGTAACCAACATTAGAAAATTGGTTGCGGGAGCCGGATTTGAACCGACGACCTTCGGGTTATGAGCCCGACGAGCTACCAGACTGCTCCATCCCGCGCCTGTAATTTCTTTAAAACATTTTCGTAATATTTACGAGCCTGCCTTGAAGAGAGCGCTACTATATAGGAATAAACATTTAATGCAAGGCCTAAACTAATTAAAGTTGTTTAACCGAACAAAAAGCAATCAAATTGCTATTCTGCACTCAACCTTTGATGCGGATTAATCATTTTTTGCCATTCCCAGTCTGGATGTCCCATCACTATAAAGTCAGGGTTCTCAGTACTCTCGCGTTGGTTGTACGTTAGCGGATTAAATTCTGCATCGGTAATACACCCACCAGCTTCTTCAACAATAACTTGTGAAGCACCTGTATCCCACTCTCCCGTTGGACCAATTCTTAAAAAACAATCTGCTTTGCCCTCTGCAACAGTACAAGCTTTTAATGAGCACGAACCAATAGCAATGGTTGTAAACTGACTATTTAAATACTGACTCACCGCTTCTATTTTTTGGCGGCGACTCACTGCAAGCGTCAAGTTCTCTGGTGGCGCTACAGATATTTGCTTATCAATTGAGTTTTCACGTTTAAAGGCACCATTTTTAGCTGTAGCAAAATAAGTCACACCCTTTGCAGGCCAATGAATAACGCCAAGCACAGGATGATTATTTTCAATCAATGCAATGTTTACTGCAAAGTCGCCACTTTCTAAAATAAACTCGCCTGTACCATCCATCGGATCGAGTAACCAATAACGCTGCCAATCCTGTCTGTCGGCGAGTGCTGGTATAGGTGTTTCTTCCGACATAATTGGGATATCGGGCGCTAAGATTTTTAATCCAGCAACCAGTACGTCATTTGCTGCTAAGTCAGCTTTGGTAACAGGCGTGTTATCTGATTTCTCTTGTTGGCCAATATCGCCTTTTTTATAAATGGCCATAATTGCATCGCCAGCACGCTCAGCTAATTCAATACACGGTTCGATTAATTTATTCATCGGCAGCTCCAGACGCTAAATACTTATCTAATAATAGCAAAGCTGCAACACTGCGTGCTTCGGTAAAATCTTCTTGGTCTAATAATGACTGCCACTGAGTTAATGGCCACTTAACAACAACAAGCGGCTCTGGTTCGTCGCCAATAAGGGTTTGTGGGTATAATTGCTTAGCAAATAAAATATGCATAGTGGCATTAAAGTAACTCGGCGCCATTGTTACTGTTCTTAATGGTTTAAAATACTCAGCACCAAAGCCAATTTCTTCTTTAAGCTCTCTGTTAGCAGCTTGCTCTGGCGTTTCGCCCGGATCGATTAAGCCTTTAGGAAAACCTAACTGGTAATCGTTTGTGCCCGCACAGTATTCACGTACAAGTAGTAATTCGTTGTCTGCACTTAACGGAACAATCATCACTGCTCCCCGGCCACCGCCGCGAATTCGCTCATACTGGCGCTCTTCGTTATTAGAAAACTTTAGCTCTAAAGACTCCACAGTAAACAGGCGGCTTTTAGCGACAACATTGTTACTGAGGATTTGTGGTGGTGTTGGGTGCTTTTTCTGTGTCATTGGCGTTAATTTGCTATCATGGCAGTTAGTTCAATAATAAACCTTATAAGTTGAAATTCCTATGTTAAATTGGTCAAAAATCGATACCGTTTTGCTCGACATGGATGGAACATTACTCGATTTACATTACGACAGTCATTTTTGGCTTAACGTTATTCCTGCGCAACACGCATTAGCAAGGGGCATTAGCCTAGATGCAGCTAAAGCAGATATTTTAAAACGCTATCAAGCTGTGAGCGGTCAAATACAGTGGTATTGTTTAGATTATTGGGAGCAGCAATTAAGCTTGCCTATAATGGAGCTTAAACGAGAGTCTCAGCATTTAATTAAAATGCGCGAAGACGTACCTCATTTTTTAACTGAGCTTAAAAAAGCAGGCAAAGAGTTAATTTTACTTACCAACGCCCACCCTGAGAGTGTCATGCTTAAATTTGAGCATACAGCGATTGATAACTACCTAGATGGCGTAGTGTCGACTCATGAATATGGAGTAAGTAAAGAGCAACAAAGTTTGTGGCACCAAGTACAAAAAGACTTAGGATTTAATAAGCAGCGCACTTTGTTTGTAGATGACAGTGTGCCGGTTTTGAATGCCGCACGAGAATACGGCATTGAGCACTTACTTGCAGTTGCTAACCCAGATAGCCAACAACCACATAACGAAATAGCCGATTACCTAAGTGTTACCGACTATCGTAAGATTATCTAACTCAACTTACGTGACTTAAATTTTTGGGTAACGCGCTTCTAGCCCTTGATATACTAACTTTGCAAAATCTGCATGTTCTGTATCAAGGCTTTTAACTACTTCAACTAAATGCTCGTTATCTTCTTGCCCATTCCATTCTTTAATATAGCTACCATCTTTGTAACCGTGATCTTGGCGGAAAAAGTTTAACGTGTTTTTACCTACGTAGCCGCGATATAAATCATCAATATCCATACCCATTTGCGCCATACAGCCGGCAAAGGCACCTGCATTAAACGTTTTATCTGCAACTGCAGAAGCCGCTAATATCTCTAGTGTTTGTTTAAAGTCATCAGCTTGTTGAGCATTACTAAGCTCAGTTTCAAGTTGCTTTGCTAAGTCTTCGTAGCTAGTTTCGCCGTCAATTCTAAGCGATAGACCAAAATGAAAAATATCAACCAACTCTAAAATAACTTGTTCAGTATCTGGTGTTTGTTTTTTCCACCATTTCCAACCATGATGATCCAACATTTCAGCACACTCAACCCAAATAGCGCGGTACCATTCAAACCCTTGAGTAAACCATTGCTCATGTACTTTAGTATTCATGGCGTTTTGCATTTCTAGCATCACTACTAGCTTGTTTAAATTGGCAGACATATCAGTTCCTGTCGTTTTGATTGGCGTAATGTTCGTTGGTGTAATAATACAGATAAAATGCTGATTGTGCATTGCTGTATATTTTTATTAGTGTGCTAGTTATGTTTATCGTGACGTCGTAAACTCATGCCATGAATCAATTAAATCAATGAAATCTTCAAAGCCACAACCACTACTTAAACCATTTTCTTCAAGCGCTAAATCGTCATCTTGATACGCTATTAGGTCTTCGCTGTCTTGATGAAGCGCATGGGCTTCAAATAATGCTTCGTCTTTCGTTAATATTAAATCTATTTCTTGGCCTTTTAGCGTTAGCGGCTCATAGCTTGAACTCACCGATGCAATAAGCGCTTGCACCATGGCTACTTTGTCTTTGCCTATTTCTTCGTTTAGCCAGCGACCAATAATAGCGTGTTCACTGCTTATTTTAATACGTAGCCCACTAATAGGGTCGCGAATAAATTGATATTCCATAGGGTTTGCCTGTAAATCTTTAATTGCGTAATTATATACGTAAACGCCCGTAAACCACAGGACATATAAAGTAAAATAGCGCCACATGGGCGCTATTTTACTCAACTTGAAAACCGTTAACTTCGCGATCTATAACGCGCTGCGTCAATAATCGACCATAAGTAAATAATAGGCACAAGTACAAAGCCTACAAGCACATAAATTAGTGCGTAACTTATTATAATAGCGAGTGCAAAAAATATAGCCGCTAAAATACGCCCTTGCACTAACTGCCCTAAACCAGGAAAAAATATATTACATAATGCTGCGATTACGTTACCGCCAGAACCTTGATCTGCCATACTAACCTCTGTATTTATTTGATTTTATAATTATTTACTTACACACTCTATGCCAATTTATTAAAGCTTACAAATCAAATAGTTAAATTAGTCTAGATTTAGAGAGTTAGTAAAAATTGCTAACTTTAGGTCAAATTAGCAATTTTTGTTATGTGTTTGCACTTTTCTATTCGCTCAATTAATTAGCAAGTTACTCGTTTTGAACACTATTTTATAAATAGCTGTTTATAAAAACAGTATTTTATTTAGCCTAACAAAAACACCTGTTATACTGCCCACAATATTGATTAAAAAGGCGTAACGATGGACGTTTCACAATTACTCGATGGCTTAAATGACAAACAACGCGATGCCGTTGCAGCCCCACTACAAAACATGCTGGTATTAGCAGGTGCTGGGTCTGGTAAAACACGAGTGTTAGTTCATCGTATTGCGTGGCTTATGCAAGTTGAGCAAGCCTCCGCTTACAGTATTTTTGCAGTTACCTTTACTAATAAAGCCGCTAAAGAAATGCGTGGCCGCGTTGAAGAAACACTCAAAGCGCCTGTAGGTGGTATGTGGATTGGTACTTTCCATGGTTTATCGCATCGTATTTTACGTGCTCATCACCGTGAAGCTAACTTACCTGAAGCCTTTCAAATTTTAGACTCTGACGATCAGCTTCGGATGATCAAGCGCTTATTAAAATCGATGAATATTGATGATAAAAAATGGCCTGCTAAACAATTTGGCTGGTACATAAGCGCCAAAAAAGATGAAGCACTTCGCCCTAAAGATATTCAAGCATACGATATTAACGAGCAAATGATGCTGCGTGTTTATGCCGCCTATCAAGAGGCCTGTGATAGAGCGGGCCTAGTTGATTTTGCTGAAATATTACTACGCAGCTACGAAGTATTAAAAAATAACCCTACGTTACTACGTCATTATCAGCAACGCTTTGCACATATGCTCGTAGACGAGTTCCAAGATACAAATACCATTCAATATGCTTGGTTAAAGTTACTTGCTGGCGATACTAACAGCATTATGATTGTAGGCGACGATGACCAAAGCATTTATGGTTGGCGTGGTGCTAAAATCGAAAACATTAAACGTTTTTTAACTGACTTCAGTGCAGAAACCATTCGCCTTGAACAAAACTACCGTTCAACCGCGACTATTTTGAAAGCGTCCAACGCATTAATTCAAAATAACTCAGAACGTATGGGTAAAAGCTTGTGGACCGACGGTAACGACGGCGAGCCAATCTCTATTTATGCAGCATTTAATGAGTTAGACGAAGCACGCTTTGTAAGTAGCAAACTACGAAGCTGGTTAAATGCAGGTAATGCCCTACAAGATGCCGCAATTTTATACCGTAGTAACGCGCAATCTCGTGTACTCGAGGAGGCCATGCTGCAAGAAGGCTTAAAATACCGTATTTATGGTGGTATGCGATTCTTCGAACGACAAGAAATTAAAGATGCGCTTTCGTACTTACGTCTAGTGGGTAATCGTCAAGACGATGCCGCGTTTGAACGTGTAATTAATACGCCAGCACGCGGTATTGGTGATAAAACATTGAGCCATATACGTGATTGTGCACGAGCAGAATCATTACCGCTTTGGTATGCCGCAAAAGCAATTGTAGAACAACAGCATTTATCTGGTCGTGCTTCTGGTGCAGTAAGTAAGTTTGTAGAACTAGTTGAACAAATAGAAGATAAAATTAGCGATCTAACTTTGCATGAGCAAGCCAAGTACACAATTCAAACCTCAGGCTTGATGGCAATGTACCAAGCTGAAAAAGGTGAAAAAGGCCGTGCTCGCGTAGAAAACTTAGAAGAACTAATTAGCGCATGTGACCAGTACGAACTTCCTGAAGACGAAGAATACAGCTCGCCTTTACAAGGCTTTTTAGCACATACATCACTTGAGTCAGGTGAAGGGCAGGCAGAAGAACACGAAGACGCTGTTCAAATGATGACACTTCACTCAGCGAAAGGATTAGAGTTTCCGTTAGTGTTTATGGTGGGCGTAGAAGAAGGCATGTTCCCTTCTCAGCAAAGTAACGAAGAGTCGGGTCGCTTAGAAGAAGAGCGCCGCCTTTGTTATGTAGGCATGACACGAGCAATGGATAAGTTATACATTAGCCATGCTGAGAGTCGCCGCTTATACGGGCAAGAAAAATACCATAGCCCATCACGCTTTTTACGCGAAATACCTGAGGACTGCGTAGAAGAAATCCGTATTAAAACACAGGTTTCTCGCCCGCCTGCCGCCGGGCGTTTTAGTGCATCAGTTAGCCATGCAGCATTTGAAGACAGTGGCTTTAACTTAGGACAACGAGTTTTGCATGCTAAGTTTGGTGTTGGTACCGTACTTAATTACGAAGGCAGTGGCGCGCAATCTCGCGTACAAGTTAACTTTGACGACCTTGGCAGTAAATGGTTAGTAACGGCCTATGCACGATTACAAGCTGTATAAAGCTCACCTAAATGAGTTAGAACAACAACTAGCTGGCGCGTATCATCGTCAGCTAGTGTTGATTACGGGTAGCCCTGCTTGGTGTTATGAATTACTTAACTCATTAATAGATGAAAACAATACACTTGTTGTATCAAAGCAGTGCGCGATTAAAAATTCGTACTGGCCTACTCGCACTCACCAAATTTTAGGGCAAGAATTTGCTCATGCTGTTTACGATGGTTTTAGTGGTTTACACCCTGATAAACTTGCAGCACTTACCGGCACCGTTAAAGCAGGCGGTATACTGTTTTTATTACTGCCCGAATTAAATGATTTAGCCTCTTGGCAAGACCCCTCATTAAGTACAGTGCAATCACACGGTCAGAGTATTGACTACAGTTTATTTAATCAACGTTTCGCGGCTATTATTAAGCAATTACCCGCTTTTCATTTTAGTGAAAAAAATGGCTGTATTAGTAATCTCGTCAGCTCTGTTACGGATAATAAAATTGATTATCTACCACAGCAAAACTGCGTTGAACAAATAGTAAAAGTAGCTAATGGCCGTGCCAACAGACCTTTACTCATTAATGCCGATAGAGGTAGAGGCAAGTCGGCAGCACTTGGCTTAGCTGCCGCAAAATTGACTGATAAAAAAGTAATTATTTGCAGCACTCAGTTTAAAGCGACCCATAGTAGCTTTAAACATTTAGCCAACGAGCTGAGCCTTCAATACAACGCTGAACATAAACAGCTCGCCAACTTGCACTACGTTGCACCTGACGCGTTATTAAATGCATTACCTGAGTGCGATTTATTACTCATTGATGAAGCTGCCGCGATCCCTGTTCCGTTATTGCTAAAAATGCTAGCTCATTACCCTCGTATAGTCTTTGCAAGTACACTGGTTGGGTATGAGGGCAATGGTAGGGGTTACACCATTCGCTTTAGTAACTATATAAAAGCGCACTATAAAGCCTCTAAAGTTGTAACGCTTGATGAGCCACTGCGTTTTGCCAAACACGATCCCCTCGAGAAGCACATTCGCACCTTGCTTGCACTCGATGCACAATATAAAGAGTTAAGTAGTGAGCAATTAGAGCAGCCAGTTCATAGCGAAATAACTCAGCAATCCCTTGTAAACAATGAGCCTTTACTGCAACAAGTTATTGCCCTGCTTGCATTGGCTCACTATCAAAGTAGTGTAAACGATTTACGCCAACTACTAGACGCACCATCGCAACGAATATTCATCAGCAAAATTAACAATCAATTAGTTGGTGTATGTTTAATCGCAATAGAAGGTGGTTTAAGTGAAGAACTTGCTCTACAGGTTATAAGCGGAGAGCGCCGCCCACAGGGTCATTTAATGGCTCAAACCCTCTCACAACTTAGTTTTAATAATGACTACTTAACACAGTTGAGCGCTCGCGTTGTACGAATAGCGATTGATCCGAGTTCTCACAATATGGGTTTTGGTAAAAAGCTACTTAGCTATTGCGAGTCGCAAGTAAAAAGCCAATGTAGTTGGTTTGGTGCAAGCTTTGGCGCAACAGCGCAGCTACTTAACTTTTGGCAAAAAAAAGGGTTTGATACCGTAAAACTGGGTTATCAACGCGATAAAAGCACAGCTGAACATTCAGCGCTTGTGGTTAAATGCTTAAGCAATAAAAGTGCAATTATCCAACCTTTGAAAAAGCAGTTTAAAAACGACTTTTTTTATGCTCTTTTAACAAATTTTAAAACACTAGACTGGCAACTTGTAAGTATTTTAATTGAAGGATTTAGCGATGAGTTAGTAAGCCCCGAGACTCGCGAACGATTAGCCTTGCTCGTAAACAGTAACTTCACTCAATTTAATATCTCTGCGACTCTCTGGCAGGTAGTGAATCAGTCTCCTTCTTGTATGTCTCAATTAACAGAGTCTGATAAACAACTTTTAATAAAGTTAGTGCTGCAAAATGAATGTAATGAAAAAGTGATTCAACACTTAGGTTTATTAGGAAAAAAGCAGCTTGAGAATCACTTTAAACGTGCCATAAAAAACCTCACTAGTGCCATCTAATAACTCCTAGTTACCTATCTCTATTAAATCTTATCCATCTTTAAGCTATTTATTTAATTTGTTCTATCCTTAAAGCATTAACAGGTAAATTAAGATAAAGGCATGGAATTAATAAACTTTAAAGTGGGCTGCAAAACAATTTCACTTAAAATACTCGATATTTTATTAACAGAACGCTTTGACAATAATCTAACAACTTTACCCAACAATAATAAAAGCTTTATTGGTGTTAAAGATTATATGGATATACCAACGCCTGTGTTTGATTTAGGTATTATTTTAAATAATATCTCAACCGAACAAAGTAATGCGCATGTACTAAAACAACTAAGAACATGGCAAGAAAAACTATTAAACTGGTTCAATACCCTTCAAAGTAACTTGCTAAATAGCTCGGCTTCTATTTCAAGCAATGATGCAGAACTACAAGATTTTGTTCTGTTTTACAAAGAGTTCAACACCGATAATGAAGACTTAAAACTAACAATGTCTCGACTTAACGAACCTTTCCAATCATTGCTAGAAACGGTAAAAGAAGCTATATCAGCTCATAATCAAAGCGATTATAAACAAGTATCAGCTCTGCTCGAAAAAATTAAGCGTAGTAACCTAATTCAGCTAGAGCGTTTATTCGAATCAGCTAAAGAGCAAATAACCTTAGACTATAAACCTATTATTGTTTTTACCACTAAAGACGGCTTAAACCCACACGTAGGGTTATTGGTAGATAAAGTCGAAGATAATATCGACTATAAAAAAGAAGACATTAAACCACTAGATAAGCTCACTGAGGTCGGTTTTGATCTAGACCCACAAACTAAAAATATGATGCGAGGATTAATCAAGCTTTCACAAAAGCACAGTGTATTAATTGATCCAAGCGTAATATTTAAACCAACACAACTAGAAGAATCTGAAAGTGAAGAAACTCAAGCTTACGGACTATTTTAAATAGTCTTTAGATTTGGTTATAAACTTTAGTACTGAAGTAAGGAGCTATTCTGCTCGACTTGTACATTTAGATAAATTGGAGAGAAATCGAGTGCGTAATGTTAGTTACCCATATTTCACTTTTTTGCAGACGTAAAAAAGCCCGAATCGTTAGATTCGGGCTTTCTACAATTTGAAGCCTGGTAATGTCCTACTTTCACATAGCAAATGCTACACTATCATCGGCGCTGTTTCGTTTCACTACTGAGTTCGGCATGGAGTCAGGTGGGTCCAAAACGCTATTGTCACCAAGCAAATTAGGTGCAAAGAATCAATGACAAGCACGTAGTGCTACCATTTTCTTTGCGCAAGGTGCCTCAACTTTAACGCTACGCGCTAAGAGTCACCTCTTGAATTTGGAAAATATCTGATAATATTTTTTAAGTCTTTCTAAGTAATATCTACTTTAGTCATATTAACTTCTTCGCTTGTTTCACTATCACATAAAACGCGTTTGGCGTTGTATGGTTAAGCCTCACGGGTAATTAGTACAAGTTAGCTTAATGGCTCACACCACTTCCACATCTTGCCTATCAACGTTGTAGTCTTCAACGGCCCTTCAGAGACTTTAAAAGTCTAGTGAGAACTCATCTCGAGGCCTGCTTCGCGCTTAGATGCTTTCAGCGCTTATCAGTTCCGAACGTAGCTACCGGGCAATGCCATTGGCATGACAACCCGAACACCAGCGGTTCGTTCACTCCGGTCCTCTCGTACTAGGAGCAACCCCTCTCAATTCTCAAACGCCCACGGCAGATAGGGACCGAACTGTCTCACGACGTTCTAAACCCAGCTCGCGTACCACTTTAAATGGCGAACAGCCATACCCTTGGGACCGACTTCAGCCCCAGGATGTGATGAGCCGACATCGAGGTGCCAAACACCGCCGTCGATATGAACTCTTGGGCGGTATCAGCCTGTTATCCCCGGAGTACCTTTTATCCGTTGAGCGATGGCCCTTCCATTCAGAACCACCGGATCACTATGACCTACTTTCGTACCTGCTCGACGTGTCTGTCTCGCAGTTAAGCTGGCTTCTACCATTACACTAACCGTACGATGTCCGACCGTACTTAGCCAACCTTCGTGCTCCTCCGTTACTCTTTAGGAGGAGACCGCCCCAGTCAAACTACCCACCAGGCACTGTCCGTAACCCCGATTCAGGGGCCAACGTTAGAACATCAAAACTACAAGGGTGGTATTTCAAGGTTGACTCCACAACAACTAGCGTCGCTGCTTCAAAGTCTCCCACCTATCCTACACATGTAGGTTCAATGTTCAGTGCCAAGCTGTAGTAAAGGTTCACGGGGTCTTTCCGTCTAGCCGCGGGTACACAGCATCTTCACTGCGATTTCAATTTCACTGAGTCTCGGGTGGAGACAGCGTGGCCATGGTTACACCATTCGTGCAGGTCGGAACTTACCCGACAAGGAATTTCGCTACCTTAGGACCGTTATAGTTACGGCCGCCGTTTACCGGGGCTTCGATCAAGAGCTTCTCCCTAAGGATAACCCCATCAATTAACCTTCCGGCACCGGGCAGGTGTCACACCGTATACGTCATCTTGCGATTTTGCACAGTGCTGTGTTTTTAATAAACAGTCCCAGCCACCTGGTCACTGCGGCTCCCGTCCGCTTAGAGAGCAAGTCTCATCACAGATAGGAGCGTACCTTCTCCCGAAGTTACGGTACGATTTTGCCTAGTTCCTTCACCCGAGTTCTCTCAAGCGCCTTAGTATTCTCTACCTGACCACCTGTGTCGGTTTGGGGTACGATTCCATATAATCTGAAGCTTAGAGGCTTTTCCTGGAAGTATGGCATCAGCAACTTCATCACCGTAGTGACTCGTCTCGTGTCTCAGGTTTAGTGTTTGTCCGGATTTACCTAAACAAACGCCCTACTCACTTTCACATAGACTACCAACGCTATGCTTGCTTAGCCTGCTCCGTCCCCCCATCGCAATTATATCGAGTACAGAAATATTAATCTGTTTCCCATCGACTACGCCTTTCGGCCTCGCCTTAGGGGTCGACTTACCCTACCCTGATTAACATGGGATAGGAACCCTTGGTCTTCCGGCGTGGGAGTTTTTCACTCCCATTATCGTTACTCATGTCAGCATTCGCACTTCTGATACCTCCAGCATACCTCCCGGTACACCTTCAACGGCTTACAGAACGCTCCCCTACCACTCAGAATAAATTCTGAATCCGCAGCTTCGGTGCATAGTTTAGCCCCGTTACATCTTCCGCGCAGACCGACTCGACCAGTGAGCTATTACGCTTTCTTTAAAGGATGGCTGCTTCTAAGCCAACCTCCTGGCTGTCTGGGCCTTTCCACATCGTTTCCCACTTAACTATGACTTTGGGACCTTAGCTGGCGGTCTGGGTTGTTTCCCTCTTCACGACGGACGTTAGCACCCGCCGTGTGTCTCCCGGATATTACTTTACGGTATTCGGAGTTTGCAAAGGGTTGGTAAGTCGGGATGACCCCCTAGCCTTAACAGTGCTCTACCCCCGTAAGTATTCGTCCGAGGCTCTACCTAAATAGATTTCGGGGAGAACCAGCTATCTCCCGGTTTGATTAGCCTTTCACTCCTAGCCACAGGTCATCCCCTAACTTTTCAACGTTAGTGGGTTCGGTCCTCCAGTTGATGTTACTCAACCTTCAACCTGCCCATGGCTAGATCACCGGGTTTCGGGTCTATACCTTGCAACTATTCGCCCAGTTAAGACTCGGTTTCCCTACGGCTACCCTATTCGGTTAACCTCGCTACAAAATATAAGTCGCTGACCCATTATACAAAAGGTACGCAGTCACCCAACAAGTGGGCTCCTACTGCTTGTACGTACACGGTTTCAGGTTCTATTTCACTCCCCTCACAGGGGTTCTTTTCGCCTTTCCCTCACGGTACTGGTTCACTATCGGTCAGTTGGGAGTATTTAGCCTTAGATGATGGTCCACCTATATTCAGTCAAAGTTTCACGTGCTCCGACCTACTCGATTTCACTTAAAATGTCTTTTCATGTACGGGACTATCACCCTGTATCGTGGCGCTTTCCAGCAGCCTTCCATTAACACATAATAAGCTTAAGGGCTGTTCCGATTTCGCTCGCCGCTACTTTCGGAATCTCGGTTGATTTCTTTTCCTACGGGTACTTAGATGTTTCAGTTCTCCGCGTTCGCCTCGTTAACCTATGTATTCAGTTAACGATACCTGCAAGCAGGTGGGTTTCCCCATTCGGAAATCTTAGTCTCAAGCGCTTTTTACTAGCTTGACTAAGCTTATCGCAAGTTAATACGTCCTTCATCGCCTCCAACTGCCAAGGCATCCACCGTGTACGCTTAGTCACTTAACCATACAACCCAAACGGGTCTTTGTTTTGTGACAGTTTAACTTCGCCAGAAGTCAATATTGAATACTAAAGTAGATACCAATCAATCAACTCCTAAGAGTTAACTAAATGGCACTGAATGGTACTGCTACCATTCTTTTTTTACTTTTGAAAACTCTTGATAAATACAATGTATTCATCAGAATTTTATTATCAGCTTTTCCAAATTTTTAAAGAGCATATTAATTAGTCATCCCAAAGGGACAAGCACTAATTAACAATCATCTGTGTGGACACTACGAACAAATAAGTTCTAAATCGTATAAGGAGGTGATCCAGCCCCAGGTTCCCCTAGGGCTACCTTGTTACGACTTCACCCCAGTCATGAATCACTCCGTGGTAAACGTCCTCCCGAGGGTTAGACTATCTACTTCTGGAGCAACCCACTCCCATGGTGTGACGGGCGGTGTGTACAAGGCCCGGGAACGTATTCACCGCGTCATTCTGATACGCGATTACTAGCGATTCCGACTTCATGGAGTCGAGTTGCAGACTCCAATCCGGACTACGACGCACTTTAAGTGATTCGCTTACTCTCGCGAGTTCGCAGCACTCTGTATGCGCCATTGTAGCACGTGTGTAGCCCTACACGTAAGGGCCATGATGACTTGACGTCGTCCCCACCTTCCTCCGGTTTATCACCGGCAGTCTCCTTAGAGTTCTCAGCATTACCTGCTAGCAACTAAGGATAGGGGTTGCGCTCGTTGCGGGACTTAACCCAACATCTCACAACACGAGCTGACGACAGCCATGCAGCACCTGTATCAGAGTTCCCGAAGGCACCAAACCATCTCTGGTAAGTTCTCTGTATGTCAAGTGTAGGTAAGGTTCTTCGCGTTGCATCGAATTAAACCACATGCTCCACCGCTTGTGCGGGCCCCCGTCAATTCATTTGAGTTTTAACCTTGCGGCCGTACTCCCCAGGCGGTCTACTTAATGCGTTAGCTTTGAAAAACAGAACCGAGGCTCCGAGCTTCTAGTAGACATCGTTTACGGCGTGGACTACCGGGGTATCTAATCCCGTTTGCTCCCCACGCTTTCGTACATGAGCGTCAGTGTTGACCCAGGTGGCTGCCTTCGCCATCGGTATTCCTTCAGATCTCTACGCATTTCACCGCTACACCTGAAATTCTACCACCCTCTATCACACTCTAGTTTGCCAGTTCGAAATGCAGTTCCCAGGTTGAGCCCGGGGCTTTCACATCTCGCTTAACAAACCGCCTGCGTACGCTTTACGCCCAGTAATTCCGATTAACGCTCGCACCCTCCGTATTACCGCGGCTGCTGGCACGGAGTTAGCCGGTGCTTCTTCTGTCAGTAACGTCACACATGATGGGTATTAACCACCACGCTTTCCTCCTGACTGAAAGTGCTTTACAACCCGAAGGCCTTCTTCACACACGCGGCATGGCTGCATCAGGCTTGCGCCCATTGTGCAATATTCCCCACTGCTGCCTCCCGTAGGAGTCTGGGCCGTGTCTCAGTCCCAGTGTGGCTGATCATCCTCTCAAACCAGCTAGGGATCGTCGCCTTGGTGAGCCATTACCTCACCAACTAGCTAATCCCACTTGGGCCAATCTAAAGGCGAGAGCCGAAGCCCCCTTTGGTCCGTAGACATTATGCGGTATTAGCAGTCGTTTCCAACTGTTGTCCCCCACCTCAAGGCATGTTCCCAAGCATTACTCACCCGTCCGCCGCTCGTCAGCAAAGTAGCAAGCTACTTCCTGTTACCGCTCGACTTGCATGTGTTAGGCCTGCCGCCAGCGTTCAATCTGAGCCATGATCAAACTCTTCAATTAAAAAGTTTTATGTCTTTCGACAGCTCAATGAATTCTGAATTTTTGTTTTTGTTGCCAAAAACGAATTGACTGTGCGTTATTACTTTCACTTTTAAAAAAGTGAAATCAAAACAGCTCAAGGCTGAATCTTTTAATAACATATGGTCACTCAGTTTTCAATTGAGACTCTAATTTGTTTGCCTCGCTACCTAAGTAGGTTGGCTGTTAGAACTCAATCTGTACGAGTGCCCACACAGATGATTGCTTTATATTGTTAAAGAACGTTTTGAGTCGCTTTAGCGTCTCAAGGGATGCGAATAATACACCCTTTATTTTTCGAGTCAACACTTAGTTTTAAACTTTCTTTTTAGAAGATTTAAACCGAAGTTTTATTTAACTCTCTGAGTAGTTCGCTCCTCGCTAGGCGTTGGCGTTTCCCGTCTCAGTGGGGTCGCATTATAGGGAGATCCGAAAACAGATCAACCCTTTTTTGAAGAAAACTTGAAATAATGTGCTGTTCGCTGAGTATTTGAGCTAAACGCTCAAAAACACAACTAAACTACCATTATTAATAGGTTCATAGAGCTATTTGAGATGAAAGTTGGGCAACTACTAACGGGTAGAGACACATTTCGATCATCGATGCAGAAAAAACAACCAATAGAGCAAGAGTCGTATTCCTATTATCATTTAAATTAATCAGAAGCTGATAATTAAATTGATCAGCCTATGTTTAATAATAGTTTTACATATTTTAGGAGGAAGTTTACTTAGGCCGTAATGGTTAACTTTACTCTGAGGTTCTTAGTACCGGTATATTTATAAGAGTACGCACGTTATATCTTTTAATCAGCTCTATAAGTAGAAACTTCGTTAGGGATTGCTCTAATTGTAGCTCAATTCGCGGCGGTATTATTAATAGCTGTAAATCACAATATATAGTGGAAATGATCTTTAACTAGAATCTGATAGGCTATTTTGAATGAATGGTAAATAAAGAGTAATTAGATAGAGCTATTAAAGCAGCTGTCAAAACAACTTATCAATTCAGAATCTATGAGTCATTGCCCATAATAGAAGGTAATTACTGGTTCATATAGTTTGACAAATTTTAGGCAAGAAAAAGCCGAGCATAGGCTCGGCTTTTAGGTTTCTTTAAGACTTACTCTGCAGACTGTGCGTCTTCTTGAACTGCTTCGCTAGTCGCTGGGCGACCAACTAGTTCAATATAAGCCATTGGTGCATTATCACCAGTACGGAAGCCACACTTAAGAATACGAGTGTAACCACCTGGACGATCCGCGTTACGTGGACCGATTTCACTGAATAATTTACCAACAACTTCATTATCACGCGTGCGAGCAAACGCTAAACGGCGATTTGCTACACTGTCAGTCTTAGCCAGTGTGATTAAAGGTTCAATTACACGACGTAACTCTTTCGCTTTAGGCAAAGTAGTTTTGATGATTTCATGTTTCACCAAAGAACCTGCCATATTGCTAAACATCGCTTTACGATGGCTACTGTTACGGTTTAATTGACGACCACTCTTACGATGGCGCATGACCCTATCCTTCTAACTAAACTAATATAGTGATTTAGATTATTCAGCTAAACTTGCAGGTGGCCAATTTTCTAGGCGCATGCCCAGAGAAAGTCCACGTGAAGCTAGCACGTCTTTAATTTCAGTTAGAGACTTCTTACCTAAATTAGGTGTTTTAAGAAGCTCAACTTCAGTGCGCTGAACTAAATCACCGATATATTGAATTTGCTCGGCTTTCAAACAATTTGCTGAGCGTACTGTTAATTCAAGGTCATCAACTGGACGAAGTAGAATAGGATCGAATTCTGGCTTCTCTTCTTTCTCTTCTGGCTCAGTTACATCACGTAAATCTACGAATGCATCTAATTGCTCAGCTAAGATAGTAGACGCACGGCGGATCGCTTCTTCTGGATCTAAAGTGCCGTTTGTTTCCATATCAATGATTAACTTGTCTAAATCTGTACGTTGCTCAACTCGAGCTGATTCAACCGAGTACGCAATACGTTCAACTGGGCTAAATGATGCATCAAGCAACAATCTACCAATTGGACGCTCATCGTCATCAGAGGATAAACGACTAGATGCCGGCACATAACCACGACCACGTTCAACACGAATACGCATGCTGATCTCGCTGTTATTTGTAGTTAAATTACAAATAACGTGATCTGGATTAGCAATTGTTACATCGCCATCGTGCTGAATATCAGCCGCAGTAACAGGGCCTACACCAGATTTAGTCAGGGTCAGAAAAACTTCATCTTTGCCTTCTAACGTTACTGCTAAACCTTTAAGGTTTAATAGTATTTCAATGATGTCTTCTTGAACGCCTTCTTTCGCGCTGTACTCATGTAATACACCGTCGATTTCAACTTCAGTTACTGCACATCCAGGCATAGATGAAAGTAATATACGGCGTAAAGCATTACCCAGAGTATGGCCAAAGCCACGCTCTAATGGTTCTAAAACTATTTTAGAACGCGTTGGGTTGATAGCGTCGATGTCGACTAACCTTGGTTTTAGAAATTCTGTAACAGAACCCTGCATTTTATCCTCTCTTAACTCTTAACTTTACTTAGAGTAAAGTTCGACGATTAGTTGTTCATTAATGTCCGCAGACAGGTCTGAACGCTCAGGTAGACGCTTAAAGCTGCCTTCCAATTTCTTACCGTCAACTTCAACCCAAGTCGGCTTTTCACGTTGCTCAGCCAACTCTAGAGCAGCGATGATACGTGCTTGTGTCTTAGACTTCTCACGGATTACAACAGTATCTTCTGGAGTAATTACGTATGAAGGAATGTTCACAACACGACCATTAACTAAAATCGCTTTATGGCTTACTAACTGACGTGCTTCTGCACGTGTGCTAGCAAAACCCATGCGATATACAACATTGTCTAAACGTTGCTCTAAAAGCTGTAACAAGTTTTCACCTGTATTACCTTTAAGGCGAGCAGCTTCTTTGTAGTAGTTACGGAATTGCTTTTCTAATACACCGTATATACGACGTACTTTTTGCTTTTCACGTAATTGTAAACCGTAATCAGATAAACGACCTTTACGGGCGCCGTGCTGACCAGGTGCAGTCTCAAGTTTACACTTAGAGTCGATAGCTCTTACGCCGCTCTTAAGGAACAGGTCAGTACCTTCACGACGACTCAGCTTGAGCTTAGGGCCCAAATATCTTGCCATGTTATTTCTCCTAACCTATTGTTAAACGCGACGTTTCTTCGGTGGACGACAACCATTATGTGGTATAGGCGTCACGTCAGTAATGTTGGTAATACGGTAACCAGCAGCATTCAAAGCACGTACAGCAGATTCACGACCTGGACCTGGACCTTTGATGAAAACTTCTAGATTTTTTAAACCGTATTCTTGAGCAGCAGTACCTGCACGCTCTGCAGCAACCTGAGCAGCAAATGGTGTAGATTTACGTGAACCACGGAAACCTGAACCACCGGCAGTAGCCCATGATAGTGCATTACCTTGACGGTCGGTAATCGTTACAATAGTGTTGTTGAAAGACGCATGAACATGAGCCATACCATCAGCAACTTGTTTTTTAACCTTTTTACGACGAATTGGTGTCTTAGCCATAATACTATCCCCTTATCGCTTAATAGGCTTACGAGGACCCTTGCGGGTGCGCGCGTTAGTCTTAGTTCTTTGACCACGTAGTGGTAAAGAGCGACGGTGACGTAGGCCACGATAACAACCAAGGTCCATAAGGCGCTTGATATTTAAAGTAACTTCACGACGAAGATCACCTTCAACAGTGTACTTGCCAACTGCATCACGCAGTACGTCAAGAATTTCGTCTGAAAGTTCACCGATTTTTGTGGTTTCGGCGATACCAGTCGCTACTAAGATAGCCTTAGAGCGAGTCTTACCTATGCCATAAATAGCTGTTAAACCAATAACTGCATGTTTATGATCAGGGACGTTAATGCCAGCAATACGGGCCACTAACACATCTCCTATATTCGAATTTGGTAATCATCTGTTTGAAAAGCCCGTAAGGATACTCAAACGAAGACCAAATTACTACTAAAAACACAGGCCGAGAAAACTCAGCCTGCACGCTGTTTACTTAACCTTGCCTTTGCTTATGCTTAGGCTCACTGCAAATTACGCGTACTACACCAGCACGTTTAATAACTTTACAGTTACGGCATATTTTCTTAACGGAAGCACGTACTTTCATTGCTCAACTCCGTAAACTGACCTTATCGACCGTAGCCTTTAAGGTTCGCTTTTTTCAGCACAGAATCATACTGATGAGACATCAGGTGAGTCTGTACTTGTGCCATAAAGTCCATGATCACTACAACGATAATCAAAACTGATGTACCGCCGAAGTAGAATGGCGTTTGCCACGCCATCGTCATGAATTCAGGCACCAGACAGATAAAGGTTATATACAAAGCACCTGCCAATGTCAGGCGTGTCATCACTTTATCAATGTATTTAGATGTCTGCTCACCTGGACGAATACCTGGGATAAATGCGCCAGATTTCTTAAGGTTATCTGCTGTTTCACGTGGGTTAAAAACCAACGCTGTGTAGAAAAAGCAGAAGAAGATAATAGCCGCAGCTAAAACAAGTGAGTACAACGGTTGACCTGGGGTCAGCGTAGTAGCAACAGCTTGTAATACATCAGCGACTGGACCTTCACCTTGGCCGAACCAGCTAGCAATTGTACCAGGGAACAGAATTATACTGCTAGCGAAGATTGGTGGAATAACACCCGCCATATTTACTTTTAGTGGTAAATGCGTGCTTTGAGCAGCAAATACTTGACGACCTTGTTGGCGTTTAGCGTAGTTAACAACAATACGACGTTGTCCACGTTCGAAAAACACTACAAGATAAGTAACAGCGAATACGATTACCGCAACCATCAACAGTACAAAAACATTCAAATCACCTTGGCGCGCCATTTCGACTGTCGAACCAATAGCAGACGGCAAGTTAGCTACAATACCAACAAATATTAGAACAGAGATACCGTTACCGATACCACGCTCTGTTATTTGTTCACCCAACCACATAAGGAACATAGTACCAGTTACTAAACTCACCACTGCGGTGAAATAGAAACCCATACCAGGGTTAACAACTAACCCCTCCATCATGCCCGGTAAGCTAGAAGCAATACCGATTGATTGAATAGTAGCTAGCACAAGCGTGCCATAGCGTGTGTACTGGCTAATTTTTTTACGCCCTTGCTCACCTTCTTTCTTAAGCTCTATAAACGGAGGATACATATGCGTTAATAGTTGCGTAATAATCGAAGCCGAGATATACGGCATAATACCCAGTGCTAACACTGAAGCTCGCTCAAGTGCACCACCACTGAACATGTTGAACATCTCAACAATGGTGCCCTTTTGTTGCTCGAAGAAATCGGCAAGTACAGCGGCGTCAATCCCAGGGATCGGCACAAATGAACCTAGACGGTAAATTATGATAGCACCCAATACGAAGAGTAATCGGCGCTTCAATTCCGAAAGTCCACCTTGTGCACTTTTTGTATCTTGACCTGGTTTAGCCATTAGTACTTCCTTAGTCTTCTACCTTGCCTCCGGCAGCTTCAATAGCTTCGCGAGCACCTTTAGAGGCTTTAAGGCCTTTAACGGTAACAGCGCGTGAAACTTCGCCAGATTTAACAACTTTAACGAAAAGAACGTTCTTTTTAACTAGACCAGCTGCTTGTAACGCGCTTAGGTCTACCACATCGCCTTCTACTTTAGCGATTTCAAAAAGGTTTATTTCTGCAGATACTAAAGATTTGCGAGAAGTAAAACCAAATTTAGGTAGACGACGTTGCATAGGCATTTGACCGCCTTCAAAACCAACGCGTACTTTGCCGCCAGAACGTGATTTTTGACCTTTGTGACCACGGCCGCCAGTCTTACCTAGACCAGAACCGATACCACGACCAACACGTTTTGGAGCAGTTTTTGAACCTGCAGCAGGTGAAAGTGTATTCAAATGCATCGAATTAACCCTCTACCTTAACCATGTAAGAAACCTTGTTTATCATACCACGTACACATGCTGTGTCTTCTAACTCAACAGTGTGGTTGATACGACGTAAACCAAGACCGCGTAATGTAGCTTTATGTTTCGGTAAACGACCGATAGAGCTTTTTACTTGTGTTACTTTTACAGTTTGATTTGCCATGGTTACCCCAGTATTTCGTCTACGCGAAGGCCACGTTTAGCAGCGATTGACTGTGGAGAATTCATATTCTCAAGAGCCGAAATCGTTGCACGTACCACGTTGATCGGGTTAGTAGAACCGTAACATTTAGAAAGTACGTTCTGCACACCAGTAACTTCTAGTACTGCACGCATAGCACCACCTGCAATGATACCAGTACCTTCAGATGCTGGTTTCATGAACACTAGTGAGCCAGCATGACGTCCCTTAACAGGATGCTGTAATGTGTTGCCATTTAGGTCTACGTTGATCATGTTACGACGTGCTTTTTCCATTGCTTTTTGAATAGCAGCTGGAACTTCACGTGCTTTACCATAACCGAAACCTACTTTACCTGCGCCATCACCAACTACAGTTAGTGCAGTAAAGCTAAAGATACGACCACCTTTAACTACTTTAGACACACGGTTCACCGCGATTAGCTTTTCAGCTAGATCAGGCTGTTGTTGCTTTGCTTCTACGTTAGCCATAGTCTACTCCTAGAATTGCAAACCGGCTTCACGCGCAGCATCAGCTAGCGCCTTCACACGGCCGTGATATTTAAAGCCACTGCGATCAAAAGCAATCTTTTCGATGCCTTTGTCAGCCGCACGTTCAGCAACCGCTTTGCCAACTGCTTGCGCAGCTTCAACGTTACCGGTGCCTTTAACTGTTTCGCTAATAGCCTTTTCAACAGTAGAAGCAGCAGCCAGTACATTACCCTCAGCATTTACTACTTGAGCGTATATGTGACGTGGCGTGCGGTGGATAACAAGACGCGTTGTGCCTTGTTCAATATAATTTCTACGAGTGCGTTTAGCACGACGTAGACGAGCTGTTTTTTTATCCATCGTCTTACCTTACTTCTTCTTAGCCTCTTTACGGCGTACATTCTCATCTGAATAACGAACACCCTTACCTTTATAAGGCTCAGGTTTACGGTATGCACGAATGTTAGCAGCTGTTTGACCAACTAACTGCTTATCTACGCCCTTAACTAGAACTTCTGTTTGGCTTGGAGTTTCAATCGTAATTCCTTCAGGAACTGCGAAATTAACTGGGTGTGAGAAGCCAAGAGTTAAATCTAATGTTTTACCCTTAGCTGCAGCACGGTAACCCACGCCTACTAACTGAAGTTTCTTCTCGTAACCTTCATGCGTACCAACAACCATGTTGTTGATTAGAGCGCGAGCAGTACCTGCTTGAGCCCATGCATTAGCTACGCCATCACGAGGTAAAGTAGTAATAACGTTGTCATTAACTTGTATTTCAACAGCGTTGTTGATAGTACGAGTAAGTTCACCGTTTTTGCCTTTAACTGTGATTTCCTGGCCTTTTAATGTAACTTCTACACCGGCAGGAACAGTAATTGGTGCCTTTGCTATGCGAGACATAGTTCCCCTCCGATTAAGCTACAAAACCAATGATTTCACCACCAACACCAGCACTACGTGCTGTGCGGTCTGTCATTAGGCCTTTAGAAGTTGATACGATAGCGATACCAAGACCACCCATTACCTTAGGTAATTGGTCACGTTTCTTATAGATACGTAGACCAGGGCGACTTACACGCTGGATATTTTCAATTACAGCTTTGCCTTCGAAGTACTTCAACTCGATAGAAAGCTCAGGTTTAGTTTCACCGTTAACGGCGAAATCTACGATATAACCTTCGTCTTTTAGTACTTTAGCTAATGCTACTTTCAGCTTTGAAGTTGGCATCGTTACAGATACTTTCTTCGCTGATTGACCGTTACGAATTCGTGTAAACAAATCCGCGATAGGATCTTGCAAGCTCATAGTCTTACTCCCATGATTCTATTACCAGCTAGCCTTTTTAAGGCCAGGAATTTCACCGCGCATAGCTGCTTCGCGAACTTTAATACGGCTCATGCCGAATTTGCGAAGGAAACCATGTGGGCGGCCCGTAATGTTACAACGATTACGTTGACGTGCAGGGCTAGAATCACGAGGTAAAGCTTGTAGCTTAAGTACCGCGTCCCAACGATCATCTTCAGATGTATTAACATCACTGATGATAGCTTTTAGTGCCGCGCGCTTTTCAGCGAACTGAGCAACTAGTTTTGTGCGCTTTGCTTCGCGCGCTTTCATAGAATTCTTTGCCATAACCCTACCCTTATTTCTTAAATGGGAAGTTAAACGCTTCTAACAACGCACGGCCTTCCTCATCAGATTTCGCAGAAGTAGTGATAGTAATATCCATACCGCGTACACGGTCTACTTTATCGTAATCGATTTCTGGGAAGATGATTTGTTCACGTACGCCCATGCTGTAGTTGCCACGTCCATCAAAAGACTTAGCACTTACGCCACGGAAGTCACGAATACGTGGGATAGCGATTGATACCAAACGCTCAAAAAAGTCCCACATACGCTCGCCGCGTAGGGTTACTTTACAACCAATCGGGTAACCTTCACGCACTTTGAAGCCAGCAACAGATTTGCGTGCTTTAGTGATTAGAGGTTTCTGACCAGAGATTGCTGCTAGATCCGCTACTGCGTTATCTAAAATCTTCTTGTCAGCTAGGGCTTCGCCCACGCCCATATTCAATGTGATCTTTTCGATCTGAGGGACTTGCATGACAGAGCTGAAACCAAACTTCTCTTGAAGTTCCGCAACTACTTTGTCTTTATATACTTCATGCAGTTTCGCCATCATTCTACTCCAACTATTAGATAGTTTTACCAGTAGATTTAAAGATACGTAATTTCTTACCATCTTCAATCTTGAAACCTACACGATCAGCTTTACTCGTTTCCGAGTTGAAGATCGCAACGTTTGATGCATCCATAGATGCTTCTTTCTCAACAATGCCGCCAGCTTGGTTCAATTGTGGAACCGGCTTTTGGTGTTTCTTGATCAAGTTTATGCCTTCGACAAAGATTCGACCAGATTCAGTAACAACTGAAAGCACTTTTCCGCGCTTACCTTTGTCTTTACCTGCTAGTACGATTACTTCGTCATCACGACGTATTTTTGCTGCCATGATTGGCTCCTTACAGTACTTCTGGGGCTAGTGAAACGATTTTCATGAACTTATCATTACGAAGTTCGCGAGTCACAGGGCCGAAAATACGTGTACCAATTGGCTGCAAGTTATCATTTAAGATAACAGCCGCGTTGCTGTCAAAACGGATCAAAGAACCATCTGGACGGCGAACACCTTTTCTGGTACGCACAACTACCGCGTTTTTAACATCACCTTTCTTCACTTTACCGCGAGGAATAGCTTCTTTTACAGAAACTTTAATGATGTCGCCAATCGCTGCGTAGCGACGGTGTGAACCACCAAGGACTTTTATACACTGCACTTTGCGAGCGCCGCTGTTATCAGCAACTTCCAGCTGAGTTTGCATTTGGATCATGTTAATGACCTCCGGTGTAGTAATTACAACGTGTCTAAAATTCGTTTAAAAATCAGACATTTCGATTAAATCCCAATCAAAAAACAAACGAGTTGTCTCTTAAGGGCGGGCAATTGTACCAGCATTGAGGGGGTAGTGATAGGTTATTTTTTAATTAATTTAGAGCGTATGGTTATTAAAGTTGAGTAATTACGGCTATGTAGCTATTTTACAGATGGTTACAAAACAAACAAGGCACTATATAAGTGCCTTGTTTGTTTTAACTATAGATGATTAACCGAATAAACCTTTTAATTTATCTTTAATCTTATCCTTTGCTTTGTCTTTGGCTTTTTCTTTTGCCTCATCAACCTTCTGCTTAGCTTCATCTTTAAGCGCATTACCCACATCGAGCTTTATACCAACATCGTGGAAAGGCCCTTTTATACGTAGTGGTATTTTAAAACCAGTGCTGTCATCAGTGGTTCCCTGTCCTTCGATTGATCCAACTATGCCTGTAACCAAACGGTAATTAACTGTTGTTTGTGGTAAATCAACATCGCCTTCACCTGATATTCTAACGAGTGGACTAATAAGTGATAAATCAGTATTTTTACCAACACCATTAGTAAAGTTAAAACTTCCAGTTAGTGCAGAGAAATCTGTTTGCTCTGATTCTTCAAACCCAGTATCCAGCCCTTCAGACGCAGCACCAAAGTTTCCTGAAATGAGTTCCTTACCTTTACGAACCATCTCAGCTATATTCGCACCTTTTACGGCTCCATCAGCAAACTCAAATCCAAGTTTTCCGTTAAGCGCACCAATAAACGACTTTTGACTTTGGCCAGTTGTGTTTAGGTTCCAATTTAAAGACCCCTTACCCATTAGCTTGTCAAAACCTGCCGCATCAGTTAATAAAGGCTGTGCATCTATACCAGCTAAGTCAAAGTTAGTTGATATTTTATAAGGCACTTGTTGTGCGTTTACATTGATAACGCCTTTACCTGACCCTTCATAAGCAGAAAAGCTATCTAGGCTTAGTTTTGCAACGCTATTTTTTAAAGCAACAGTAAATTGATTGGCGCCCAACTTAATATCGTTAGCTTTTAATCCACTTGAACGAATAACTACATTCGCATCTAGTGAATTTAACGCACTTAGATCAATTTTAGTGTCATCCCATACTATTGGCTCTGCAGGTTTATCATTTTGCTCTACTGGCTCTTCTTGTTTTGCTACTGCTTCAGGTAGGTACGGGTTTAAATCAAGCATACCTAAATCAATTTCAGCATTTACAGCTAAACGCTTACCTAGGTTAAGCTCGCTCTTACCTTTTATTTCCAATGCGTCTAACGTCGCAACTAAATCTTCTAAATTAAATTTCTCACCTGCTAGGTGCATTTTACCGTTTACACTAAATGCGTTAAAAGCATTGTCTTTAGCGTCTAACTCTACACCTTGCCATTTTGCAATACTTTTAACAGACTCACCGCTTAGTGATAACTGACCTTTAATATCTTGGCCTTGCCCAGCGATGCTCCCTTCGAACGTTAGATCAACTAAACGAGAATCTAAGGTTTGTTTAACATTAAAAATAGCACCTTCAATTGCTTTAGCAGGAGTATCTAATTTTATATCAAGCTCAAAACGCTCCTGCATATAAGTAATACCCCCTTTTACTTCTAATGTTTTACGAAGTGATGGAAGTAAAATAGCGAGTTCTAAATCACTAATTTGCTGCTTAGCACCTGTTAGACCATCTAGATAAGTAAATGTGCCGCCATAAATAGCAACCTCACCTAACTCAATATCAAAGTTATCTGGAAGCTTTATCGCTTCACCTGATTGGCTTTGCTCTTTAGGTTGCTCTGCAACTGCATCAAACAACTGCCAATTAGCTTTACCATTTTTGTCAGTTTCTAATAGGATATTTGGTTCGTTTATAACAAACTTATCTAATTTAAACTCACCACCAAATAATGAAAACCAAGGTATATGTACAGCAAGCTGTTTCATACTCGCCATATCGGCGCGCGAACCTGATTCCATATTTGCAAAATGCACGTCGTTAAGTTCTAACTTTAATGCAGGGAATACGCTAAGTATTTTATCACCTTTAATAGTAAGAGTGCGCCCAGTTGTTTGTTCTACCTGCTGCGACACTTTATTAAAAATAGTATCAGTAGGGATTAAAAACGGTGCGGCAACAATTAGTGCTATACATAGTAAAAGTATTACACCTACAATTTTAAGTAAGGTTTTCATGATCGTCCTTTCAAACGTGCAAATAATGTTCTTATCATAGCGAGTGTTAGCCTTAAAATCATTGTAGTTGATGTAAAAAAGCCACTAAAACTACTTTACCTGTTCTATATGAATCTTTCCTGAAACATTTTGATACCTTTAGGTTACAAATAAATATTGCGCCATCGATACCTCTAGGTTGCATTGATACCTAGAGGTTACAAAAAATACTCAATACAATTACAGGATGATTACTATGAAACAACAAGATATAAAAACAGAAGAACAATTTATGAGACATAATATACGGTTTTGTATAAGCGCTGGCGTAGTTTGTTTACTTCTCAGTGTTTACTCACTAACTAACCATAATATAGAAGGGATGATAATTGTTGGAATGAGCGTTTTATTTTATATGGTTGTAACCGCTATTTTTATGATTAAAGCAGGCTTTCCGCTAAAAATGTATTTTAAATACGCTTATAAAGATGAGTTTCTAAACACCATTGACATTAATCCTATAAACATACAAGTTGTGCATTTGGGGTTTGCCTTCTTGGTGTTTTGTATAATAACGATTCAATACCTAGCGAGGTTTCGCATGCAAATATGGCAATATTTTACTTAGGTATTATGCTCTTAGTATATGGAATATCAACCCTTTGGCAAAGCCGTGATTAGGAGTCAAAGTGCAAAATAACATAGCAAAATTTCGTAAAGAGGCCGGGCTTTCACAGCAAGAACTTGCTGATGCTATTAACGTGTCGCGCAAAACAATAAGTACCGTAGAAACAAACCGGTTTACGCCGTCGGTAATAATTGCTCTAAAAATAGCAAAGCATTTTAATACCTCAGTTGAAAGCCTCTTTGTACTGGATGAAAATGATTGATACATGTTAAAGCATTAGTCTCATTTTATTAGCAAAAATACCGATTTAGTCACTTCAATTACAACGTATGGAGGACAGCGCTGTTGTTATTAGCGTAATTGCGCTAAAATAGACCAGCAAAAAAATATATATCTAAACCGGAGATTCTACAAGGCATGAAAAAACTGCTAATTTCACCGTCAAAAATGACGCTAGGCGAACAAGAAAATCAAATCTATCAGAACATTCTGAAGCAATCTTCAGAGTTAAGCCTTAACCTTATGGCCGTGAAAGTAGAAAACCACCCTGATGATTTTTTACCTTGGTGTTACGAATTGCTAAGTGCAAGCAGAGATCGTATGAACTACGATTTGCTAGAGCCACAGCAGTTACCAGTACTTAAGAAGCTACACGATCAGCTTATTTCAGCTATCAGCTTTTTACAGGTTAAAACTTTACGTATTGCTCCGTGGCCTGTTGTAAGTGTATTTGTAGAACAACACAAAGACGTTATTGCACTTGATGAACAGCTTCGTTTGGTAGACTACATCAAAAGCATTCGTGAACAGTCTCTTAAAGATATGATTCCTGAAGACTTACTTGCGTTTAGCGGTAAGCACATGGCATCACTTGATCCAAGCACATACAACTTTGACGTTGAATGGTTTGCATCTACAAAAAGTGCAAAGAGCTTCCATCAAATGCTTGGTGATTTACCAGGTGCTTTTGACGATGCACTAGTGAATATTCCACTTGAAGGTGATATTACTCAATACGAATATCAACAATTTGTTGTTGCTTATTCAAAAATATTCACCGACAACAACGAAAAACCAACACTTGCGCCTGCAACACGACTGCTTGCAATGCGTCGCCCTGATTTATTTACTCCGATTACAAATAATCGATTAGATGCATTATGTGGTGCCCTTGGTGTTTCTAAACTTAAAAATAGTGATTTTGAGCGTTACTGGCAAGATATCGTAAAAGGTATTCAAGCTATGTCATGGTACAAAATGGCTAAACCTAGTAATGAGTTAGAAGAACAATTGGTTGCTATTAAAGCATTAATTCCATGTTTCTTTCACTACGCTGATGCTAAAACACCAGATAACTCTAACTACATTAAACTGCTAACCAAGCCTAAACGTACTACAACTACAACAGGTAAAACTCAGCGTAGAGGTAAAGAGTCTGCAGAAATTCTAGTAGACCGTGCACTTGCTGCTGACGATATTCCTGAGCATATTCGCAGTAAACGTGATTCAATTGTGAGTGAAGTACAAAAAGGTCGCAGCGTAAACGAAACAATTAGCCTTATGCGCACTATATTCGGTTAAAATCTTCTAATTTAGCCGTACTTTTATGGTGCGGCTAGGTTAATTTATGCACCAGCAATGTGCGCAACATCTTCCTTCATGTTATATCCCCATCCTATTCATAAAATTCAAGCTCATGTTTTTAATAAATAAAAAATAATTTTTAATAAAAAATAATGAAGCTGGCACATACAGTGCAATTATCCCGTTAGTTAAACAATAAAAAGCCGTCAGCCTAAAGGTTCCGATTACATAATAAAAACCTTGGCGAGCAAAAATCATATAACGGGAAATGGACATGCTAAAACTAAAAAAAACCATCGCTATCAGTGCTATAGCATTAATGGGCGCAACATCTTTAACGTCAACAGCCGTACATGCTGAAGTAACTGCTAATGCAGCGGCAACATCAAACTACTTATGGCGTGGTCAAGAGCAAACTGGGGGCGATGCAGCTATTTCAGGCGGTATTGATTACGCCAATGAATCGGGCTTTTATGCAGGTACTTGGGCTTCAAATGCATCGTGGGCAGATGAAATGACCTATGAACTTGACTTATATGCAGGCTTTGGTGGCGACATTAACGAAAGTGTTAGCTACGATGTTGGTTATATTTATTACGCTTACCCAGACGCAGCCTCTGAAGCAGACGCAGATTTCTCTGAAATTTACGGTAGTCTCAGCATTGAAAGCTTTACGTTTGGTGCTTCAATTCTAGCAACAACAGATGCTAGCGGTGATGATACTGACTTTGGTGATTCATTATATCTTAACGCCGATTACGCCTTTCCGATTGGTAGTAACGGCACTGAAATGGCACTGCATATAGGTCATTATTCAGGTGACTTTATTGGCGATAGTAATATTCTTGATTACGGCGTATCAATTTCAAAAGATGGTTTTACTTTTGGATTATCTGATACAGATATCGATGATATTAAAGTATATGTAGGCTACGCTGTAGACTTTACTTTATAAAAAATGTGTTACTTGCTGCAACACGAAGGGCCTTTTGGCCCTTTTCTTGTTTTATAGCTATTTAGCTTTAAATGGTACCTTATTACATTGTACTTCGACTGTTTTAGGGTACCAAGCTGGGCCGATTTGATTCACAACCACCTCAGCTAAACCATTAGCAAACGATTTATACGTATGAACGCTTTGCCATTCACCTTGTGGGCAATGTGTTGTTAAATCTAACGGCTCTGATCCCTCGTACAACGCAAGTGCAAAATTATGATGCCACTGTGAGCTTTTTAGCGTTTTATTGCTTACTTTGCTCTGTATACCGTTATCAAAGTAAATATTTGTACACCCCGTTAAAATAATCAGTGTGCAACCGGCTGCAAATAGCTTGATGCTCATAATGTCTCCCCTAGTATTTGCTCTTGGCACCACACTTTAATGGTATGGGGCGAGTATATTCCAAGCGTAATTAAACTCAGCGCTCCATCACTAAACGTTTGTTGTGACTGCATTTGAATAACCGGTGTATTTGCACATATTTGTTTTACGTCTACCCGCTGCTCACCCACTAATCCCCATAAATAAAATGGGCGGCTATCTTCGAAATTAGCTTGGCTCGTTATTTTTGCTGTTGCCTGTGGCTGAATGGTTACCGCAGAACAAGCACTGAGGCTTAATGCTATCGCCCCTATAATTAATGGTTTCATACTCTTCCTTATAAACTAAATACCAGTAAGGTAACTTTATAAGAGAACATAAAATATTAGCGTAAAAAGCTGTGGGGAATATGTAGAAACGCTATGAAGTTTTATACAGTTTATTACACATAAAGGCCGCATAAATGCGGCCCTTAAAGTAGTCAACTTAAGTGGTTAGTAAATAAATAGACGTTAGAATTTAGCTAAATTATTTTTACTGTCTTTGTCGACCAGCTTAATGTAAGGATCTACCCCCGCAAATAATGGTTTTTCTTTTACTTTAAGCTCAATAGTATTGGTACCAGATACTATTTGATGCTTTTTCGAGTAAATAACAAAGTCTTCAGCTAGTAAGTTTTCAGGGTCGTCGCTAAACAATGCAATATCAACTAGCTCATCGAGCGGCTGTTCAGTTTCTTCACCTTGGCCATCCGCACGCTGTTTAACGGCTTCTACGCTAAGTGTTACAGTATAAAAACCTTCGCTATCAACATCATCGGTAACCGACACTTCTTTCATTTCAAGCTCATAAAGCGTTATATATTTAAACTGATCATCAATAAAGCTTTGTTCAGCTTGCGTTGCGTCTTGTTTTAAATAGCTAAGTAAATCAAGCGTAGTTGGGTATGGCGTTGACTGGTACTGAAATTCATTTAAAAATGCTTTGAGTGCATTGTTTAAACGTTTTTCACCTAAACGATCATAAATCGCCATCATCGCAACTGATCCTTTATTGTAATGAAGATATTGTTGCGACTGTGTTTTATATAGTGGCATTTCTTCAAAGGCTTCCCCTGTACGCCCTATTAAGTACCTATCAAGCTCATATTTTAAAAACTTACGTAGCTTCTCTGCGCCAAAGCGTTTTCTTAGCACCATTAGCGCACTGTATTGTGAAAGCGTTTCTGACATAACGGCACTGCCCTCTACATTAGCCGCCGATACTTGATGCCCCCACCACTGGTGCGCTACTTCATGTGCGGTAACATAGTAAGGGTAGTCAACTTTACTCTCATCTCTTAAGTCTGTAATAAACCCCATGCTTTCTGAGTAAGGGACTGTATTGGCAAAACTTTGTGCAAACGAGCGATACTTAGGAAATTCAATTATACGTAGCTGTTTATGCTGATACGGCCCAAATGCTTGTGTAAAGTAATCTATCGAGTCTTGTACTGACTCAATCATACGGTCAATATTCCATGCATGATTTTTGTGGTAATACACCTCAATATTTACCCCATTATGCTCAACCTTTTTACTTTCAAGCTCTGCCGAAAGCACCGCATAAAAGTTTAAAATAGGCGCATCCATTTCATAAACAAAAGTGCGGCGCCCGTCTTTTACACTTTCACTTTGTAAATACCCTGGGGTAATAGCAAATTGCGACTCGTCGGTTGTTACCGTTGCCTTAAAGTTAATAAACCCATTAGCTGCACCAAAATTACTTTGTGTATAGTACTGACTGTCTTCTAGCTTATGGGCACGTTCAAGTTCTGGTAAATCATGCTTACGGCGTTCAAATTTATCAGCTACCTGTAAACCACGGCTATAACCAAAGCTAGGGAGGAGTTCCAAGTTATTAATAAAAGTGCCATTGGCAACTAATTGTGTATCAGAACCTTGATCAGTAAAGCCTTTGTGATCGCGAGTAACCGACAGTTGCCCTTCTCTTATTTCGTTTGGCATAAGCGGTTGATCAAACTCAAACCATGCTGAATAAAGCGCTGGTAATTTTTCAACTATCTTACCGCCTGCCATGGCTACATCCCAACTTTTAGCGTGTTGAGGTGAGCTTATTAACACTCGCGTAATTGGCTCGTTAGAGGTATTAGTAAATTTAATTTTTGCCACAGCACTTAAAGCACGCTTTTTTGGATAAATATCAACAGTTAAGTCAACATCGGTCACCATAGGTAGTGCTAAATCTTTGTATTGTGCAAACTGCTGCTCATAACTTATTTGCTTGTCTTGAAACTCATCGCTCGTAGTAAACTCGTTCAAAACTCTTGTGTTGTTATAAATATTGTAGCCTGCACCAACAAACACTAATGCACTAATAACCGCAATCGCTTGCCCTTTTAACGACATATTATAACGAAGCATAGACAGGCGTGTGCGCAGCGTTTGTGAAGGACCACGATGCCACAACGCAAACCCAACAATCGCTAAAACAAGGCTTAACGCGCCCCAATATAATGTGTACCAATGCGCGCCTTGTAAAAAGTGCCCATAACCATTTATATCAGAATACGGTACACTACTGCTTTGAGAAAAATGATACATATGGTGCTCAAACCCATAAGAACCCATCACTTTTTGCGCTATGTAATACAAAATAAACAAACCCATTCCTACATATTTATTCGGGCTAATAATCTGCAAAAAGAAGGCAAGTACCGTCAGCATAATCAACGGTAAAATCGATAAATAAACAATCCTAAATAAATACTGTCCTAGCTCTAAATTAAATTGACCTTTAAATAACTGAACTGTAATTGTGAGTATCATTCCCACTAGAAACAACCCAGAAATAGCGGCGATTAAAGCCAGTATTTTTGACACCCAAAAAACACTATTATGCACCGGAAAGCTGTCAACAATATCGCCCATGCCACTTTGTCGCTCTCGCCATACAAGCTCAGCACTATAAAAAGCGATAATAACAAACAAAAATAAACCGGAAATACCACTAATAATATTGACCATATTCTGAGTTAAAGGCCAGTTAGTAGTGCCATAAGCACCAATAGGCGCAAACAAAGGAATCATAAGCGTTACAATGCTTACACCCGCTAAAATCATAAATGGCGCGCTAAATATAACTTGTTTAAGTTCGAATATACTGCGCATTATTAGCTGAGATTTAGTACTAACCCCCGCTGATTTATAATTTTTAGCACTATTGATAAGTGCAGCTTGTTTATTTTGTACAAAAGCAGAGACTTTAAATTGCTTCTTCTGTTTTTTAGTTACTATGCGATTGCTTAGCTTTCCAAGGCCAAAAAACATTGCAACACTGATTGCCACCCACAATATACGGTTAACTAAAAGGTCACCTGTGAGCGTTAGCACTTCTGTGTTTTTATCATTTACAGTCCAATAACGTGTTAAATCAATTAACGAACCAGAGCCAAATGGGTCGGCGTAAACAACAATATTTCTAAATGCTAAATCATCAAAGTAAACGCCGGCAATTTGATAGGCTATAAAAATCACAACAGCTGCTACATACACCGACATCATGGTTTTAAAATAGACCGCTACACTATTAAAAATAGCCGAAAGCACCAGTAAACTTGGCACTGCTAAATAAAGATAAGGCGCAGCGTAGTACATTAGCTTATTAGGACCAATCAATTCGCCATCGAGCCAGCCAACTAATAAACCAAATTGCGACCCTAAAAACACACCCAATGGCACGCTTAAAAATACAATAAGTACAACTAAGTAAGAACCAAAAAAACGCCCTGCTTGATAAGGCACAGGATTAACAGGCTTACTAAAAACCAGCTCATCCATTTTGCTTTCACTGTTGCGAATAGCAGAGCTGGCAACAAAGTTAACCACTAAAAACATAGCGAGTGTACAAAATGTAACGGTTAAAAGCATAATAGAGAAAGGCGAGTTCATATGAACATTCGCCCCACCTAACGGGAACTTACTACTAGAGCTTATAAAAAACGCCATAAAAAAGAAGATTAATGAGGTCACATAAAACGAAGGCTGACGCGCGAAATAACGCAGCTCAAACGCGAGCATATTAAAAAACATAACGCCTCCTTATGCTACTTGGCTGTTACGATGATTAAGCAGAGTAGAAAAATACACATCTTCTAAATTTGCATTACTTGCTTCAAACCCTTGTGGGGCTTGCTCTGCTATTACATGTAAAATTGTTTTCCCTGCAAATAGGCGCTTAGAAATAACCGGTAATTGTGGCTCAAGTTCTTGCGCTTCTTCTTGGCTCATGGCTTTGCGCCAAATTTGGCCTTGGAGCTTATCGGTAAGCGCTATTGGGTTACCTTCTAGTAAAATCTTACCGCCAGCCAACACCGCCATGTTTGGGCAAAGCTCTGCTACATCTTCAACGATGTGGGTCGATAATATAACTACTTTTTGCTCACCTAAGCTTACTAATAAGTTATGAAAACGATTACGCTCCTCAGGATCTAGCCCCGCTGTTGGCTCATCAACTATTAGTAAATCAGGGTCACCCAGTAATGCCTGTGCAATACCAAAACGCTGGCGCATACCGCCCGAAAAGCCACTGACCGCTTTTGAGCGATGTTGATATAAATTAGTGTGCGCAAGTAATCCTTCAACCGACTCTTTACGCTCTGCTTTATTATGAATACCCTTTAAAACAGCCATATGGTCCAGTAAGTCGTAAGCACTAACACGCGGGTACACACCAAAATCTTGTGGTAAGTAACCTAAGCGTTGGCGCAGTGCCTGTGGGTCTTTAAATACATCAATGCCATCAAAAGTAATTGAACCTGAATCAGCCGACTGCAGCGTTGCAATGGTACGCATAAGCGATGATTTACCTGCGCCATTTGGCCCAAGCAATCCAAACATCCCTTTACCGATAGATAAATCAACATCTTGTAGTGCATGTACGCCGTTATCGTAGGTTTTAGATAACCCAGTTATTGATAGCATTTTTACTTCCTTGAATATGAGTAATTATTTTTATAATGTTTTATATCACAAGAAAAACAGGAACATAAGTTACTTGTTAGTCAAATTTGTAACAACAAATAAACATAATTTAAACTCATAACACTTGCCTGCACTGTATTCACTCGGTATAAAAACCACATATACTTTTTATAAGAAGCGAAAAGCCATGCAAGATCACCAAAGCCAACCATTAAACGACTTTATAGAATATCCACATGAAGAAATGCTAAATCGTGCTAACGAGTTTTTACAAACCAGCCAACGCCGCCATAGCATTCGCAGCTTTAGCGATCGCCCAGTACCAAAAAATATTATTGAGACATGTATAAAGGCAGCAGGTACAGCACCTAGTGGAGCGAATCATCAGCCTTGGCATTTTGTGGCTATAAACAGCAGTGATGTAAAAAAACAAATAAGAGAAGCCGCCGAAAAATTAGAGCGATCTTTTTACGAAGGACGAGCAGGTGAAGAATGGTTAGATGCGCTAAAACCGTTAGGGACCGACGCCAATAAACCTTATTTAGAGCATGCACCTTGGCTTATAGCTGTATTTAGTCAAAAAAAGGGCGGCGTAAGCACCGATGATAAAAATACCAATTACTATGTGCACGAATCGGTTGGGTTAGCTACCGGCTTTTTAATTCAAGCTTTGCACCGCAGTGGTTTGGCAACCCTTACTCATACTCCAAAGCCAATGAGCTTTTTAACCGACATATGTGGTCGCGATAGAGATAATGAACGCCCATACATGCTACTTATTGCAGGCTACCCAAGTGATGATGCAACAATACCTACTCATGCACTGGATAAAAAATCACTCGATGAAATAGCTACGTTTATTTAGTATTTTCTTGTCGGCAAAACCACTCATATAGTAAAGCAATGATCGACTCAACTTTTGGGTCGGTCAACGAGTAATAAATAGTGTGCCCTTCTCTGCGAGTAGCAACCATATCTGCCTTGCGTAAACTTGCTAAATGCTGAGATAACGCTGACTGTGCTAAAGGTACATTTTTATTTAGCTCACCTACACTTTGCTCACCTTGTAATAAACTACATAAAATCATTAAGCGATTTTTGTTAGCCATTAATTTTAAAAACTGTTCGGCTTGCTCTGCGTTGACAGCTAGTTGTTCAATATTCATTTTTATTGTTTCTCTTTTTGATACCTTTTTAAGTATAGACTTTTACATTAGTAGGTTCTAATATAATTAACATTAGACCTTACTAATATTAAGGCAATCACAAAATTAACGATGCCGTTTTATTAATCGGCGGAAGTGCTGTGGCAGTATCCGCGCTATTAAGTTACTTTGTATAAAGTAACTTTCAGTTTTTAACGTTATTTATAGGTATTAACTTAATTCAACCTACTTATACCAAGTGGTGCACATTAATACCTTTTTTAGAACAAGAGGATTTACAAACTAATGCTTACATCAATCCCTGACTTACTAAAAATTATCACACCTAACCAACGCCGTATTGACGCAGCGCAAGCGAAACTCGAACTTGAACAAAATAAAGGTTTACTTATTGATGTACGAGAACCTGCAGAGCACGCTACAAAAGCAGCTACTGGCGCTATAAATATTCCGCGTGGATTACTCGAGATGAAGCTGATGGAAATAGAAAAAGACGCAGCTCGCCCTATTTACGTGCACTGCGCAAGTGGTGCACGCGCAACGTTGGGAGCAGAAGCATTAACGCGTGTGGGTTATGAAAACGTGACTGTTATTACCTGTGACGCAAACCAAATATGTAGCGTATTTTAAGTATCTACTAAGTACTTATAATTATGCGCCTAACAAAGGTAGGTGTTTAACGCTGTGATAAGTCAGTGCTAATTTAATACACGCTTTAAGTGGGTGTTCTGGTAATGGCTTTTCACTATTTAACACTATTGCTCTATTTCCTTCAAAGGTAAGATTATGAGAGTACAACTCTCTAAATGTGCTTACTAGCTTTGATTGGCAATGAAAAAACAAATAACACGATGAGCCCTTAAAGCCTACGCGGATGGGGCTACCATTTATTGTGTTATAACTTGGCTCTCCCCACTTTAAAGACTCTTCAACAGCTCCTAAGTTCTGCTCTTGTGCTACGGTATAAATTAACTCTCGTAATTGTATAAGCGTACTTTTAGCTGCCTCAGGATGATTATTAAATATATTTTTTATTTCCGTATTCATATAAACATCCTTATAAGCGCTCTACCTATACTTAAAGGTAAATTACTTTTGTTGTTTTTCATCAAGTAAAACAAGTAGCATCTGCTCAATATTTTTAACGCTATAAGTAAGTGCTCTCAGTAGCTCTTTCTCACTTTGCTCTGTTGCCTGCTGCGACGCTTTACCTTGGTTTGCCAATACATCTTTTTGCTCAAGTATCGCCTCTCTAAACTCACTCGCATTAACTACACCAAGCAAAGACACTAAAGCACCATTTCCTGACTGCCCTGCTGTTTCAAAGCTTAAACGATATAATCCAAAGATTCGCATGAGCGGCCCTTGGCTTAACCCTACATCTGTTATTTTTTCAAGCGGAATAGATTTTTCTTCTTTAAATAATATGCCACGTTTAACTACCAATTTTTGTGGTAATAAGTCAGCTGACATAGCTGCGAGTATTCGTCCGCCCACCAGCCATACAATAAGTAAAATAATAGGTATAAGCGGTATAGTAACAAGAGCCAACATTGCAAATAGCGAGGCAGTAACCATCCAGTATTGTTTTACTTTAGGATCAAAATTAGCACTTTTTAAGGTTAAGTTACTCATTAGCTTTCTTTTGTATGGTTGGGGATTTATAAAAGTACGCCAATCTAATATTGAATGCAATTTAGTCCAAACATTTATAATTAGCATTCAAATATACTTTCACACACTTATGTACATACAAAAAAGCCGAGCATACAGGGCTATGCTCGGCTTAGGTTTGGGAAAATAAACTGCTACTGCTTATTAATAAGTATGCTTACATTTTCTCTATCTGGGCCTATTACATTAAACGTGTAAGTACCTTGTTCGGTAATATTTAGTGCTATATTGGCACCTACGGCTTCAAGTGGTGTTAGTTCATCAATTGCCACTACCGGCGTATCGCCTGCTCCACCGTAATCAACGGTACTCCAATCTTCAGATGCTACTTTAAATTCGTAGTCACCCGCTTCTAACTCTATTGATGTAGAGTAAATTGCATCACCCTCGTACATCAGCGGGTTATCAGTACTCCAGTCATTTAAGCTGCCACGAATAAACACTGTCGTTTGTGCAAACATTTCAGCGTTGAGCACTTTTAGCGATACGTTATTTAAGTCACTGGCGTCAAATATAAACTGGTATTCACCTTCTTCTGCAATGTCGATGGTCATATTCGCGCCCGCAACCGACAACTGCTCAGCGGTGCCAACCATTACACTGGCATCCCCCTCAGCCGAGCCATAATCAACCGTGCTCCAATCTTCTGACGCTATTTTAAATTCATAGCTTGCAGCACTCAGTGTTTTAGTAAAGGTGTAAATACCTTTGTTTTTATAACTTAACTCATCGGTTACTCCCCAGTCATTAAGCGTACCGCGCACATAAATAGCAGTGCCTATAAATGGCTCTTCGTTGTATAAAGTAAGCGTTGGATTTTCAGGGTTTGAAGCATCAAGTGAAAATACATAGGTTGCATCAATAGCAGCGCTGAATGTCATGTTTGCACCTGAGCGTGTTAATGCCTCGCTTTGGTTTTCAACTACATCTTTATCAGCGTCAGTAAGCGCGCCAAAATCAACTGTAGACCAATCTTCTGAGGCAATTTTAAATTCGTAATCGCCAGCGCTCAGCGCAATTGCTATACGGTATTCACCTTCGCTAATATATTCAAATGCATCGCGTGTGCCCCAGTCGTTTAAACTACCGCGCACAAACACAGCGGTGCTGCCATAAGGTACTACATCAGGCGCGCCTACGGTTGCATTCGCACTTAAACCTGCACCTTGGCTCTCACCTTGGCTTTTAGTAAAAACAGCTAATGTGTAAGGCGGTACAGTAAATGTGCCTTCGTTATCGCCTGCGGCAAAATTGGCGCTAGCCATACTTGCATCAACACTGTTTTTTAATAAATCGTGTAATTCAAAATCCGCTGCGGTGGCAATAGTATGGCTAAGGGTTTGCTCGGTTGCGTTAATCACGACAACAAGCGCGTCAAATGCAGGGTCTAAGTCTGTTAGCCCTTCGCCATCATCAATGCTCATTACAATTAAGCCATGTTGCTGCGCTTTACCTACGTTATGAAAACCCACCCGCTCAATAACATCTTGCTCTGTGGTTAATCTAAAGAGTGGGCTGCTACTACGTATTTGTAAAAACTCGTTAAATACATCATGTGCAAAGGTAATATCTTGTGGCTGTGCAGCCGCTTGGGTATTAGCAGAAATAGGCATAATTTCTTGCCATTTCACTTCGTTGTCTTGCGCGGGTGGCAAGCCAATATTCCAGTTATTGGTATCTTGGGTAAAATCAACAAAGTTAAACCAGTCGCCCGAGTCGTAGCTGTTACGATCCATCGATTTTGAACGCAGCAAGTCGGCGCCCATTTGCATAAATGGAATACCTTGGCTCATAAGAGGGAGTGCTAACGCCATATTATGAGCACGAACGCGCTGCTCAATACTCATGTTAGCGCTGTGTTTATATTGCAGCTGATCCCAGAGTGTTTCGTTATCGTGTTTAGATACGTAATGAATGCTATCGGCAGGGTCTAGTGCATACGCCGTTGGCTGAGTATTCCAAGTAAAGCTATTACCCTTTGCTGAGTTACCTTTAAAGTCTTTTAAAATGTAGTTTTGTAAATTACCCGCAAGCGACAAACGTAAAGTATCTTGCTCTGCTAAATTACCATCCGTTGAGCTATTACTAAATAATGCGCCGCCGCGAACGGCTTCACGAATACGGTCGTTAAAGGTACCTACTTCGCTACCGGCCATATCGGCTTGTTTGGCTTGCACAAATAAGCGGTTATTTGCCACCTCACCAAAGTCCCAACCTTCGCCATAAAAGTAGTTATCTTCATCAACAGCTTGCACTGCATCACGTGCTGCAAGAATTGACGATTTTGGCATGTGCCCCATTACATCAAATCTAAAGCTGTCATAGCCAAATTCACGCGCCAAAATAACTAATGAATCACTAACAAACTTATCCATCATTACATGCTCTGTGGCTGTATTTTCACAACACGTTGAGCGCTCTATTTCACCACTGACTTCGTTATAACGGTGATAGTAACCCGGCACTAGTTTATCAAATACCGACTTATCCCAAATACCCGACGATGTTGTATGGTTATAAACCACATCAAGCACTACGCGCAGACCAATAGATTGCAGTGATTGCACCATAGCGCGGGTTTCTTTAACGCGGGCAATTCCCTCTGGGCTTGAGGCGTACGAGCCTTCAGGCGCAATAAAGTAATGCGGATCGTAACCCCAGTTAAAGCTATCTAAGCTGCGCATAGCATTAGCAAGTGCTTGTGCGTCATCTGAGCCTGGTAAATAACCGCCCATTAAATCAATAATGGTGCTGTTTTTATCTTGGGTTTTACAAGCATCGGCTTCATCGTTGATTTGCTCACATAAATCTCCTAGCGTATCGCTAATATCTACACGCTTACTTACGTCTTCATCTATGGTTCCAATATCAGTAATAGGTAATAAATGAAAATGCGTTAAGCCATTTTGAGCCAAAGTTTGTAAGTGCTGCATAGGAGCACTATTTAGCTCAGTAAACGCAAGGTACTTACCGCGGTTAGCCTCTGTTACGCTGTTATCGCGTGCACTAAAGTCACGTACATGGCCCTCGTAAATAATCGCATCTTCTGGATTTTCTACCGTAGGAATAAGGCGTGTATCCCACCCTTCGGGTTTAGTGTCTTCATCGGCTAAATTAATCAACTGGCTGTATAAACCATTGGTAGATACATTTAGTGAGTAAGGGTCAGTGCTCCAAAGCGACTCTATTTGCTGAGTCAGTGGGTGGTAAACATCAAAATTAAAGCGGTAGTAGTGGCGGTCGTATTGCATATCTAAACTTGCTTGCCAAATACCTGTCTGTGTATTTAATGTCATTGGCGTAGAGTGCACTTGTGTTTTTGCATCATCAAACACGTTTAGCATCATGTTATTAGCGGTGGGTGCCCAAACAGTTACATCAATCGCGTTATTGTCATAATTTACACCCAGCACAGCTTCATTAGCATCGTCTTCGCCTTGCGTATAAAGGGCATCGAGTGCTTTAGCGGTTTGAACATAGCTTGCTTCTAGAAGCTTACCTTCACTATCGTAACCTGCAATAACAAGCTGCGATTTAATAAGCGTTTTAGCCGTGCTTGTATCCCAACTTCCTTCGTATGCGTTCCAGGTGGTTAAATGCGGTACTTTTGCAGCCTGCTCATCAGTTATATTGCTTGATTGCAGCGTAACAGTATCGCCGTTTAAACCAGTATCAATATCCACTTCAAGCTCAGCCGTAGCTGATGAATGTAACTTAATTAGGCTTGTAAGCTCGTTACTTGGTTTATACAAAATAGTATTTAAATCAATCCAATGCGCTGAAGCACCTGTTATAGCAACTGCGCGTTCGCCTAAACTTAATATAGGGTATTCAAACACCGAAGGCTCGCCATGAATGGTAAAGTTCATACGCTGAAAGGTTTCATCGTCTTGCATCAGCGGCATGGTTAAATCCACATCACCAAACGCCTTACCTGACCCTTCTGTACCAATATGAATAATAAAATTGGCACATTCGTTATAACCCTCTTTAAGGTTAATTATCCAGTACGCACCGTAGTTTGGATCAATACCATCGTATTCATGGCCGTTAGCCCAATCACTGGTATCAAATGGTGGTGCATAAGCAGCACACACATCGTTATTCCACGAATGTAATCGGTAGCCTTCGTAATTGTCATCGGCTAAGCGGTTATAAAATAAAACCGCCTCTCCCTCCCCTGCAAATACAACAGGGTCTGGCAGGGTTGGGTCGGCGCCAACCACGCAACTTTCGTTATTTTCATCAGGTACTGTAGGTGCCGGGCACGATATAGGTTCGGGATCGACACATTGTGACCCCGCTTCATTAGGGACTTGTGGCACATTACAGGTAAGTAATGGTTCACCAGGTTCAACATCACCTGTTCCACCACACGCTGCTAATAGCATTAACGCTAACGTTATTAGCAAATATTTAGACATAGTTATAATTTTCATTTTTAAACGCTCCGTTTGCTAATTAATGACTGTATGTAAAACCAAGGTAGAACTGACGACCAAAGTACTGAGTCGTCCCTGTTCGTTGCTCTGAGCCAAAGTAACTTTGGGTTGGTTCATCGGTTAAGTTATTAACTTGCAAAAGCATTGTTAGCGAGTCGCTAAAGCGATAAGAGGTTTGAAAGTCGACTACGGTTTCAGCATCAAAATTAACCACTTGCTCGTTAATGGCAACCTGCTCTGAAACAAATTCATCGCGGTAGCGGACATTAAGACGGGTTTCAAAATCATCCATTGAGTAAAAAACCGTGGCATTAAACACGTTATTAGATAGCCCAGGTAAAGATTGCGCTAATGTGTCGCCCCCTAAGCTGGTAATCGATTCAATTTCACTTTCGGTGTATGAGTAACTTGCGTTAGCGCCTAAACCATTAAATGGCTCAGGTAAAAAGGTAAACACTTGCGTATAAGCAAGCTCTAGCCCTCTAATATAGCCACCTTCACCATTATTAACTGCCGTGGTGTAAATACCGTTAGTTGTCGCAACTTGCTCGCCACTAACTGGGTCTTCTATAAAATCAGGTACGTTAAAGCCATTACCTTTAAAGTCGAAGTTTTCGATTGATAAGGTTTCAACAAACGAGTCTATATTTTTATAAAATAACGCTGCTGCGATAGTGCCGTTGCCTTCTTCAAAATAATATTCGTAAGATAAGTCGTATTGGTCGGCATAAAAGGGTTTTAAAAATGGGTTATTAGTACTTGAGCCATTAATAACACCATCGTCACTTACGTTTGCACTGGCATCGCCCGCTAAGCGGTTAATTGGCGCACGCGACATTACTTTAGCCGCTGCAAAGCGCACAAGTGAATTATCGTTAAGTTGCAGGTTTAAATTTAATGATGGTAAGTAGTCGGTGTATTTAGTGCCTAATACATTAGGTGCGTATAAATCATTTACAATGCCGTTCTCATCAACAATATTTTGCGCACCTAAGCGCGCATCGCCTGCGACGTTCTCTAGTACCGTTGCTGATTGGTCGGTTTCAACGCGGCGCACACCCACATTACCCGATAGGTCGAGCCCCCCTATTTGCGTGTTAATGTTTACCATAACGTACGCAGCTAGCACATCTTCAAACACCGAGCCGCTTTGTAGCACTGTCCACGAATAGTTAGTTGTGTATCCTTGCGCGTCGTCTACGCCATCGGCATTACCCCACATTTGTACAGGCTCGGGCGTGCCATCTGGAAACCACGTATTGAGCGCTTTGTCTAAATCAATGGCTAAATACGATGGGAAATAACTAAACTCGCCCTGCCAGTCAACCACAGAGGCCATATCGTCGGTTAAACGCAAAGGCGGTTGCGTTGCTGAAAACGCCCCGTCGTTACCATACTCAAATACCGAGCGTTTACGGCTGTACTCTCTATCTGAGTAGCGCGCACCAAACTCTACGGACCTAAATATGTCGCTTTCTAGCTCGTATTTAAAATCGAGCTTAAATGCCGTTACTTCATCTTCTGTTTGATCTGGGTAAATACCATACTTGCTGACCATTACACGGTCTATATCGCTAAAGGCGGCCGCCTGATTAAACCCAACGTCAGGTAAATTTAAGCCATTTAATTGATAGTTAATTGCTACGTTGTTATCAAATACTGGCGTTTCTGCATTGGCATCTTCTGCTACTAAGCTCCACAGTAAGCCATTTCTAAAATTACTTTTTGCGCGAGAAAGCGACACATCGGCATTTACGCTTAATCTATCGGTTACCTGCCAATCGGCATTAACGCCAAAACTATCTACTTCGTCAAAGTCTTGGTTGTCGTCGTTAACTATTTCAACGCGGGTATAGCTTTGCGAAGTGCGGTTAACCGCTGCGCCTATTACGGCATTACCATCGAGCTGAGCGTTAGCATATGCAGCTGTTGGCCCGCCTAATTTAACCCTCAGACCACGGGCAAATGACTCTTTATCAAAGCGCGATAAAAACGCATCACCTTTTAATTTAAAGTTATCTACCGGCGCCCACTCTATGGCTGCTAAGTAACCATTACGGGTTTCTTCGCCGCCTAAATGCTGTAGCTCAAAGCCTTCGCTAATGTATTCGTTCTCAGGGTTAGCTATAGGGCCATTGGTGTCGTTAGCTGCGCCATCAACGTCTTTTGTGTCGTTGTATGCAAGGCCAATAAATTGTGTTGCCACACTTGGCTGAAACAAACGCGCATAACCAAGCGCTACGCCTAATGTGTCGTCTAGGTATTTGCCTTGATACGAAAAACTAATTCGGTCGCCAAATTCAGTGGCATCCGATACCTCTGAGGCGCGGTCGTTATACATACCGCGCACATTAGCTACAAATTTATGTGTTTGGTCGTTATTGAGTGGGCTGGCGGTTTCAAGCTCTACCGTACCGGCCACGCCGCCTTCAATAAGCGATGCCTTTGGCGATTTGTATACCGCCGCAGAGCTAATTAATTCTGACGGATATTGGTCAAACTCAATACTGCGGCTGCCACTTGTAGATACTTGCTCGCGGCCATTAAGTGTTGAAAATACAAACCCGCCCGAAAGCCCACGTATATTAATTTGTGCCGCTTGTCCGCCCGTTCTTACTGCTGAAATGCCTGGTAATCGTGTAAGCGCATCGGCCATTGAAATATCAGGCAATGCCCCTAAATCATCGGCAGAAATTTGTTCTGACACCGTATCGCTAAAACGCTTTTGATTTAAAGATTGAATTAAACTACGACTAAAGCCTCGCACTTCAATAATTTCTAAATCTTCAGCTTGTGTGCTGGGTGATTGATTTGTTGAGTCTTCGTTTGCAGCCAATGCACTATTTGCGGCAAATAAAGCCAGCATAAGTGCACTTAGTTTAAACTTGTCCATGTGTGTGAGCCTTTGAGTTATTGTTGTCAGGTGTGCTGTGTTGTTCAAAACACAACCAACAAATTGTAACTAAAAGGTAAAATTAATGTGATGAATACGTATGCAGGGCATGAGGGTTAGGCTACAGGTGTATGCGCGTACATACACCTGCATTTGGAACGCTATTTAAAGGCTAAGCACCACTTTTATAGCAAGAGCAATAAACACAACCCCCAGTATTTTATCAAGCCACGGGTTCTGCTTAGTAAAACCAAAGCGATTTTTTGAAACCTCAGTAAGTACTGCAACTAGTAAATACCAACCTGTATCAATTACAAACACGGTTAAGCACATAATAATGCCAATGCTTAAAGTGAGATTTTGCGGGTCTATAAACTGCGAAAACAACGCTAAAAAGAAAATTGCCAATTTAGGGTTTAAAAACGCAATGGCGAATCCATCTTGCAACGCTTTAGTTGCGCTTATCTCACTTTTTTGTACTTGCAGTTCGTCATTATTGGGTTTTGCTAATAGTATTTTTAAACCTAAATAAGCTAAATACCCAGCGCCTAAATATACAAGTACTTGGTATACCGTTGGAAACTGAACCATCAATGTCCCCAAACCAAGTAACGAAGCTGCCGCATAAAGCCCAACACCTACGCCATGGCTAAGTGCAGCAAGCATACCGTTTTTCATTCCGCCACTCATTGTATGCTTTAGTACAACTGCAAGGCTTGGGCCTGGCGACATTGCACCCATCATGCATACAAGTACTAAACTAAACCATGCTGCTAATGTCATTTTTGTCCTTATAGTTCATCGTTTTCTATTAATAATATATAGGCCGTTATTTGGCCTTGAAAAGCAGTCGCGGTATTTATACTTATTACTTTCCAACCTTCTTGATTTAAGTGGTATATGCGCTCATTCAAAGCATCTACATCAATGCCGTTACTAAAAAACCACGCCTTTTAAATTCTACTATTTTCTGCATTGTTTGTTATCCATTTTATAAGCGGTAGTCAAAGTCGTAATAGTGAATGCCCTGCTCAATACGTATTTTCATACTGCCCGTTAACCCTTTTAGCTCATAGGTGCCTGAATCAGGAATAACATTTAAAATAAGGTTGTCTTGGCCTTTATTCATAGTGCCAAAGTGTTGCAGTACAAAACTACCCTGCTTACCTTCAAGCTCACCTATCACTTGCTCTATTGCCACGTAACCCGCACTGTCTTGGGTTGGCGTCATTGCGCTAAGCATCTCGCCTTGGCTTGTAGCATTAAGCGCACCAGTAAATGTTTTATCAATCGACATACGCCCCAAGTTAATACCTTGCTGCCCTTTGGCGTAACCTTCAATTGGCGCTAAAGCCACTGTAAATTCACCACTTATTATTTTTGTTGTCATAACAATTCCTTATTGATGATATTTAATACTATTGATTTTTAATCCGATGATGCCATATCTATACCTTAACCTTTAAAAAGAATCCACTATGTCAAAAAACACCTCTGCATCCGAAAAAGCCGCTTTTAGCAGTTTATTACCTGTTTTTGCTTTTATAAAACCTTACAAATGGATGGTAGTAGCTGCGCTAGCCGCGCTATTGGTCACTGCGGGTGTTAACTTGTCGTTGGGGCAAGGTGTTAAGTTTGTTATTGATCATGGGTTTATTGCAGGCTCCAAAGATCAATTACAACAAGCTGTACTGGTGCTCATTGGCTTAATCAGCTTATTAGCGATCGGTACCTTTAGCCGTTTTTATTTAATGTCGTGGATTGGCGAACGAGTCAGTAACGATATTCGAAAAGCCGTGTTTAATCGTATTGTTACGCTACACCCTAGCTACTTTGAAGAAAACCGCAGTGGCGAACTTATGTCGCGTTTAACCACCGACACCACATTACTGCAATCAATTATCGGCTCATCATTTTCTATGGCACTGCGCAGTGTACTTATGTTGATTGGTGGACTTGCTATGTTGTTGTTTACTAATTTGAAGCTCACCTTAATAGTTGTTGCCTGTGTACCGCTGGTACTTGTCCCTATGATGATATTTGGTCGCAAGGTACGTAAACTAGCAAGCTCAAGCCAAGATGCCATTGCCGATATAAGTACCTATGCAGGCGAAATCATACAAAATATTAAAGTAGTGCAAAGCTATAGCCACGAAGCACAAGAGCAGCATGCCTTTGCGCTTGAGACCGAAAAAGCCTTTAACGTGGCTAAAAAACGTATTAAGCAACGTTCATTTTTAATAGCCGTGGTGATTTTTTTAACCTTTAGTGCTATTAGCGCTATGTTATGGGTAGGTGGTAACGACGTACTTGCAGGCACCATGAGCGGCGGCGAGTTAGGTGCGTTTGTGTTTTACGCTATTATGGTGGCAATGTCGGTGGCAACCGTTGCTGAAGTATATGGTGAACTACAACGTGCAGCTGGTGCTGCGGCAAGGTTACTTGAGTTACTTGCTGTTAAAAGTGAGATAGAAAACCCGCTAGATCCACAAGACGATAGCTTACTGCAAGATAGTAACAGCCCTGCTATTACGCTTGAAAATATAAGCTTTAACTACCCCTCTCGCCCAGACGTAAGCGCGCTAAATAAAATAAGCCTAAATATAAATCAAGGCCAAACCGTGGCAATTGTTGGCCCTTCTGGCGCAGGTAAAACAACGTTATTTGAATTACTACAACGTTTTTACGATCCGGCTAGCGGAGCTATTAAGTTTAAAGATGTAAACATTAAAGATTTATCGCTTAATACTCTGCGTAATAAAATGGGCATGGTAGCGCAAAACCCTATTTTATTTAGCTCCGACGTAATGCATAACATCCGCTACGGCAACCCAAGTGCAACCGATGAGCAAGTATATGCCGCAGCAAAGTATGCGCATGCCGATGAATTTATCAAACAGTTACCGCAAGGTTATAACAGCTTTTTAGGTGAGCAGGGTGTGAGGTTATCGGGTGGGCAAAAGCAGCGTATTGTGCTTGCACGTGCCATATTAAAAGACCCTGAAATACTTCTTCTTGATGAAGCCACCAGCGCGCTGGATGCGCAAAGCGAACACCATGTACAAGCTGCGCTTGAGCATTTAATGCAAAACCGCACCACGTTAATTATTGCCCATAGGTTGGCAACGGTTAAACATGCCGATGTGATTGTAGTGATGGAAAATGGGGAAATCATAGCAACGGGTACTCACCAAGAGTTGTTAGCAAGTAACCCGTTGTATCAAAAACTGTGTGAATTACAGTTTAATAAGGATTAACCTTCGGTATTTGGCACTATCTGAATTTCTACGCGACGGTTTTGAGCACGGCCATTTGCACTATCATTAGTTGCAATTGGGCGTGTTTCGCCATAGCCCATAGTGCTAACACGTGTAGCCATAATTTGTTGGTTCACTAAGTAGTCTTTCACACTTTGTGCGCGTTCACGCGATAGGTTCATGTTGAAGCTATCTTTACCCGTACTGTCAGTATGCCCTTGCACACTAAGGTAGGTTTTTTCGTACTTGTTCATTACTTTAGCAATCGCATCTAACGTATCGTTAAAGCCTGATGAAATATAAGACTGAGCAGTCGCAAACGTAATGTTTGATGGCATTACTAAACGTAAGTTATCACCTTCACGCACTACTTCAACACCTGAACCCGCTAACTCATCACGAAATGCTTCTTCTTGCTTATCCATGTAGTCGCCAACAGCAGCGCCCGCCAGTGCACCAATAGCTGCACCAATAAAAATACGTTTATCTTTATGATTACCCGTAGCCTTACCTAATACACCTCCGGCTGCGGCGCCTATAGCGGCTCCTTTACCTGTGTTATTCATTTCACAACCAGAAAGTAATACAGCTACTACGGTTACGCTTAAAAGTGATTTAGTTAAAGTCATGGTGATACCCTATTCATTAAGAATTTAGCAAGAGTATGCAAATACATGTATGAACAAACTATGAAGAGAGTGTTAAAAGCAACGCATCTTGCTTGATTGTTAAACAGACCTCAAACTAATGTGTCATTTTAATAAAAATGTCATACTACGCTGTGACAATTTAATGAATTTTACAAAGGATATTGGCGCAATGTTAATTGCTATTTTTAGACAGTTTTTTTTACTAGGGTGTATGAGCTTTGGCGGCCCTGCTGCGCATTTAGGTTATTTTAAACGCCACTTTGTAGACTCGTTAAATTGGTTAACTAACACGCGTTACGCACAACTTATTAGTTTAAGCCAAGCGCTGCCGGGGCCTGGCTCTAGCCAAGTTAGTTTTGCTATTGGTGTTGAGCGTGCTGGAGTACTGGGTGGTATAGCTGCTTTTGTAGGTTTTACTCTGCCTTCGTTTTTAATAATGGTGCTGCTTGCGGTGAGTGCTCATCAGTTTGACGCTGTTTACTTTGCCATTATTGCAGGCTTAAAGTTATTTGCCGTTGTTATAGTTGCTGATGCAACACTTAGTATGGCTAAAAGCTTTTGTACAAGTGCTGCGCTTAAGTTACTTGCTGTAATGAGTACACTTGCTTTGGTGTTATTTCCAATGATGGGAACTCAAATCGCTATTTTAATAACCGCTGCAACAATAGGTGCTATATGGCCTTTATTAAAACTGGGTACAGCCACAGAAAATGTTAGCAGTACAAAAAGTAATATTAATTGGATTGCACTGGGGTTATTTGCGCTCTTACTTGGTGTGAGCTTTATTCCACTAGGACATGAGTTTGCTTTGTTTGCCCCTTTTTACCAGGCAGGTGCAATGGTGTTTGGCGGCGGACACGTAGTACTGCCGGTACTTCAAGCTGGCGTACCAGCATTGAGTGATGATCAGTTTTTAAGTGCTTACGCGAGTGCACAAGCAGTGCCTGGGCCTATGTTTACTATTGCTACTTACTTAGGCGCACAACTTACTACAGAACAACCTTTAGTGGGTGCTCTTATAGCTACACTGCTTATATTTATGCCTGGTTTTTTACTTATACTCGCATTCCAAAAGAGCTGGATTAACTTGGCAAGTAAGCCACGTTTTGCAAGCTCAATAGCGGCGCTTAATGCCGCGGTAGTAGGTTTTTTAGCGGCTGCACTGTATTCGCCAATTTGGACATCAGCGGTGCATAACCTTTGGCAAGTTGCGTTAGTAATAATTACATTTGCATGGCTGCGATTTAAAAAGCCACCTATTTGGTGGCTCTTAGCTTTATTTATTGCTGTGGGTCTTTTACAACACTATTTGCCATCACTCTAAATGTTGGCTTATCTGTTTGTTGCTCACTCGGTGGGCTTAATTGCCCACTTACACTTTGATACGCTCTAAGCCCAAACACGGGTAATACCGCAAGTAAATGGTCCATTATTTCGGCTTGTAAATGCTCGTACGAAATCCAGCGTTTGTCTTCACTAAAGCAATAAAACTCAATAGGTAAACCATGGTTTAGTGGTTGTAGCTCTCGTACCATTAACGTAAGCGACGTATTAATTTTACTGTGCTGTTTTAAATAACCTTCAGCATAGCGACGAAATAGCCCTAAATTAGAAACCTGAGCAGGTAATGTCGTCACTCGAATATAGTCGTGCAGCGGAATAGCCGCATCAATTTGTTTTCTAAACTCATCACCCACTAAACAAATACTGTGCATATCAATATTGAGTGAGCGTTTAATACGTCTACCGCCCGACTCTTGCATCCCGCGCCAGTTTTTAAATGAACCCGCTACCAGCATATAAGTTGGAATAGTTGTTATGGTGTTATCCCAGTTACGTACCTTTACGGTGTTTAAACCCAAATCAATTACTTCGCCATCGGCGCCGTAATTTTCTACTTGAATCCAATCACCATAGGTTACTAGGCGATTTGCTGCTATTTGAATACTGGCTACAAAGCCTAAAATAGTGTCTTTAAATACTAATAACGTAACGGCAGCAATAGCACCAAAGCCAGAGAGAATATAAGTAGGTGACTTCTCAAGAAAAATGCTCACAATTAAAATTGCACACACAATAAAGGTTATTAGCTTAACAACCTGAATTAAGCCCTGAATAGGGACCTCGCGGGCAAACTCTAACTGGTTATAAATAGTACCCGCAATGCTCACAATACTGCTAAAAATAAAACCAGCATAAATAATAAGTAAAGCTTGTCCTATCGTTTTTAGTATTTCTCCTGCAATTTCATTAACTGGGTATACGCTATCAAACGTAGCTAAAAACAATACGCAGCACAGCATTCCGGCAATACGCTTATTTAGCTTATTAAGCATAGGAGAAAGCGCACCAATTCGCTCAGGAGAAAGCCTCGTCACTATTTTTTGAATGCCAGGTAACATTAATCTACGAGTAAATAAGTAAACAATTAATAAAGAGAATATTCCTATTGAGACTGCGGTAATTGAGCTAAGAAAATCCGCGTCGGGTACTTTTTCAAACCAAGGAGCAATTAATTCCTGAAGATGGGTGTTGGTCATAGTGTTTCAATTTCCTTACTGATTTGTGGTTCAGGTAAATCTTGTTGAGCATAAATGTCGGCAAGCTGCTGATCTTTAGCAACCCATAGCTCATTCACATAATGTTGAAAATTAACTTTAAATACGTCATCGCTTTGATAGCTGCCCTGCATATTGTCATTAATGGGGGTTACGTCTATTGAAACATAAATAGAATCTAGCTCACCTTTTAACAAGTTACGACAAACGTGATCTGTCTTACCGCTATATACTAAACTTGTATTAAGCATGGCATCAAATTGATCGGCTAATACTTCAAGCGCAAAAGCAATGCCGCCCGCTTTGGGCTTTAATAAATGCTTAAAAGGACTTTGTTGCAGATTATGTTTGGCTGGCGTATTGCGTGTACCTTCAACAAAATTAATGATGGTAGTAGGATGATGACGAAAATTACGACAACTACGCTTCGTGCGCTCTACATCCAACCCTTTCAACTTTGGATTTTTAGCTAATTGCGCTTTGCTTACCCGTTTCATAAACGGCATACCCATAGCCCACGCACCAGTGCCAATAAAAGGCATGTATTTTAACCCGTCTTTTAAAAAGAACTTAGGGGCAGGCAATGCATGTAATGAGCTAAGTACAGTTATATCTAACCAACTCGCGTGGTTACAAATAAGTAAATACCAACTTTTTGAGTTTAAGTCGCCACTTATATCAACCACAATGTTAGGGCAACCTAACCAAAGCCCTAAACGGTTGCCGTTACACCAACCTCGGTAAGCGCTGTGTAATATAGAGTTAACCACAGGCAAAGGCAGTAATAACTTAATAAGGCCCAGTACAAATACTAGCGAGCCAAAAAGTATCATGTTAGAAAACAATACGCAGCCTACAATTAAGCCGTTAAGCCAATTTGGTAACCACTTTTTTAGCATAACTGTAAGCTCATATTTTTACCTTTTACTTATGGGTTTTTTCGAGCGATTGCAGTGTTTGCTCTTTGTTTTCCCATAAGCGATTTAACTCGCTTTGAAAGCGAACTCTAAATTCAGAATCACCGGTGTAGTCACCAATAAGCTCTGCGCTTACTGGCCTTACTTCCACGTGTACGTTGATATTTTTTACCTTACCACCAGCAAAATCCATAAAAGTAGGAATACCATCTGGGTAATGAATGGTGACGTTAACCACTTTAGTAATTTGCTCGCCCATCGCTTGCATTACAAAAGCAATACCGCCCGCTTTTGGTTTTAATAAATGTGGGAACGGGCTATTTTGGCGCTCATGCTTTTGCGTAGTAAAACGAGTGCCTTCTACAAAGTTAACCACACTTACTGGCATCTCTTTAAATTTTTCGCAGGCTTTACGTGTGGTTTCTAAATCTTTGCCACGCAGCTTTGGATTCTTTTTTAATTGGCTTTTACTCGTGCGAGTCATAAACGGAAAATCAAGCGCCCACCAACACAAACCTAAAATAGGCACGTAAATAAGCTCTTTCTTTAAAAAGAAGTTTAAAAATGGAATTTTACGGTTAAACACGCGCTGCAATACTAAAATATCGACCCAGCTTTGGTGATTTGCAATTACTAGGTACCAATCTTTTAGTTTAAGGTCTTCAAGGCCAGTTACATTAAGTTTAGTTGGCGTAAATAACGCTTGATTTAAGCTATTAAAGGTAACCCAAATAGTTGCAAATTGCTTAGCTGCCCAGCTCATAAGCTTTTGTAGAGGCTTAATAGGGATAAGCTTTATAAGCCCACAAACAAAAATAGGCACAAACCAAAAAAGTGTGTTTATTGTGTAAAAAATAATACTAAATACACTGCGAATAACTGACATTACTTCCATTCCTTTAAACATTGCGCAGCCACTAATACTGCGCTTTCAGTTGCTTACAAATTAATCTTCAAAATAGGTATAGCCTTCAAGGCCTGCATTAAGCTCAGCTAAATAACCTTCTTTACACTGCGTCGATACATCAAGTTTATTAACTTGGTACGCAAAGTTGTCAGCTAAAATGGCGCTATCATAGTCAACAAACTTTAATACATCCTTAACGCTATCACCTTTTATAGCATTGGTTAACACGTAGCCATCGTCGTTAAGCTCTACGTGCACCGAATCAGTGTCACCAAATAGGTTATGTAAATCGCCTAAAATTTCTTGATACGCACCCACCATAAACATAGCAATGTGGTATTGCTCGCCATGCTTATATTCTGGTATTGGTAGGCTGGTTTCGATACCAGCGCCTTCAACGTATTCACGAATTTGCCCGTCAGAATCGCAGGTAATATCTTGAATAATCGCGCGCTGAGTAAGTGGCTGAGTTAAGTTTTCGATTGGCATAACAGGAAACAACTGCTGAATACCCCATACATCAGGCAACGACTGAAATAATGAAAAGTTAACGAACAATTTGTCGGCAAGCTTTTCATTTAGATCGTCGAGTACTTCACGGTGCGCGCGCGCGTTATTACTAAGTGATGCCCGCACACGATGTAAAATAGTAAAGTAAAGCTGCTCTATTTTCGCCCACTCTAGCATGCTTACTAAGCCATGCACGTACTGATCGTGCGCTTCGCTAAATAAGTGCATAGCGTCGTGATAAATCTCCAGTGCCATACGCGGGTTCAAACGCTGTAAACACTGCCACATTTCATCAAGCACTAATGCGCTATTTTCAAGCGGTGGCTCTGGATTTAAATGATTAGGCGCTTTTTCTACGTCAATTACATCGGTAATTAATACCGCATGGTGAGCAGTTAAAGCACGCCCCGACTCGGTGATAATGGCCGGATGCGTAAGGTTATGCTGATCGCACACCTCAGCAAATGCATTCACTACGTTACGCGCATACTCTTCTACGGTGTAATTCATTGAACACGCACTACGCGAGCCAGAGCCCTCGTAATCAACGCCTAAGCCGCCGCCCACATCAACGGTATTTAACGGTACGTTTAATTGTGTAAGCTCAGCAAAGTGGCGTGCACATTCACGTAAAGCACGGTGAATATCACGAATGTTGGCAATTTGAGAACCAATATGAAAATGCACCATTTGCATTAAGTGCAGCTTATTATGCTTTTTAAGCACTTCAACAGCACTTAGTACTTGGCCTGCTGTTAAACCAAACTTGCCTTTTTCGCCGCCCGTGTTTTGCCACTTGCCTTTGCCTACTGAGTTTAGGCGAATGCGAATACCAATAGCCGGTTCAATGCCTAGGTTGTCTATTTCTTCAAGTAGTGTGGTCAGTTCTGAAAGCTTCTCTACCACAATTTTTACGCTGTGGCCCATAGCTTGACCAATACATGCTAAGCGTAAAAACTCACTGTCTTTATAGCCGTTACACACAATAGTGATTGGCTCTTTTGCTACGCCCAAAATAGCCATAAGTTCTGGCTTTGAGCCTGCTTCTAGGCCAACAAGCCCGCTTGGATGCGCTAATAGTTTACTTACTACGGAGCGCTGCTGATTTACTTTTATTGGGTAAACACAGGTGTATTTACCGTTATATTCACGATTTGCTCGCGCTTGCGTAAACGCGTTAGTAAGGGTGTCTACACGATTTTTTAAAATATCGGTAAAGCGTACTAAAACCGGCAACGTTAAACCTTGTTGCTTAAACTGCTCAGTTAATTGCGTTAAAGAAATGGCCGGTTTTGTTTGGTCGCCATCTGGGTAAGCCACCAGTTCGCCTTGTGCGTTAATATCAAAATAACCATCACTCCAATGAGCAACGTTATAAGTGGCGCGTGCTGTTTCTAAACCCCAGGTCATGGCAACTCTTCTTTAGTCAATTAGGTATAAAGGCGCATTTTAATACGTCACTATCCACTAGGCTAACAAAAATTGAACTTTCACTCACTCCTAACTAACTTTATTCGCCAAATCAGTTAAAATGTCATTGAGCAAAACGCCAAGCACTGGCAGAATTGCCCCTTTTTCATACTCAACCTAAAAAGTGTAATAGTAACTATGGCAAATTTAGATCAAAGTAAGTGGTTTACTGAAATTAGCGACCGCGATGGCAGCGCATTTTCATTACGTATTAATAAAAAGTTAGATGAAAAACAGTCTCCTTTTCAAAAGGTAGAAATGTTTGAAACCACAGACTTTGGTAATTTAATGATCATCGACGGGTGTACTATGGTAACAACCCGCGAAAACTTCTTTTATCATGAGATGATCAGCCACCCTGCACTTTTAGCGCATCCAAACCCTAAAAACGTCGTTATTATTGGCGGCGGCGACTGCGGTACTTTACGCGAAGTATTAAAACACCCAGGCGTAGAAACTGTAACGCAAATAGATATCGACGAAGTAGTAACGCAAATGTCGTTAAAATACTTCCCAGAGCTTTGTGAATCTAATAACGACGCCCGTGCAACGGTTATGTTTGACGACGGTATTAAATACATGCGCGAAGCCGCTGGCGAATCTATCGACGTAGTGATTGTTGATGGCACAGATCCGGTAGGTCCAGGTGAGGGTTTATTTAACCATGCGTTTTACACAAGCTGTTTAGATGCACTGCGCCCAGGTGGTATTTTAGTACAACAAAGTGAATCGCCACTTATGCACATGCCATTATTAGTTGAAATGCGCGAAGCAATGTTAAGCGTAGGCTTTAACGATTTACAAACATTACCATTTCCACAACCAATTTACCCAAGCGGTTTATGGTCAGTAACACTTGCACGTAAATCACAAGCATTTGACGGCTTTAGAGAAGATGGCGCGGCACAAATAGCCGAGCACAGTGAATACTACAATAGCGGTATTCATCATGGCGCACTCGCTACACCTAACTACATGAAACGCGCATTCGATAAAAAATAATACCAATCTGCTTATATATGGGGTCTATTTAACGTTAAGAAAATTACGCTAGAACTAGGCAAAAATTTTTGTATCTAGTTGTTCTAAATAAAAAATTTTTAACGACGTTATAGTGCAATTTAATTCGTTAAATTGATCAAAGATTTATGCAGGTTGGTATAATCTATACCAATTTTATTAAACTAAAAAGGGAGCATTTAAATGCTCCCTTTTTTATACTTTTAAAAACGCCATTGCGCATTTAGCATTATTTGCTGCTGCGAGATTCGTTCATTAAATCCAATTGGCTCTCTATTTTTTGCAGCACTTTTAAGTGCAGAACCTTCAACCCCTATTTGTAGTTTATTAGTGAGCTGGTAGCGCCATGTTGCGGTTAAGCCTTCCCCATTGCTGGCATTAGGGTCAAACGCAGTTGTGTCGTTGTCAGTAACTTTAAAATAATCATAACGTACTGAAACTCGATGTTTGCCTTCTTTATGGCTCAGCATTAAATAATGGCTATAAAAAGCATTATCAATTAATGCGTTACTGCCCATTTCAGTTTTACCATTAAGTACCTGTGCTATTAAACGTGTTTTACTATTAAACTTATAAAGCCAAGCGGCGCTTGTAAAGCGAGTATCCCAAGCATACTGCCCTGTACTAATATTAAGTGTGGTTGGGTCGCCATTATTGTTGTAATAATAAATTCGAAATTGTGATTTTTTTAAGTAATCCCAATGTACGCCAGCGTAATAGCCAAAACGACCGTCTACTTCTTCAAACGGTAAAACCTGATTAGCCTGCCAACGTAATTCGTATGCATTTAATGCCGCTATAGGCGCAAATTTAACACTTTCGTTAAATGTAGTTTGTCTATCGTGTAATGCAAAACCACGCCACGCAAGTAAAGTACCTGCAGGGTCATTGCCTTTAAATGTAGCACCTACAAAACTAAAGCTATGAGCGCTGTTAAAACGTTTTGCTGGGCGCTTAATAGTTACCTCTGCGCCAACAGTGCGTACTTCCTCGCCAATCCAGCTATTAATAGCTGAGTTTGTATAGTTATAAGGAGAAGTCCATCCTATATCAGGGTTTTCAAGCGACATAAGTGGGTAAAAGCCCCCCACGCGCATGTGCCATTTATAGTTGCTGTTAGATAACGGCTGATACTTTATATAAGCCTGCGTAAAACCAAGGCCAACGTCAGGATCTTGATTCGCATTTAACACCCCATGAGCCGACCAACTAGATGCTAAATCAACATTAAAATCTAAAATATCTTGGGATAAAATAAGTTCGTCGCTTTTAGTATCGTGCCGATATAGCCCAAGGCCGCCCTCTTGGAAGCTACGTATATCGTCCCCCTGCACGGCTCTAATTTGTATCAAGCCTTTTACTTGTGCATACAACACATTACTAAAACATAAAGCACCGGCTAAAAATGCCAGCCTTATTAAGCGATTAATAGTCATCAAATTCATCCGTAGCAAAGTCAATTTGCTCCGCAATTTCCTGCATTACTTTATAAGTAATAGGGTTAGTAGCCACAGTAATAGTTTGAAATTCAACCTTACTAATATCACTAAACCCAGAATGCCAAACACTTAACGTGTATTCGCCTGCATTGGCATTTAAATCAACATTCCCGTTTTCATCAGTGATTGCAAAAATAGTACTATCTACCACCACAATATAACCTAGCATCCAATCATGAATATTACAGCCAAGCTCAACAACACCCGTTTGATCAAAAGTAATGGGCGCTTTTGGATGCTCCTTATATAGCTTTAATTCGAACGTTTTGGCTTTAGAAAATGAATAAACATGATGCATAATTGAGTCCGCATTCGGAAACTCTACTTTTGCATTTTGTGGGACAACTAAAATACGCGGCTTAAATTCTCGATTTTGCTGGGTCATCGCATAAGGTGCTTCTGGAGGAATAACGCTAGAGGGGTCTCCTGCAGTTAGCCATACAACAGCATTAGGTAATGGGTCATTATTAGCATTTTTAATTGTAATATTTGCTGCAAAAACTCCAGTACTAACACTTAGTAAAAATACATAAAGTAAGCTTTTTATCATTTTCTTGTCGCTATTATCAATTTGTTTACATTATAGACCGATTAAGCCACCAAATTCTTTCTATTTTTTAAAACATTGAATACGTATGTAAGCAGTCGTATTAATCATCAACAGTCATTATCCTTAGATGTCACCACCGACTCATCTAAGGACACACCATGAGAATACCAGCACTTGTGCTTTTAGCCTTTGCTAGTAATAGCTACGGACAAACCGTAGAGCTAAAATCGCCAGACACACAAATAACAGTAAGCATCTCTGACGAGAACAACACGCCAAGCTACGCAATAAAATTTAAAAACAAAGCGGTTATAAACAAATCTTTACTGGGGTTTGAATTTAAAACACAAGCAGCTTTTAGCGATGGCTTTAAAATTAAAAGCATTGAACAACAAAGCGTTAACTCGCAGTGGCAACAACCTTGGGGCGAACGTCAAAACGTTGTTGACGAATATAACGAAGTAGCCGTTACCTTTACAAAAAACGAGCCAAATAAAGGTACCTACACAATTCGATTTAAAGCATTTGATAGTGGTGTAGGTTTTCGATACGAAGTACCACAACAAGCCGGCTTCGAACATACAGAAATAACCAAAGAGCTAACTGAATTTGCAATAAACAATAGTCATGATGCAACAGCATGGTGGATACCTGCTCGTGGCTGGAACCGCTACGAATATGTTTACAACACTACTCCACTTAACGAAGCTCCACTAGCTCACACACCATTTACGTTTAAAACAAGTGACGGTACTCATATTAGCATTCATGAAGCCGCACTTGTTGATTACGCAGGCATGGTGCTTAATCAACGCCGCTCTGGTACGTTCACTGCCGATTTAACGCCGTGGTCAGATGGTGTTGCAGTTAAAAAACAAGGTGCTTTTAAAACACCATGGCGCACCATTCAAATAGCCGACAGCGCTGTTGGCTTAGTTAATTCAGATATAATACTAAACCTAAACGAGCCTAATAAACTCGGTGATGTGTCGTGGGTTAAGCCTGGCAAATACGTGGGTATCTGGTGGGGTATGCATATAAACACGCAAACTTGGGGTAGCGGTAAAAAACACGGCGCCACTACGCAAACCACAAAATACTATATGGATTTTGCAGCGCAGTATGGTTTTGATGGTGTACTCGTTGAAGGCTGGAATATTGGTTGGGATGGCGATTGGTATTTTAATGGCGATGTATTTAACTTTACCAAACCGTACGACGACTTTGATATAGCAGCGCTTGCTCAATACGGCAAAGAAAAAGGCGTACAGCTCATTGGCCACCATGAAACATCAGGCAATGTAAGCAACTACCGTGACCAAATGGAAGATGCCTTTGCCCTTTACGAAAAATCAAACGTAAGCCAAGTAAAAACAGGTTATGTAGCCGATGGCGGAAATATAAAACGTATAGACAAAAACGGTATTGCTCGCCACGAATGGCATGACGGCCAGTTTATGGTTAACGAATACCTTTATAACGTAAAACTTGCAGCTAAACATAAAATTAGCATTAATACTCACGAGCCAATTAAAGATACAGGCCTGCGCCGTACTTATCCAAACTGGATTGCGCGCGAAGGCGCACGCGGACAAGAATACAATGCATGGGGTTCACCTCCTAATCCACCAGAGCATGTACCAATGCTTGCTTTTACCCGCATGCTTGCAGGACCAATGGACTTTACGCCAGGTATTTTTGATATGAGCTTTAATGGTTTAGGAGGCGATACAAACCGCCCACAAACTACACTTGCCAAACAACTTGCACTTTATGTTGTTTTGTATAGCCCAATTCAAATGGCTGCCGACTTACCTAAAAACTATTTGGCTAAGCCCGATGCGTTTCAATTCATTCAAGACGTACCAACAGATTGGCAGCAAAGTATTGCTATTGATGGTGAAGTAGGCGACTTTATTGTATTCGCTCGTAAAGAACGTAAAAGCACTAAATACTCAGGAAACGATTGGTACCTAGGTGCTGTTACTGACGAAAAAGCCAGAACAATTGAGGTAAAACTCGACTTTTTAGAGCAAGGCAAAAAGTTTGAAGCACAAATTTATAAAGATGGTAAAAGCGCAGAGTGGAAAAACAATCCGTACGATCTAGCTATCGAAAAACGTGTTGTAACTGCAAGCGATAAACTAACACTTAAATTAGCCACTAGTGGCGGTACAGCTATTCGTTTTAAAGCACTTTAATATAATGGGCCCCCTGCATTTACTATGCAGGGGTTGATACCTTTATTGGCAAATATACTTGTGCACTTAAACCGCCTTCTGGGCGGTTTTCTAGCTTTACTTTACCGTCGTGCATATCAACAATGCGTTTAATAATAGCAAGGCCTAAACCACTGCCTTCACTTCCGCGAGCTGCATCGCCTTGTTTAAAGGGCTCAAACACAGACTCTAGTTCGTTTTCAGGAATGCCGGGGCCATTATCGTTTACAGCGATAACTACATACTTTTTGTTTGAATTAAAGTAGCTAAGTACTTCAATATCGCCCTCAGAATAACGCAGTGCATTACCAATCATGTTGGTAATTACACGCTTAATAGCCACAGAGCTTAACGGTATATTGCCTATCTTTGGATTACTTTTAAACGTAATAGTACGTTGATGCTGAAGCTCAGAATTGACAACCTCGGCAACTAAAGCATTGATATCTTCGCAACTTAGTTCTTCACGTTTATGGTGGCGTAGATACTCAATAAACTGATCAATAATCCCGTTCATGTCTTCTATATCGTAAATAATACCTTCACGAAGATAGTCGTCTTCATCAACCATCATTTCGGTGGCTAAACGGATACGCGTAAGCGGCGTACGTAAATCATGAGATACACCGGCCATTAGTAAACGGCGGTCGTTTTCAAGTGCAGCAATTCCGCGCGACATTTGGTTAAACGCGCGCGTTACTTCTATTACTTCTGTTGAGCCTTGTTCTTCTAACTTGGTAGAAAAGTCGCCTTTACCCACTTTCACTGCAGCTTGTTGCAGTGCTTTTAATGGTCTATTAAGGTGCCTTGCAAACAACCACCCACCCAGCACACTTAAAAAGCCAATACTTGATAAGTAAAAAGTTAAAAACTCTAAGTTGTTCTCTTTAAAGCCTTTAAGCGGTACTTTGACCCAATAACCTGGCGCTTGCGGTGCTTCAACCCAATAAATCAACGGATCAGTTTGGCTAATACGTACACGAGAATAACCACCAAGTTGCTCAGTCATGCTACGCGATAGCATAGAATATTCGCGGCTTTGCCCAAGCCCTTGGCGCATTGCTTCGCGCTGCGTCATGACTTCAATGCCGGTAATTTCAAAAAACTTTGCAGATACTTCGTCGTTTATTTCAACGCCATCTTCCCAGTCAATAAATACTGTTTTAATTTGCTTAGCAAGCATCAAGTTAACTTGCTCAATGGTTGGTTTTACAACATAAAAACTAACCGTAACATAAGACACTATTTGATTTATGAGCAGCAGAGCCGCCACTAAAAAAACAGTTTGTCCAAAAGCACTGCGCGGAAACATGCCCATAAATATTACTTTTCACCGTCGGGAACAAACACATACCCCAAACCCCAAACGGTTTGAATATATCGCGGATTGGCAGCATCTACTTCAATCATGCGGCGAAGTCTCGACACTTGCACATCAATGCTTCGCTCAAGCGCACTGTAATCGCGGCCACGCGCTAAGTTCATTAGCTTATCGCGGCTAAGTGGCTCACGTGGATGCGAAACAAGCGCTTTAAGCACTGCAAACTCACCACTGGTAAGCGATATTGTTTTATCCCCTTCACTCATTTCGCGCGTTGCTAAATTAAGCGTAAATTTACCAAAAGCGATTAAGTTTTCTTCAGCAGCAGGTGCGCCTGGCACTTCTTTTGCGCGGCGACGTAAAATGGCTTTTATGCGAGCAAGTAGCTCACGTGGATTAAATGGTTTTGGAATGTAATCGTCAGCGCCAAGTTCAAGGCCAATAATGCGATCTACTTCGTCGCCCTTTGCAGTAAGCATAACAATAGGAATTTCATTTTCTTTTTGGCGTAGACGGCGGCAAATAGATAAGCCATCCTCGCCTGGGAGCATTAAATCGAGAACCATTAAGTGAAAGTTTTCTCGCTCTAGGAGTCTATCCATTTGCTCCGAGTTTCCTGCGGTTCTAACAATAAAGCCTTGCTCTACTAAATAACGTTCAAGCAAACTGCGTAAGCGCATATCGTCATCAACAACTAATACTTTTGTGGTTTCGTGTCCCATAATCTCTTTCTTATTTTTATATCCAATTACTAGTTAATATAAATGAAAAACTTAATAATCAAAAACTAATTACTTGCTTAGATTGTTACTGAACATTTCAAAGCTTACTTACTCGTACTTTATTACATTTTACGCTCGACAAGTTTTGGCAAATTTAATAACGTGCACACCATTAGAGCTAATAAAGAATTCACCATGAAAACAAATTTAGTTACCCGCGAAGGTTACTTACAATTACAACAAGAACACGACCAACTATGGAACGTTAAACGCCCAGAAGTAACAAAAATAGTAAGCTGGGCAGCCAGCCTCGGAGATCGCTCTGAGAACGCAGACTATCAGTACAACAAGCGTTTGCTACGCCAAATTGACCGTCGTGTACGCTATTTACGCAAACGCATACCTGATTTAAAAATCATCGACTACTCTCCCGTTCAAGATGGAAAAGTGTTTTTTGGTGCATGGGTCGAAATTGAAAACGAAGAAGGTGAAACTAAAAAATTCAGAATTGTCGGACCAGATGAAATTTACGACCGAAAAGATTACATATCGATAGACTCACCTATGGCGCGGGCGCTGATTAAAAAACAAGTAGATGACGATTTTGAGGTACCTACTCCTCAGGGTAAAAAACAGTGGTATGTAAACAGTATCGATTACCAAAAAAAGAAATAAAAAGTTTTGATTCAGATCATGTTAACTTTTGATTGTGTAAATTAAACCAATAAGCTATAACTGAATTATTCAAGTTGATTTGTTTAATTTGAAAGCAGTTAATTAAGGTCGTGGTTATGTCAAACATAGTACAGCGCATATTAAATAATGCCGTATTGTTTGCACTTTTAATGAGTGTAAGTTTGACGCTGCATGCCAGTAACACTGAAGTAAACCTTGATAACGCTAAACTATCTAATCACTTTATTGCTTGTGACATTCCTGACCAAGCAAACCTCGATTTTGACGTAGACTCTCACGTTAATACTATTACCTTTAGGTCGCCTCAACCACTTCCTAATGTCGTAGATTCTTTTTATAAGAGCACCAACCTAAACAGACCTTTTAGCACTGCGTACCAACGCGGACCACCTAGCTATTTAATTTAATTCATTATTTTACAACTTAATTAAATTTTATAACTACTAAGGTGACTACTATGTCTAACTTTAAAGAATTACGTACTCAAAATGTTTCTCACGGCGTTATTGCAAGCACATTTGCAGATGACCAACCATTGATTGATTTATCATCTCCAGCGCTAAAAATGGTAAATAACTTTACTCAAAAAACGCCTATTCGTGCAGAGCATACAACAACGATTACAGATGCACTTAAACAAGTTAGCTCGCAACAATCTGATTTTGTTTTAGTAACCGACGAGAACCAAAAATTGATTGGTCTTGTTTCTAGCGCCGATTTACAAAGCTCTAAAATTACTATTATTGCAGAGCGTTTAAATACCCCACGAAGTGAAGTAAGCTTGCGCGATATTATGACGCCAATTAGCCGACTTACAGGTGTAAGCATGCAAAGTTTAAGCTATGCATGTATTGGTGATGCGCTGCAAACAATGGAGCATCAAGGTGTAATGTTTTTATTAGTAACAACAGCAAGTAGCGAAATTTGTGGTTTAATTTCAGCTCGCCAAATAGCTAAAACATTACATATTCCACTGCATATTAGCCCTATTGCTCACTCTTTCAGTGAAGTATTAGAAAACATTGAGCACCCTCACTAGGGCGCTCTTTTAGTTGAATTGATTTACTCCCCTCCCAACCATCTTAAAGCAAGTGAAATAGCTTGCTTTAAGAGCTTTTTATTACTACCTCCTGTGATATTATTCAAGCAATTAACGGCGCCAGTAACACGCTTCTGGTCTTATTTTATTGTATAAAAAGGTTTTTGCATGAGCGATATCTCTGCACGTTTAGCCGGTGAGTTAAACGCACAGCAGCAACAGGTTGTTGCAGCTACAAAATTACTTGATGAAGGCGCAACTGTTCCTTTTATTGCCCGCTACAGAAAAGAAGTTACCGGCGGCCTAGACGACACCCAATTACGCCTTTTAGAGCAGCGTTTATCGTATTTACGTGAACTAGAAGAGCGCCGTAGTTTTATTTTATCGACCATCGAATCGCAAAATAAATTAACGCCAGAGCTAAGTGCCGATATAACTAATGCACAAAGTAAAACTGAACTTGAAGATTTATACCTACCTTATAAAGCTAAGCGCCGTACTAAAGGCCAAATAGCAATTGAAGCTGGTTTAGAGCCTCTTGCAGATGCACTATTTAAAGATGCTAACCTTGACCCAGAGCAACAAGCAGATCAATTTGTAAGTGCTGAAAAAGGCTTTGCAGATACAAAAGCTGTACTCGAAGGCGCTAAATTTATCTTGATGGAGCGCTTTGCTGAAGACGCAAAATTACTTGCTAAATTTAGAAGTCACATAAGCCAAAACGGCGCAATTGAAAGCACTGTAATTAAAGGCCAAGAGCAAGCTGGTGCAAAATACCGTGACTACTTCGAGCATCAAGAACTTCTCAAAAAAGTACCTTCTCACCGTGCGCTTGCTATGCTTAGAGCCCGAAATGAAGGTGTACTTCAGTTAAATGTTAATCCAGAGCCTAGCGCTGAAAATTCAGCGCAACTATGTGCCAACATGATTGCTGACCATTACCGTTTAGATATTAAATATAAAGCGGCAAGTCCTTGGTTATTAAACGTTGTGCAATGGGCGTGGAAAATTAAGTTAGGATTACACCTAGAGAATGAATTTTTTGCAGCAATGCGCGAAAAAGCAGAAGCTGGTGCAATCGACGTATTTGCTAAAAACTTAAAAGATTTATTAATGGCAGCACCTGCAGGCCCCCGTACTACTTTAGGTCTTGATCCAGGCCTTCGTACTGGCTGTAAGATTGCCGTTGTTGATAGCACAGGTAAATTACTAGCTACACAAACTATTTTCCCTCATGCACCACAAAATCATTGGGATAAATCAGTGCGTACGTTAGAGCAACTTTGTCGTCAGCATAAAGTTGAGCTAATTGCGATTGGTAACGGTACTGCATCACGCGAATCAGATAAGTTGGTTGCTGAGCTTATGAAAGCAAACAGCGAACTTAAGCTTAGTAAAATTATGGTTAGCGAAGCGGGTGCATCGGTTTACTCAGCTTCTGAATTTGCAGCTAATGAATTCCCAGATTTAGATGTTTCTATACGAGGGGCTGTCTCTATTGCGCGCCGCCTTCAAGATCCTCTTGCTGAACTTGTTAAAATTGAGCCAAAATCAATTGGTGTTGGCCAATACCAACACGATGTATCGCAAAGCCAATTAGGCCAAAGCCTTATTTCAGTAGTTGAAGACTGTGTAAACTCAGTAGGCGTAGATTTAAACATGGCATCGGTACCGCTACTTACACGCGTATCTGGTTTGAACAAAACATTAGCGCAAAATATCGTTAATTATCGCGATGCTAACGGCACATTTACTAAACGTAGTGAGCTTAAAAAGGTTGAGCGTTTAGGGCCAAAAGCATTTGAACAAGCGGCTGGTTTTTTACGTATTAACAATGGTAGCGATCCTCTAGATAACTCATCAGTTCACCCTGAAGCTTATCCTGTTGTTAAACGTATTTGTGAACGCAATAGCGTAGATGTCAGTAACCTAATTGGTAACAGCGACTTTTTAACTAAACTTGCTGCTAACGATTACACTGACGAAAAATTTGGCTTACCAACCGTTACCGACATTATTACTGAGCTTGATAAACCAGGTCGAGATCCTCGCCCTGAATTTAAAACAGCTGAGTTTAAAGCCGGTGTTGAAAAAATTAGTGACCTAAAACCAGGTATGATTTTAGAAGGCGTGGTTTCAAACGTTGCTAATTTTGGTGCGTTTGTTGATGTAGGTGTTCACCAAGATGGTTTAGTGCATATTTCAGCAATCACGAATAAATTTATATCAGATCCGCGTGAAGTTGTTAAAGCTGGTGATATTGTAAAGGTTAAAGTTGTTGAAGTAGACGCTGCACGTAAACGTATAAGCTTTACTATGCGCTTAGATGACGACATTGACACAAGTAATAAGTCAGCAGCGCCAGCTACGCAAAAGCCACAAACACGTGCTAATAATTCGCAACCTCGCGCTGCAAAGCCTAAACGTGACAATGGCAATGCGTTAATGGGTAATGCATTTGCCGATGCGTTCGCTAATGCTAAAGTGAAAAAATAATACTTGTACAGCTAAGCTAAAACGAAAAAAACCGCGTAAGCGGTTTTTTTGTGGTTACGTTTTACTAAATTATTAACTTAACGCTGAAAAACTACTTTGTCTCGCTGGCGATGTAGCCATTTGATAAAAGTTAGTAATACGCCCCGCCCGTGCCTCAACATCGGCATCACGTGTTTGCTCGTCAATTTTAGCTGTTTTTGTATCGCTGCTTTCATCGCTAGAGAATGACGCTTCAAGTTTACTTTTTGCGTCTTCGTCGTCTTCTTTTTCAGGTTGTGCAAGCTCAGCCTGAGCCGCTGCTAGCTTTTGCGTAGCATCTGCAGCAATAGAGCGATCAGCTCCCGAAGGCTCTGCAGGCGCTAATGCGGCAGCGCGTACCGTTTGCATTTTGTCTATAGTCGCTTGCGGGTCACCCGGAATTTCTGACACATCTATTTGTACTTCTCCGCCAACTGCGTAGTTAGTACCATCTGGGCCACGTTGATACTCATAGCTTGGCGAGCCAGCATGTTGCCCACCTACAGAAGCGTGCGCTTGCTCGTGTATTCGTACTTCAGTATCTCGTGCTTTTAGCTCTGTAATTTGTTGTTGTTCTTGTTCTAATTGCAGCTCTTCTTGCTCAGATTCTTTTTTCTCAATTGCTTCACTTTCTTCCTCAGAGCCCTCAGGGTTTTCTGAGTTTCCATCGCGCTGCTGAACTGACTTTTCGTCTGCTATTTTCCCCGTTGCGTTATACGTCGCACCATCGCTACTGCCTGGTAATTTTGCTTTTTCAGAATCACTTTGCGCTTTGGTTTCTGTATTGCTTGCGCTACTAGATGCGGGAGCAGGAATAACTTCGCGTAGTTGGTTGTCACGCCGTGCAGTTTCCGTATAAACATTTGCAGTGTTTATATTGATAGATGGAAATGGCGTGACAATATTCATAATACTAAACTTTAATATCGATTAACGTGCCAAGTACATCATCGGCCGTTTGAATTGATTGCGTATTTGCCTTGGCATTAAACTCTTCAACTTTTAAGTTAACAAGCGCTTCATCAACACGAGCAGGCTGTGCTACAGGTGCAGTAATAGCTTCTTCAGGGCGTGCTGCTGTAAGCTGACGTTGCTGCGCTAACTGTGCGTCATCTTGTTGTTCTATACTGGCACGGTTAATCTCAGCACTGGCTTTTTCAATACCTTGGCTAGCTCGATTAAACCCTTCTACACCACTATTAAATACAGATCCGATTGGCATATTAAAACCTCCACCAAATAAACATTGTTTAATTATCGCTCAGGTTCTGCTCAAAATAAAGCTTTAAACAGCGCTATTCTTAGCTCTATTTTAAAGCATTGATTTAACGACAGATAAAAACTCACTTTTATGAGAAATAAATGGCGCGTGCGACGCTTTATCTAGCACCTCGTATTCAAACTCAGTATTTAGTACTGACATTTCACTAATTGCTTTATAAGGCACTAAGGCATCAAGTCGGCCAAATACTCCTTTGATAGGTACTGGGCAATGAGCAAATAAATCACGTAAATCGTCGTTTTGTAAAATATCTAAACCAGCACTCAGGGCGTCGCTTTGTGGTGCGCTGTACTGATTTAGTAATTGTTTAAGCAGCTTTATATCATCACGCGCCGACTCGCTACCCATCGCTTGAATAGCTAAGAAGCGCTCTATTGTTTTTTCTCGATGATTAACTAACTGCTCTTTAAACTGCGCCAATACATTCGCTTTTATTCCGGGCCAATTATCTGCCTCAGCAAAGAAAGGAGTCGATGCAATTAAAATAACTTTTGATACTTTTTCAGGCCAATGCTTAGCAATATAAAGTGCAAACAATCCACCTAACGACCACCCCATTAAAATGGTCTTCGGCTTTAATTGCTTACTTAAAGTTTCTGCTGCATCATGCAAAGTATAAGGGCTTGGGCAAACATGGCTATTACCAAACCCAGGTAGGTCAAGGCTACGTACACTTCCTGAATATAAAAACTCAAGTTCTGGCTGTACTAACTGCCATACGCCCTGATTCATTCCCCAACCATGTAATAACACTAACTCATTTTGCATATTTGCCTAACCTTTACCAAACTTAGGCTCATCATAACGTTTAAAAAGGCGATTGCAATGCAAGGAGCGAGTCAGTGAAGCAAGCCATTTTAAATTGGTTATTTCCCTCTTATTGCGTGCAATGTCAAAATACGATTACGACCTCTTTAGGGCTTTGTGATTATTGCCTTGAAGATTTACCATTGTTTGATTTTAGTAAGCATAAGAATTTACTGCATCGACCCGATATTGTTGAGATGTTTCCTAATTGCGAGTTTGATAAATTATTTGCCTGTGCTTTTTATCAACCTCCCTTTGAACATTGGCTTAAAAGGCTAAAATTTAATAATCAAATTCATTATAAAAAGGCATTGCAGCAAGTTATACAAAAACAATTAACGCAGTTTTTTGAGCAAAGCCCTACTTTGCCAGATACCTTTATTATTTTACCTCTTCATAAAAGCCGATTCATTACTCGCGGGTTTAATCAGGTAAGCCAAGTTTGGCAACCATGTTTAGCTAATTACGCATCAGTGAGTAACGTACTTATTCGCAATAAAAAAACACAAGCTCAGTCGGAGCTATCTAAAGCAAAGCGTATTAAAAACTTAAAAAATGCCTTTATTTGTACAGAGGATATGGGCGGTAAAACAGTCGCTATTGTTGATGATGTGATGACGACAGGGGCAACATTAAACGCAGCTACTAGTGCACTAAAACAAGCAGGCGCTAAACAAGTGTGGGCTTTTACAACTTGCTTAACGCCTATTTAATTATTAAAAAGTATTATACCAATCCGCAATAATACTTAATCATTTTACGGGGCTAAACGTGTCGCTACCTGTGTTAAAAAATTCTCATTTACGACTGCATGGATGCAGAAGGTAGAGCAATGCAGGAGCAATTGCCGAGAACAACTAAATAGCGAATTTTTTGCCTAGCTCTCAACACGTTTTTCCATCCTCAAAATAGATCACTTAATTTAAGCGAATTAGTATTATTCGCCATTTGCACGAAACGTATGGCCAAAAAATAAAGCGTTGCTTAGTAGTCGACTAGTCCCATACCAGTAACCTCTAAATACAGGGTCGTCGGTCATGCCTATTACTGTACCTCGTCCGTATGAGTGAGCAATTAAGCCTGCGCCGCCAGCAACTTGCTCAACATTAACGGCATCGGTAAAGCCTGCCAATAATGGATTTTTAGTGTAGGTAAGTACATTTACGAACGGAGCATCGGAAGCTTCTAGCAACCAAGTACTGTTTTTGAATACGGGCAATGTATTACGCTTAAGTGAAAATGTAAGCGGATGAGTTAAATCTACATTAGTATTAAAAATAGCACCTGCAATGCGTTGACGTCCTGCTAAATGATCTTTATCGCCATAACTTAAATCTGTCGTTTTAAATGCACTTGCTACATCTTGTCGTGATAGATAGCTTGCTTTGAGTAATTGCTGATCAGCTAAAAATTTAGCGCCGCCTTTGTGACCCCAAATAACGCCGCCTTTTCTTACCCAGCTTTTAATAGCCACTTTGTCGGCATCAGATAAGCTATTGTAATTGCCATGAGCAAGCACAATATGGCTGTATTCACTTAACTCGAGTGAACTAAAGCGGTTCATTTCAACAATTGTTGGTGCAACACCTACAAATCGATCTAGGTAATACCACACTTCGCCGACTTCGTACTGGCTTGCGCCTTGCCCGCCAATAAGCAGTACTTTTGGAGCACTAACAACCGCCATTGATCGCGACCCTAAATCGGCTCCTTTGCTTGTTAAACCTGATGTAATAGGTTTGATTGCAATACCAAACTCATTTTGTGCTTTATTTAGCAAGGTAATCCAATCTGTATTTGTTTGTAGTCCAGCCGGTATAATAATACTTCCAGGTTTAAAATTAATTTCTCCTGATGTTGATTTAGCCGTTAATGCTTTTAGCGCTACACGTGCTTTTATACCTTGCTGTAATAAGCTATTTAACATTTTAGGTGCTAAATAATCATCCCACGAAAAACCAAATGCGTAACCTTCGGTGAGTGAAGAAAATGATGGGGTTGCTACTTTTTCCCATGCTTTATCAGCAACCTTTAATCCCCAACTACTTTTAACTTTAGAAAATGGCAAATTAAACGCATGCGCTAATGTCCAGCCAGATACATCGTAAAAAGTATTATCAGCAAAGTTTTTTTGCTCACTAAAAATCGCTTTTACCAAACGATATTGTGGTTGTGCTAATGGTACAAAATAGCTATGTGTACTGAAATTCTTACCATCTGCTTTTAATGATTTAGTAAGTGGGTAAGCGTTAATTTGATGCTGCTTTAACAATTCTAAAAAGTGCTTAATACGGGTGTTGTCGCTTGCACCTTCAACAACATAACCTTCAAAGCTTTCATCGCTGGCTAAATCAGTAGCCTGATTATAAAATTTAGCTTGGTAATCCAATAACGCTTGGCGGTTATCAACTGCTGCCTTAAAGGTAGATAAACTCGTTAACAGTTGATTTTTAATAGTGAAAGGAAAGCTCAAAGGTCCATTTATAGTTTCTTGAATATGTCCACGAGAACTTGCCTGCTCAAATAAAATGCCTATGCCACCATTTACATCGGGATAGGTTGAACCTTTACCGTAATAGAAGTCATCAAAGCTTTCTTCAGTAAAATAAAGTGCGTTGTTTTCATCTAACGTTTTTGCGTGATAGTTAGCAATCGCTTTAGTTAACGTTACATTTTCATCAGGTGTTATTGGGTGTTTACGGCTTGGAATACCTGGTTGAAAAAAGTAACTGCTATTAGGCCCCATTTCATGAAAATCGGTTAAGACATTTGGTTTCCACTGATGAAATTTAGCAATACGCGCGCGCGATTCAGGATGCTGTAGTAATAACCAGTCACGATTTAAATCAAACCAGTAGTGATTGGTACGACTACTTGGCCAGTTTTCAACATGTTCACGGGTTTTAGGGTCACTTGATAAGTTCATGCCTCGATTACTGTTTGCCCAATTAGCAAAACGAGCAAGCCCGTCAGGATTAAGTGAAGGGTCGAGTAAAATAACCGTGTTATTTAATAGCTCATCTATTTCAGTACCTTGTGCAGCAGCTAAGTAATATGCCACCAGCAAAGATGAGTTACTACCTGATGACTCATTACCATGCACACTGTATCCCATCCATACAACAGCAGGGTCGTCTTGTGCTTTACCACTGTTATTACTTAAGCGTGCTAAGTGAGCTTGGCGTGTCTGCTCTATGCTTGATAACTTATCAGCAGCAGTAATTGTTAGCATTACTAACGGGCGTTGTTCATGCGTGCGGCCAATCACCTCAAAATTTATACGGTCGCTTTTATCAGCAAGTATTTCCATATAACGTACGAGCTGATCGTGTCTCACGTGCCACTCTCCTACTTCGTAACCGAGTACTTGCTCAGGAGTAGGAATTGAAGGGTCAAATTTTACATCTTGTTCAAAATAATACGAAAGTGGCTTAGCTACACTTGAAAAGCTAAGCAACACCACCATTAATGTTAATACCAAACGCATATAAATCACTCAAAAAATGTTCGTTGTTTGCACGCTACCATTGCTTAAAATAGATGCCAACTTTTTACGCTCAACACTAGCCGCAACACGATGAGCGGAGTATGATACGCAGTATCCGAGTAATTTAGTCAAGTATAGATGGTTTTATGATTTCTATTTCCGAAACAGCGCAAGCGCATTTTGCTAAACTATTAGCAGATCAATCACAACAAACCAATATTCGTGTGTTTGTTGTAAACCCTGGTTCATCACAAGCGGAATGTGGTGTGTCTTATTGTCCAGAAGACGCTGTAGAAGCGAGCGATATTCGCCTAAACTTTAACGGTTTTGATGCCGTTGTAGATGCTGAAAGTGCTCCATTTTTAGAAGAAGCTGAAATCGATTTTGTTACCGACAAAATGGGTACTCAGTTAACGCTAAAAGCACCAAATGCAAAGGCGCGTAAAATAGGTAACGATGCATCGTTAAACGAACGTGTACAGCACATGCTAGAAACCGAAGTAAATCCACAACTTGCTAACCACGGTGGTCAAGTAAGCCTTGTTGAAATTACAGCTGCAGGTATAGCTATACTTCAGTTTGGTGGTGGTTGTAACGGTTGTTCTATGATCGATGTAACGCTAAAAGAAGGCATTGAAAAAGAAATGATAGCTAAGTTTGAAGAAATCACCGGTGTTGCTGATATAACAGAGCACGAAGCGGGCGATCACTCTTACTATTAGGCCTTCTAAATGCTAAAGCAGCTTATTTATCGCTTAGGGAGCAACCCTAAGCTGAGCTTAAAGCGCTTTTTTCGCGGCTTAGCACTGTTTGTGCTAGCCGTGATATTCATATCTATTGGGTATTACACTCACTACAGCTTACAAATAATTGGCGTTATAATTTTACTCCCCGCATTATTTTTTGCCGGTTGGGGCTACTGCGGTATTTTTGCTAATCGTTTTTCACAAGTTTTAAAAGATATGGGCCCTAAACACCACGACCCCGATCTCTGGAAATAAACCATTTATTTAGTTTAATCTAATAGCTGATTATTTATTTTTAAGTGGTGATATTTAATTATTAATGTAAGCCCGCGCATTAACATAAAACAGCTCATAGCCAGCCATAACCCGTTATTTTGCAAGTCTATAAACACCCAAAACACACCAAAAAAGCCAACTCCTGCTGAAAGTATCATACTGTTACGCATGTTCTTTGCTCGCGTAAGCCCTACAAAAACACCATCAAACAAAAAGCAACTCATGGCCAAAATAGGCAACACTATTAGCCATGGTAAATAGTGTGTTGCCTCTTGAATAACCTCTGGCACATTGGTTAAAAGCTTGATTATACCGCTGCCAAATAATGCAAAAAAAGCGCTATATAAGACGCCAAAAAGCATGCCCCAAAATACACTTATTTTAACCCAAAGCTCTATATTTTTAACGCTTCCTTGGCCTTTAGCTTGCCCTACTTTTGCCTCAGACGCGTAAGCAACGCCATCAAGAGCAAAACTCACCAACATTAGAAAGTTAAGTAAAACAGCATTAGCAGCTAATGTGGTTTCGCCTATACGCGCTGCGTAAAACGTCATAAAACTAAAGCATAATTGCAGTATTAAAGAGCGAATAAATATATCTCTATTCAAACTCAATAATTCAGCCATTTTGCTAATACTCAACCAATTCGGTACATTTAGATCAATGTCTTGTTTTTTAGCTAGTTTAACCACTAAAAACAGTGCAAATACTAAAGCCGTATAATCAGCAATAAGTGAAGCCCACGCAGCGCCTGCAACTGCCCAATCTAAATAAACAACAAAATAAATATCGAGTACTATATTAACGATATTAGTGACGAGTAATAAATAAAATGGACCTCGACCATAATGCACACCAAGCATCCACCCCAGTAACACTAAATTACATAATGCTGCTGGAGCACTAAAAATACGAATGCTAAAATACTGATACGCTTGGGTAAGTACGTCGCGATTGGCGGCGGAGAGGTAAGCTATAGCGTGCTTTATTAATGGGGATAACACAATTAATAGCACGGCCACTGCGCTTGCAAGCAATAGGCTTCGTTTAAGTAAAGCGGCAAGTTGGGTTAAATCGTTTTTTCCGTATGCTTGTGCCACGAGTCCCGTGGTGCTCATTCTTAAAAAACCAGCAAGCCAAAATAAAATAGATATAACTGCAGAGCCAAGGGCAATACCCGCTAAGTAATGAGCGCTTCCTAAGTGCCCAATTACAGCAGTATCAACAATTCCTAACAACGGCACTGTGATATTTGATAGTATCATCGGACCCGCTAACAACAGCAAGCTTTTATGGTGTGCCTTATTATGTATAAGAAATTGTTTCATTTAGTATTATTTATCCTCATTAGTGTATCTGTGCGGGCTCAAGCAGCCGTTATTTTACAGTATCATCATGTTAGTGAAACCCTACCCGCTGTAACAAGCGTTAGCGCCAATACATTCACTAAACATTTGAGCTATTTAAAAGAGCACAACTTTAACGTTATTCCTCTTAATGACTTAATAAACGCACTTCAGCAAGGTGAAACCTTACCTGATAAAACTGTCGCCATCACCTTTGATGATGGTTATAACAATAACTATGAACAAGCCGCGCCTATTTTAGAAAAGTTTGGCTACCCGTACACTATCTTTGTAAATCCTAAATTAATAGACGAGGGCATGAGCTACGTAATGGGGTGGGATAAGCTCAAAGAATTATCTAAAAAAGGGGCATTAATAGCCAATCATAGCGGACAACATGATTACTTACACCTTAAGCTTGAAAACGAAACCGATGCACAATGGCAATCACGTATTAAGCAAGATATTATTAGCTCTCAAAAGCGTATAAAAGAAGAAATAGGCCACGACTATAAATACTTAGCATACCCGTATGGTGAGTTTAATAACGAGCTGCAAGCACTTGTGACAGAGCTTGGTTTTGTGGGTATTGGTCAGCACTCCGGCGCTGTAAATAAAGACTCTAATTTTAGCCGCTTACCGCGTTTTCCTGCATCAGGCTTTTACAGCAAACTAGAAACTCTTATTACTAAGCTTAACTCACGCGCATTTAATATCACCAATTTAACTTATCAAGATAGCGTTACACAACAAAATCCACCCACGCTCACAATTGAATTTAAAATGGGTGATTTTCATAAAAGCCAATTTGCCTGTTACGTATCAAGCGTAGGCCAAGCAGATTTAAAATGGGTAAATAAAAATACAGTCGAAATAACCTCACCAAAGGTGCTTAATAAAGGGCGCTCTCGTTTTAATTGCACGGCCCCTTCTATTTCTAGCCCTGGTGATTATTTTTGGTTTTCGCAGCCTTGGGTAATTGAAGCGCCTAAACCTTAACTGCCTGATGTAATAGTCGCTGGGTTATTTTATCCAGCGCAACTATCTCGTCCGCTGCATTTAACTCAGCGGCAGCCTTAGGCATACCCCATACCACCGATGAGTACTCATCTTGAGCCAAGGTATACGCACCGTTTTGTTTTAGTGCAAGTAACCCTTTTGCGCCATCACTCCCCATCCCTGTTAGTATGGCTGCAACTACGTTTTTAGCTCCTGTCTCAACTAATGAGTTAAACAGCACATCTACCGCAGGTTTATGCCTGTTGACCGGCTCGCCATCATCAAGCTGGCAATACAAGCTAACACCTCGCTTTTTAATACTTAAATGAAAACCACCTGGTGCTATATAAGCCCAGCCAGTGCTAAGCTTATCGCCATGTTCAGCCTCTTTCACATTTATCGTGCATGTACGATTCATTCGCTCAGCAAATGAGGCGCTAAACACAGGAGGAATATGCTGAGTAATTACAATGGGCGGGCAATTTTGTGGCATTTTAATAAGTACTTCTTTGATAGCCTCAGTACCACCCGTTGAAGCACCTATCGCAATTACTTTATTAAGTAAAAATTCAGAATGGGTATTAATAGGCTCATTTGTGACGACCGTTTTTTTATAGCTTCTTACTCTTGCTCCAGCAGCTATTCGCACCTTTTGTTGAACAAGTGATGCATATTGGCTCAATTGCTCTCTTACGTTATTAGTAGGCTTAGCTATAAAATCAACAGCCCCTAATTCAAGTGCCTCGAGTGTAATAGGAGAGCCTTTTTGGGTCAGTGTTGAAATCATCACTACTGGCATTGGTCTTAATCGCATTAAGTTTTTTAAAAAACTAATGCCATCCATTTTTGGCATTTCTACGTCGAGCGTTAATACATCAGGATTTAACTTTTTTATCATTTCGCGAGCTTCGTAGGGATCCTCAGCGCTCCCCACTACCGTAATATCTTTAGCTTGCTGTAATATTTCAGTGAGTAAACGCCTAATTAAGGGGGAGTCGTCAATTATTAATACTTTAATCATGCATACTCCTAAAACAGCTCTATATCAGTTACTACTTCTTGCTTTTTAAGGTTTTGTAAGTAACGGACTTCGCGTTTTTCAATCGTATTATTATGTAGGTTTTTAAGTTTTTTCATATGAACTTTACCGGTGTTCGGATGAAAAAATATTTTTCGTGGCCATGGTCCCCCCATATCGTGGGCAACTAGATTTAATGCCTCTTCTTTAATATACGCCGCTGCAAAACTAATATTACCCAGCCCTATATCAGTCATCGCACTAATAATTTTACCCCCACCAAAAAGTTTTACTTTTAGGTTACGGCGAGACGCACCATTTTTTAAAACTTCGTTTATAAGATACTCCATAGCCCAATTGCCATACCGACAACTTAAACTATGCGCATTCTTAAGTTCTACTCCCTTTTGAATTGGTAACATAAAGTGATTCATGCCCCCAATCCCTAGTACTTCATCGTAAACACAAGCCGCAATACACGAACCCAGAACTGTAGAGATTAGCTCATTATTTTTAGAAACATAAAACTCACCCGGAAGCACTTTAGCAACAACGCTACCTCGGCCCGAGTCCCAATATCGTTTAATATGTTCAAAGTTAGGAAATACCGGCCTAAACTCTGCGTACATTTTGTCCCTTTTGGTACATAGTTTTCCCTAAATTTTTAAATTGCGTATGCTCTTTTCCCATACTTTCTGAGTGACCTAAAAACAAATAACCTTGTTCATTTAATATATTGGCGTAACGCTTAAAAAGCTGATCTTTTGTTTCTTTATCAAAGTAAATAACAACATTACGACATAAAATAAGATCAAATGATCCTTTCATTGGCCAATCTTGCAATAAGTTTAAACGCTTGAATGAAATAGACTCTTTTAGCCTATCTTTAACTTTATAGTTTTCACCGTCTTTACTTTTTAAAAACCAACGCTTAAGTTGCACGTCATCTAAGCCGTTAACATTCGCTGCGGTGTAAATACCCTTTTGTGCTTTTGCCAATACATTAGAATCTAAATCGGTTGCTAGTATTTTTACATCCCAATTGCTCGGAAATGCATTATTTAAAGTCATCGCCAAACTGTAGGGTTCTTCTCCTGTTGAGCAACCTGCAGACCAGATTCTTACTCGCTTACTATTTTTATTTGCCTTTAAGAGAGCAGGTACAAGCTCAGATTTTATAAATTCAAAGTGGTGTATTTCACGAAAAAAAGACGTTAAGTTAGTTGTTATTGCATTAATAAAGGCATCAAACTCCTGATCTTTATGGCTATTTAAATACTCTAAATAGGCTTTAAAGTCAGTTAGTTTTCGCTCTCTAATACGTCTTGCTAAGCGTGAATAAACCATCTCTCGCTTATGCTCACCTAATACAATTCCACATGCGCTATAAACTAAACTGGCAATTTCTTTAAAGTCGCGGTCGGTACACAAAAACTCTTTCATTATTCGCTCTCAATTTAGCCTGCCAAATAATACCTCGCTGTGATTATGTATTCAGCGAGGTGTATAAGAAGATTGGTTGTTAAAATTCTTCCCATTCATCAGCAGAGTCTACAAAGTTATCGCCTCTGGGTTTATTACTTACAAAACTGCTTTGCGACTTATGAGATAATTTAGGTGTGCGCATAGTCGGCGAAATCATCGCCATCTCTTGCTGACCTATTGAGAAAAAGTTGAGTAGTTGGCGCATCTCATTAGCTTGCTCAGCCATAGACTCGCCAGCGGCAGAGGCTTGCTCTACTAAGGCGGCATTTTGTTGCGTCATTTCGTCCATTTGTGAGATGGCGGTATTAACTTGTTCAATACCCGCACTTTGTTCTTCAGATGCCTCTGTAATATCAGAAATCATTTGCGTCACTCTTTGTACCGATACAACAATCTCTTTAAGTGTAGCGCCCGACTCATTAACTAATTGAGAGCCATCAGCTACTTTGCCTACACTATCTCTTATTAACTCTTTAATTTCTTTCGCTGCGCCTGCAGAGCGCTGTGCTAAATTACGCACCTCACCTGCAACAACCGCAAAGCCTCGACCTTGTTCACCAGCCCTTGCAGCCTCTACTGCAGCATTAAGCGCTAATAAGTTAGTTTGAAATGCTATTTCGTCAATGACACCAATAATATCTGCAATTTTCTTGCTCGACTCATTAATTGCCGACATGCTCGTAACTGCTCTATTTACAACCTCACCACCTTGAATCGCCTTTTCGCATGTTTCTTCTGCTAAATCGTTTGCCACTTTTGCGTTATCAGCATTTTGGCGAACGGTGCTAGTCATCTCTTCCATGCTCGACGCTGTTTCTTCAAGTGACGAGGCTTGCTCTTCTGTACGTTGGCTTAAATCAGCATTACCTTGAGAGATTTCCTCTGCACCACTGGCTACAAGCGTTGCCGATGAATTAATGCGATTAATCACTTCCGTTAACTTATCTGCCGTAGCATTAGCATCGCGTTTGAGTTTATCAAATGAGCCTTTATATTCTTTTTCAACTCGTTTTGATAAATCACCATTTGCCATCGCATCGAGCATACTGCCAGTGTCAGCAACTGCATCATCAACTATTTTAACTAAGCTATTTAGCCCTTGAGCCAAACGTAAAAAGAATCCTTCCTTGCCTTCTTCCGCGACTCTTGTATCTAATTCGCCATTACCTGCAGCGCTAATAAGTTCGGCTATTTCTTTTTCAAGCGCAACCTCATTGGTCCTATCTTCCCACTCAACAATGGTGCCTAAATGCTTTCCATCTTGGCTAATCCAAGGTGAAGCAATCAAGGTAAAAGTGACACCCGCTAAAAGTAATTCGGCTTTATGAGGCTTATCGAGATTTTTTAATAAATCGCGCTGATGATTAGGGTGCTTATGAAAATCATCAACACAGGTGCCAATTAAATTATCAACAGAAAAGCTTGGTAATACAGTTTGTAATTCTTTTTCGCGGACTTTTAGCATTTGCTGAACACGATCGTTCACAAATACTATATTAAGGTCTTCATCAGCAATCATTACGTTCGCTTGGCAAACTTTAAGCGCATTTGCTAAATCGGCTGCTTTGCGAGATGCTTTTTCAAGCTCTTTTTGTTCAGTAATATCAGATGCGTATTTAATCACTTTAAACGGCTTGCCGTTCATATCATAAATTGGGTTATAAGATGCTTGAATCCAAACCTCCTGACCCTGCTTCCCTATTCTTAAATATTCCCCTGAATCAAATTCACCACGCCCGAGCTTAGCCCAAAATTCTTTATATTCGATACTATTTGCATGTTCGGGTTCAATAAAAAGCCTATGGTGCTGACCTTTAATCTCGCTAAGTTGATAACCAAGTGCATTTAAAAAGTTATCATTGGCATCAATAATAGTGCCATCTAAATTAAACTCGATAACCGCTTGAGATTTACTTATAGCACTAATTTGCCCTGAAGCTTCTGCTGCTATTAACTTTTGCTCGGTCACGTCGGTGGCAAACTTAACTACTTTTAATACTTGCCCTTGCTCATCAACAATTGGGTTATAAGTTGCTTGGATCCATACCTCAGCTCCACCTTTTGCATTACGCTTAAACTCATCTGAGATAAACTCGCCATTACGCAGGCGTTGCCAAAAGTTCTTATAATCGTTGCCCTGAGCTTCATCTGGGTCAACAAACATAGAGTGATGCTGGCCTTGAACCTCTTCAAGGCGATAGCCCATCGCGTTTAGAAAATTCATATTTGCAGTAATTATTTTTCCGTTAGGTTCAAACTCAATCACCGCTAATGATTTATTCAATGCGTCTACAATTAAATCATTACTTGATTTTGACTGCTTTGGATTACTAAACCATCCCATGCTCATCACCACCTTTAAGTTTATTATTTATTTAGTTTCTGTTTGCTAAATATTCATTGTTTTTTGCAGGTCAATTAGCGCTACCATTTTTTCACCAACATTCACCAACCCAGCTACATATTCACAATTATTCGACTCAGATAAGCTAGGAACCGCTTTCGCATCTTGCTCCGCAATACTGTAAACATCAGAAACGGCATCAACAGCAACACCTATAATTTTACTACCTAGTTCAAATTCTATTTTGACAACGATAACTACCGTTAATGGCCCATAGTCGACACTTGGTAATCCAAAGCGCAACCGTAAATCAATAATTGGCACTATTGTTCCACGTAAATTAATAACGCCTTTTACAAATTCAGGCGCATTGGGCAGTACTGTAATTTCTTCCCAACTGCGAATTTCTTGTACTGTTAAAATATCAACGCCGTATTCTTCATCAGCCATAATAAAAGTTAAAAACTGTTTTACATCTTGCTGTTGCTGAAGATTTAATTGATTACTAAACTGGCTTTGCTCTGAGCTCATAACGCCTCCAAAGTGGCTTGCGTTTCAATCGTTAATTCTTGGCTACCTGGTTTTTTTAAACCTGAGAGCTTTATTAAGCCGCTAATGTCCACAATCAGCGATACACGCCCATCGCCTAAAATAGTAGCTCCCGATACGCCATCAACTTTATGATAGTTAGCCTCTAAACTTTTAATAACAACCTGTTGTTGAGACAGTAAATCATCAACTAATAAACCCACCTTTTGGTTATCTGTTTCTACAACAACAAGCAGCGTTTTATCGAGTGATTCAATGGCATTTTTATGATTAAAAATATCGTAGAGCCTTAAAATAGGAATGTATTCGTCCCGAAGCCTCAATACATCAAGGTTTTTACCCACTCGACTCCCCCCTGTGTCAGGATAGTTGTCGCCTCTAACTTTTAATAGAGGCAGATAAAATGAGACGTCGATTTACACAAGAATTTAAAGTTCAAGCTGTTGAAAAAGCATTATCTCAATGTGATGATGTTCGCCTAGAAGATATTGCGCTTGATTTAGGCATCGGTTATTCAACCTTGCAACGATGGATCGCGCTTGCTAAAAACCATGAACTTGAAACTAAAAATAATGGTAGTCACATGACAACAGAAAAACGCCCTCATGACTGGAGCTTAGAAGAAAGGCTTAACGCCATTATTGAATGTGCGAGTTTAGATGAAGCAGCTCTTAATGAATATTGCCGTGCTAAGGGGCTTTACCCGCATCATATTAAACAATGGAAGCAAGATTTTGCTAAAGGGCCTTCAACGAAGCCCGTAAAATCAGACAGTAAACAGCTCAAACAAGAAATTAAGCAGCTTCAAAAAGAGCTTAATCGTAAAGACAAAGCGTTAGCAGAAACAGCCGCCTTACTCGTACTCAAAAAAAAAGCCGATGCGCTCTGGGGTTTCAACGAGGACGATTAACCAGCTCAACTGAGCGTCATGAATTGATAAAGCTCATTACCGACGCGCAGAAATCAGGGGCAAGGCAAGAAAAAGCATGTGAGTTACTTGGTCTAACGGCAAGAACAATTCAACGCTGGATTGAAGCTGATGATATGACAGATAAGCGAACAAGTACGATAAAGCGACCACCTAACAGGCTAACTGAATTAGAGCAACAGCGTATAATTAAGACTGTTAATTCAATAGAATATGGACATTTACCACCCAGCAAGATAGTCCCTAAACTATTGGATAAAGGTGTGTGGATAGCATCAGAAAGTTCGTTCTATCGTGTTATGAAATCGCATAAATTATTAACACACAGAGAAAAAGTTAAACCAAATAAAAAGATAAAAAAGCCAAAAGCACTCAGGGCAACACGTGTAAACGAAATTTATACATGGGATATCACGTATTTGCCAACAGCTGTTAAAGGTCAGTTTTTATACTTATATTTAGTGATGGATATTTATAGTCGAAGAATAGTTGGTTGGCAGGTTCATGACACACAACTAAGCACACTGGCGGCTGATTTAATGGTAGATATTTGCAGGCGAGAGCAGGTAAAGCCTGAGCAAGTCACGTTGCACTCGGATAATGGCAGTCCAATGAAAGGGGCAACGTTATTAGCGACATTGCAGGAGTTAGGTATTGTTCCTTCATTTAGCCGACCGTCTGTGAGTAATGATAATCCTTATTCTGAATCGCTATTTAAGACGTTAAAGTATCGCCCGGAATACCCTGAGAAAGCCTTTGAAAGCATGGGTAGCGCAAGAAAGTGGGTTAGCGGATTTGTTGATTGGTACAACGATGAGCACTTGCACAGCGGTATTAAATTTGTCACGCCAAACCAGCGTCATTTAGGATTAGATGAAGCGATACTAGCGAAACGTCATCAGGTAAATGAGATGGCGAAATTACAGAATCCAAGTCGTTGGTCAGGAAAGTCTCGAGATTGGACGATGATCAATGAAGTAAATTTAAATCCAGAGAAAAAAGAAGCAATGCGGGCGGCATAAAATTTAATTTGATGCGACAACTAACTTGAAAAACTCCGACTCACTTTAGCAATATCAATTTGCAGAGATTCCACAATAGAAATGAGCGGGATAATATAAGTATGCTGAGCCACCTTAACTAATTGCCCATCTAAAATAGCGAGAGTAAGTGGTAATCTAATAGTAAACGTAGAACCAACACCGGGCGCTGAGGTTACTTCCACTGAGCCATTTAATGATTGAATATTTCGCTTAACTACATCCATCCCAACTCCACGACCAGATAAGTCACTTACCTCATCCACTGTCGAAAAGCCGGGCATAAAAATAAGCTCATTTATTTCATCGTCACTGAGATGGTTATCAACTGAGATTAATTCGTTAGCGATGGCTTTTTCTTTTATTTTTTTTGTATTTAACCCCTGCCCATCATCCATTATTTCAATAACAATGTTTCCACCCTGATGAAATGCATTTAAGGTTACTGTGCCAACGGGATCTTTACCTGCCGCCAGTCTTTGCTCAACAGTCTCTAATCCATGATCAAGTGAGTTCCTCACTAAATGCACCATAGGATCGGATATTTTTTCCATTACTGTTTTATCAAGCTCGGTTTGCTCTCCAATCAACTTTAGCTCAACTTGCTTATTTAGTTTTTGCGCTATATCTCGCACTAATCGAGGAAAACGACTAAATACAAAGTTTATTGGCAGCATACGAATGCGCATCACATTTTCTTGTAAATCACGCGTATTATGGGCAAGTTGCGCTAGACCTTCTTGTAGTAAAGTGATTGTGGCTGGTGTGATTTCTTGTTCGCTAAGCTGATTGAGCATCGCTTGTGTAATAACAAGTTCACCTACCATATTTATTAACGAATCAACTTTATCAATACCAACTCGAATGGAGGTAGACTCTGGTGTACTTGCAGGTTTTTTATCTTTATTAGCAGCGGGTTGCTTTGGCTTACTAGGTAGCTCAGCTACTTTTATTAAATCGGATGTTTCAAGCTCAACAGCTTTAGATATCTCACCTTGATTAGGTTGTATTTGCTCATCATTGCCAAATAAGCCTCCGCATAATTCAATTTTTATGTCGGCATCGTCTTCTACCCATTCAAATACTTCTTTTATGGCTTTTTCATCATGGCTAGTATCTAAAAAAAAGCGCCAATGTAAAAAGCATTCATCACTACTTAAATCGGTGATTTCTGGAACTTCATCGTAAAATACTGTGGTTTCTAACTCACCTAGCTCTTCAAGCTCACTGATCATATACAGTGGCTCGTTTCCTGTTTTAAATAAATGATGATGGGGTTTAAAGTCTATTTGATAGGTGTTACTACTTGTTTGCTCTTCACAGCTTTGAGGTTTATTTTCTTGTGTTTCGTTTTTCATTCCAAGTACATGTTCAAATTGTACTTTTAACAAATCTGCCTCGGTTAAATCTGGCTCTTGCTCACCTTGAAGTGCAGCAAGTAAAGCGCGCAAGCAATCCACAGCTTTGAGTAATAAATTGACATGCTCGGTACTAAGCTCTCGTTCACCTTGGCGAATTTGATCCAGTAGTGTTTCAAGTACATGAGTAAAGTCAGCAACGGAGCTAAAACCAAAAGTGCCACTGCCTCCTTTTATTGAGTGAGCAGCTCTAAAAATAGTGTTGATAGTTTCTAAATCTTCCTCACCTGGCACTAAGTTTAATAACTCAGCCTCCATGGTATCTAGGCCTTCAAAACTCTCTTCAAAGAAAACTTCAAAAAATTGACTTAAATCTATACTCACACTGCGCTCCTTAGCGAATAACTTTTTTAATTACCGCTAGTAGCTGATCGGGATTAAATGGTTTTACAATCCAACCTGTTGCACCAGCAGCTTTACCCTCTATCTTTTTTTCTAAGCCCGACTCTGTAGTAAGCATCAGTAGTGGTGTAAATTTATAACTAGGTAAAGTACGCAGCTCTCGTATTAATGTAATTCCATCCATTATTGGCATGTTTACATCTGAGATCACGGCATCAAAGTCTTGTTGCTTGGCAATAGCGAGAGCTTCACTGCCATCCTTAGCTTCGGTTACATCAAACCCGGCCGTTTTTAATGTAAAGCTCACCATTTGACGCATCGATGCTGAATCATCAACCGCTAAAATTCTTTTCATATATACCCCTAACTTTTACTTTCGGTTGTTAAGTATTGGCTTAAGCCAAGTTTATTAATTGTATGCGTTAAGGCCTCGCTACTGCCTACCCATATTATTTTGTGCTGTATAGTAAGTAGGTGTTTTTGTAAGGCGCATAAAAGTTGAATTGAGGCAGTATCAGCAGAAATCACATCGTTAATATCAAGACAGATATCATCGTTGCTATTGAGTTCGTGTAGTAAGTCTTGATGTAGTGTTTCAACTTGCGTAATAGCAAGTTCGCTCGGAAGTTTTAGCATTTAGTAAGTGCATTCCCTGTCAATTCAATTCATAACAAAAGCTTAGCCCTAGTTATTAAAATTGCCATAAAATGCTTAATTAAATTTAACCTGTCGTTAAAATACAAAAAAAGGAGCCTAAAGCTCCTTTAAAATTGGTAAAAAGTAAAAAACTAGTTTTTATAGTAATCAGCTATTTTTTTAAACTCTTGCGTTAAAGTCGTCGCATTAATTAATGGCACATTACCTTGTTTAAATTCTGGTTTAAAAATAGCTCTAACGGCTCCATTTTGATCAACCATAGCGACCGAGGCACTATGATCAACAGCATATTCTGATTCACTACTATCGCTAATGGCGTAAATTAAACCAAGCTCTCGAACAACAGGAAAAAGGTGTTTATGCTCTCCCGACACAGCTAAAAAGTCTGGGTTAAAGTAATCTATATATTGCTTTCGTTTAGCTGGTGTATCGCGTTTTGGATCAACCGATAAAAACCAAACTTGTAGCGGATAATCTGCTTGTAAATTTTTATAAACAGCATTTAACTTAGCAAGTGTTAATGGACAAATATCTGGGCAGCTTGTGTAGCCTAAAAATACTAAATTCCACTGTCCTAAAAATTGTTGCTTAGTCACTAATTCGCCGCGCTGATCGTTTAGCGTAAAATCAGACAGTGGCTTTGCATTTTCGTAAACTAATGCATCTACATCTGGTGGACTATTTTCATTTGAACATGCTGATAAAAACGAAACTAAAATAACAATTAATCCAAGCCATAACTGCTTCATAAAGGGAGCCATTTATCTATAAATAAGATTACAAAGAGTACCATTAAATGAATAATCGAAAAACGAAATAAGTCCATTGCAGTCTCATCATTTCCAGCAATTTTTAAATTGACCGCCTTATATATAAACACGGCATTTAATACACATGCACCTATCAAATAGATTAATCCAGACATACCGATTAAATAAGGTAATACGCAAACAACAGCGAGTAAAACAGAGTAAGCAACGACGCACGTTTTACAAAAATCGATACCATGGGTTACTGGTAACATAGGGATTTTAGCGCGTTCATAATCACTTTTTCGTGCTATAGCCAGCGCCCAAAAGTGTGGTGGGGTCCAGGTAAATATTATCATTACGAGTAACCAAGGGGCTGCTGCCATTTGGTTTGTTTCTGACACCCAACCTAATAATGGAGGCATTGCGCCAGCCAACCCACCTATAACAATATTTTGCGGCGTTGCACGCTTTAAAAATGATGTATAAACAAATGCATAACCTACCAATGCAAATAACGTTAATATAGCGGTTAAGGTATTAGCCCACACCATCAGCATAATAAAACCAGCAACCCCAATAACAGCTGCAAAACTAAGCGCATGTGTTTTACTTAAACGCCCTTTAGCCACAGGGCGATGACGAGTCCGCGCCATTTTTGAGTCTATCTCGCTATCAACCACATGATTAATAACCGCTGCAGCAGCAGAAAGTAGCCCTATACCTAACAAGCTAATAAACTGTACGACCATACCGCGCCCTACATCGGGAGCCAGCGCTAAACCAACCCAAGCTGTTAGCACCAGCATAGCTACCACTTTAAATTTACTAATTGCTAAGTAGTCTTGCAGCAAACTATGTGTACGCGAAATTAGCGATTGAGTATTAACGGGTAGCAGTATTTTTTTATCAATTATAAGTGCCATCATATTTCCCCTTTATGTGCGTGATTTTAGGTAATAACACAACCTAACCATGCTTAATAACAGTATGGCTGCCATCAAGTTATGCGCCAGTGCAACTCCCAACGGAATATGCCAATGTACTAAAATAAGCCCTAAGCTAATTTGGCAAAGCAGAACAAGTAATACACTCACAACGCAATTTTTAATTTTTTTAGAGTACGCTTGGCTGTATATTTTCCACATAATTAACGCCAGAACAATGCAAGTAACGAGTGCCCAAATGCGATGTAATAAATGAATAGACATACGCGCTTGCTGCGATAACACACCAAACTCATAATTACTGTGCTCAAGTGGTAATTGAAATACGCTACTCAATGAAAACGGTTGTGCGTAATTACACAATGGCAAACCACTACAATGTGGAGCGGCGTAATTTGCAGCCAGCCAACCACCAAGTGCAATTTGGATAATTAATACACTGAGCGCTACTAAACTTAAACCGAAATAGCGTTTTGCGCCGCTATCGCCACCCATAATAGGTTTTGCGGTTAGCCGTAAATATAAAAGCGTTATAAGTGACAAAATACTAAAGCCACCTAATAAGTGGCCCATTACAATAAGCGGCTGAAGGTTCATGGTTACTGTCCACATACCAAGAGCAGCCTGAAACACCACTAGTAGAAGTAAAGCCAAAGGCAATTTAACTGGCGTAGTTGGATATTGGCGTTTTAAAAAAGCCAACACAAATAAACCTAAAATAAGTAAGCCTAAAGCACCTGCAAAGTAGCGATGAATCATTTCTTTCCACGCTTTTGCGGTTTCGAACATCATATCGGGGTAGCTTTGAGTTGCTAAGGCTATGTCAGCCTCATGCTTAGGTACCGTTAAAAAGCCATAACAACCAGGCCAATCGGGGCACCCTAAACCTGCATCACTTAAGCGGGTGTACGCACCTAAAGCAACTACAATCAAAGCGAGTAATCCTGTTATTAATACTAAGTTTTTATAATTTTTATAATTTTTATACATCAGATACTCCAACTTAAGCTCAACTTAGTTAGCTAGAACGAGAATAGTTAAGTAATTTTTTTAGATCTTTTAATAACCCTTTTTGTACTAAACGGTTTTCTTGTGGCTCGACCTTAAAGGGATATTCAAGTACCACTAACCCCATATGATCAATTAAATACAAACTTGCAGGATTTAAACTCTGTTGCTCGGTAATAATTTTCCATGGTAGATTTTTATTGTCGGGACTTCCCATTACAGCCATATCAACCTTGCCTTGGTTTTTACCAAGTGCCACATATAAATTATTAAGTGCATTGAGTTGTTCGCTGCATGGGGTGTTACATTCGTTTGAATAATTAAGTGCGATAGTCCATTGCTTGGGATTATTTTGCGGCCAATTTTTAAGTTTTATTTCTTGGCTTAAAAACTCGCCATTATTAGTAATTGCAGTAGGCAACCAATCAAACTTTAATGCGCCATATGCCAAAATTAATGGGATTGCGCAGCAACCCACAAACAACACAAGGGGATTATTTTTCATTATGTGTCCTTTTTTTACTCGCAAAAATAGCCACAACAGCACATGCAATAGCAATTAAAAACCATTGCACAGCGTAGGCATTATGCTTTTGAGGGCTCATAACAACGGCCTCATAATGAGGTGTTGCAATCTCATCACCAGTACCTTGTCTGTAAGCCATAAAATGAATTAATGATTGCTGGCTTTGAGTGCTCAGCATATTCAAGTCGATAGATTGGATTCTTGTAGGTAAGTCGTTATTTGTAGTTTTATCTTCAAGCGTAAAGCTACTTAAGTTATTTTCTTTTATTTGCGCTTTAAGAATAAAAACACCTGTAGGCAGAGTAACCTTTGGCAGTGTATCTCTAGATATAGGTGCTTTTACCCATCCTAAATTAACTAAAATCACTTTTTCTTCGCTGTCTGGCTTTAGTAAAGCAAGTAGGTCGTACCCTACTTGCCCGTTATAAACTTGATTATCTAAAAGCCAATATTGGTTTTGTACAAACCGCCCTTTTAACTCAACCAATACACCTGTTTTGTTCCAGCTATCAGGCAGGTTAAGTAATTGAGACCAGCTCATCACACCACGAGTCTGTTGCTTAGCAATAGCGGTTAATTGCTGCTGTTTTTGCTCACCCCGCTCCAACTGCCAAAATCCTAGTCGAACACACACAAGTACAACAACCACAACCATACAAAGTGTGATTAGTGAGCTAAGCTTTTGTTTGTGCCATAAAACTAACTGCATAAAGGGTCAACTCAGTGATTATTAAAATTATTATCGTACTGTTGTTAATATTTATACTTTTTAACTTATTTAGAGCATTGTTTATTATGGTGTCAGGGAAAACTGGGGGACGACCTATGTCTCACTTTTTAGGTCGTCGCGTATTGTTTTCGGTCGTTGTTTTAGTTGTTGTTATTGCAGCGCTTAAACTTGGTTTTATTAAAGCAAATAATTCGCCAATAAACGCTACAGCACATATACAAATACAAACAAACACAGCCACACCACATCAACAAAGTGCCAATACCAAGCAGCTGCTTGAAAAGCAAAATGCTTATCTTTAGTAAAGTGCCCTTTTAATATCCGTAAAAATATTACAAATAAAAGTACCGTTCCTAGCGTTACATGCATGCCATGAAAACCAGTCAATAAAAAGAACGTATTACCGTAAATGCCCGCATCTAGCGTTAGGTTAAGGTCATTATATGCATGCATGTACTCCTCAACTTGCAGCCCTAAAAAGCAAACGCCCAATAAAATAGTAGCGCCTAAAAAAACTTTAAGTGGAGTGCGTTTATTGTTTTCCATCGCTACGTGGGCAAAATGTAAAGTAACTGAGGAAGTAAGCAGTATTAAGGTATTTATAAGCGGCAAGCCTTGCCAGCCCATAGCTTGAGTAGTTTCGCCAGCAGGTGTTGAAACTAGCGGCCAAACAGCTTCGAAAGTTGGCCATAAAACCTCGTTAGTCATTGCATTATTGCCTGCGCCTCCAAGCCAAGGTACCGACAATACGCGTGCATAAAAAAGCGCACCAAAAAAGGCCATAAAAAACATAACTTCAGAAAAAATAAACCAGCTCATACCTTGTCTAAAAGAGCGATCCATTTGTGCTGAGTACAAACCTTGGTCCGACTCACTAATTACATTTTTAAACCAGCTAAACAACATATACACAAGTACAGCAATACCGGCATAAAGCAGATAAACCCCGCTACCACCTTCTTTACCTACACTCATAACAGTCAAGCCTGCCCCTACTGCAATAAAAAACAATGCAACAGCACCTACAATAGGCCATGGGCTTTGCTCAGGTACGTAATAATGCTCATATTCTTGATTCATTTTATTTACTCCTAGTTTCACACTAGTTTAAAAAGCTAGTTGTTACTTGCCACCAGCTGTTCACTAATATCAAATACGGTATAAGATAAAGTTAATTCTTCAATATCGCTTGGCAGTGCGGTATCAACATAAAAAAGTAATTTAAATTCAAGTTCTTCCCCTGCTTTTAGAGGTTGCTGATCAAAGCAAAAACAGGCTATTTTATGTAAATACTTTGCCGCTTTACCTGGCGAGACTGATGGTACAGCCTGCATTACTTTATCTAGGTTGCTGTTATTTTTAGCACTAAACATTACTTCACGCATTGCACCGGGTTTGACCTCTACACTGTATTCTTTTGATTTGACTTCAAACGGTGCACCACTTTGTGCGTGAGTAGTAAAGCTAACGCCGACTTCTCGGTTTTGTACTATTTGTGTGCTTTGCTCTGCTTGCTCAAGCGAAGGCTTCCCATTAAGCCCTGTTACATCACAAAACACGTCATACAAAGGTACTAAAGCAAAGGCAAAGGCAAACATGCCTATGCAAATAAGTACCAAACGTTTGAGTAGCGGTGCGTGTGTCATTACTTAATTACCGGCGGCGTAGAAAAAGTATGATATGGCGCTGGAGAGTCAACTTCCCACTCAAGCCCTTCTGCCCCTTCCCATACTTTTGCAGGCACCTTATCACCGCCACGCGCGCATTTAATTACCACAGCTACAAACAACAATTGCGATAAACCAAAGGCAAATCCACCAATACTTATGATTGCGTTAAAGTCGGCAAATTGAAGTGCATAATCGGGAATTCGACGCGGCATACCGGCAAGCCCTACAAAATGCATAGGAAAAAACAATACGTTCACACTCACCAGCGATAGCCAAAAATGCCATTTAGCTAGCGTGATATTAAACATATTGCCCGTCCACTTGGGCAGCCAGTAATAGGCCCCCGCCATTATCGAAAATACAGCCCCTGTTACTAATACATAATGAAAATGCGCCACTACAAAATAAGTATCGTGGTACTGAAAGTCAGCAGGTGTAATTGCCAGCATCAACCCCGAAAAGCCACCTAAGGTAAACAGCACAATAAACGCAATACTAAAAAGCATTGGCACTTCAAAAGTTATTGAGCCTTTCCACATTGTGGCAACCCAATTAAATACTTTTACTCCTGTAGGTACCGATATAAGCATGGTCGCGTACATAAAAAACAACTCGCCAGCGACCGGCATCCCAGTGGTAAACATATGATGAGCCCATACAATAAAGCTCAATAGTGCTATGGAGGATGTGGCGTATACCATTGAGGCATAGCCAAAAAGTTTTTTACGAGAAAAGGTAGGTACTATTGTAGATATAATGCCAAAGGCAGGAAGAATCATTATGTATACTTCGGGATGACCAAAAAACCAAAAAATGTGTTGGAACATCACCGGGTCGCCACCGCCTGCGGCATCAAAAAAGCTGGTCGCAAAATACTTATCGGTAAGTACCATAGTGACAGCCCCTGCAAGCACTGGCATTACCGCTATTAATAAAAAGGCAGTAATTAACCACGTCCATACAAATAAGGGCAACTTCATCCATGTCATGCCTGGGGCACGTAAGTTCACTATGGTTACAATCACATTGATTGCGCCCATTATTGAACTAATCCCCATAATATGTACGGCAAATACAAACAATGCAGTATTATCATTACTGTATGTTGTAGACAGTGGTGCATAAAAAGTCCAACCAAATGCAGGACCCCCACCAGGCATAAATAACGATGCCAATAGGATTAAAAACGCAAACGGTAAAATCCAAAAGCTCCAGTTATTCATTCTTGGCAATGCCATATCTGGCGCGCCAATCATGAGTGGTATCATCCAGTTAGCAAGGCCTGTAAAGGCCGGCATAACCGCACCAAACACCATAATTAAACCATGCACTGTGGTCATTTGATTAAAAAAGTGAGGATCGACCAACTGTAAACCTGGTTGAAATAATTCAGCTCTGATCACCATGGCCATTCCACCACCAATTAAGAACATGGTCAGCGAAAAAATTAAATATAAACTACCTATATCTTTATGATTAGTTGTGTAAAGCCAGCGTTTAAAACCCTTAGCTGGGTGATGAGCATGATGAGCTTCATTGGCGTTAGGTTGTTCTACTATGCTACTCATTAGTTCGCCTCCACTTTGGCATCAAGTGCTGCCTGTATTTGACTCGGTTGAATAACATCACCCGTATCATTACCCCACGCATTACGCTTATAAGTAATAACCGCAGCTAATTGCTTTATAGATAACTGCTTGGCAAAAGCTTGCATTGCCGTACCGGGTCGCCCATGGATAACTACATCAATGTGATCTTTTATATCGCCAAGCACTATAGGGCTGCCTTTTAGCGCAGGAAAAACACCTGGTAATCCCATACCTGTAGGTTGATGGCACGCCGCGCAGCTAGCCATATAAACTTGCTCACCTAAAGTCATTAACTCTTCTTTGGGAAGCGTTTGATCAAGCAGTGCAGCATCTGCTAATGCTGCTTTTTGTTTAGCCTGCTTTGCATCTGCAAGCCATGTTTTAAAATCAGCCTCAGATTTAGCGACCACCACAACGGGCATAAAGCCATGATCTTTACCACACAACTCAGCACATTGGCCTCGGTAAGTACCTTCTTCGTTTATGTTCGTCCATGTTTCGTTTATAAAGCCGGGATTCGCATCTTTTTTAACTGCAAAATCAGGTACCCACCAAGAGTGAATAACATCATCAGAAGTCATTAAAAATCGTACTTTTTGATTTATTGGCAGTACGAGAGGTTTATCAACCTCAAGTAAGTAGTTAGGATTTTTATCTGCAAGATTCGCTATTTCATCTTGCGGGGTAGATAAAATAGAGTAGAACTCTACATCTTCACCCATATATTCATAATGCCATTTCCATTGCGAGCCTGTAATTTTAATAGTGAGATCAGCTTTGCTGGCATCTTCCATTGCAATTAGGGTTTTAGTGGCTGGTACTGCCATAGCAATTAAAATAACAAACGGAATTGCAGTCCAAAGTATTTCTACTTTAGTGCTTTCGTGAAATTGGGCAGGTACAGCCCCTTTAGATTTACGGTGATGAATAAGTGCCCAAAACATAATTGCGAACACTATCACCCCAATCACACAACATATTATAAATATGGTCATGTGCAGCTGATATACATTATTGCTTATATCGGTTACGCCTTTGCGCATATTGTATTGGCTGTTAGCCAAAACTGGGTGCGAAAAAACACATAATATAAGCCACAAGGTAGAGGTCAGTTTACCCATGTGACGGCTCCTTTGATGCTATTGCTAATGCAAAGCGAAGAGGCATACGGCTTAAACGCCAATTCGTTATTTTTATTTTTTTAGTCAATCTCATTTAATATTGATTGGTTTTGCTGCGCCAACAACGGGTTTGTGTATATTGTGTGTTCTCAAAACTAAAAAGCTGTGAGTTATTATTAGCTCAGCACATTAATAATTAGCTAAAAAATGAACAACAAGCAAGTTTTAGTATAAAAAACAATCAGGTGATATTGAGTAATTAATAAAAAATCAGTAACCAACTAGGTAACAGGAAGTTCAAAAGATGAGCAAAACAAAGGGGTTTAACGCATTCGGAGGGGGAAAATATAAGTGCAAAAAAGTTTACAGCTTAAATTGTCAGTGAGCTATTTATGCCCTATTTTTAGTGCGAATTTAAAACAGAAAATGCGTACTAATTAGTACGCATTTATAAAACTGCTTGTTTAAAAGCTATTTTTAAAGTCACATCCAATCAGCGTTTCTTATAACGCCAACGGCTAAGCCTTCAATATTAAAAGACTCATTCTCAAGATCTACTTCAATAGATTCAAAATCGTCGTTTTCAGCATGAAGTAATACTTTACGACCCGCTTTCTCAAGACGTTTTACAGTTACGTCTTCGTCTAGGCGGGCAACAACAACTTGCCCGTTTTCAGCGGTTTGAGTACGATGTACAGCAAGTAAATCACCATCCATAATACCAATATCTTTCATGCTCATACCGTTAACGCGTAGTAAAAAATCTGCAGCCGGTTTAAACATTAATGGATCGATTTTGCAGTGACTTTCAACGTGCTCTTGCGCCAAAATAGGTGAACCAGCAGCAACACGCCCTATAAGCGGTAAACCTAATTGTTCTGGCTCTTCTTCTTCAATTAACTGAATACCACGGCTTGCACCTGGTTTCATTTTAATTGCGCCTTTTTTAGCAAGTGCTTTTAAATGTTCTTCAGCAGCATTGGCACTTTTAAAACCTAATGTTTGCGCTATTTCAGCACGTGTAGGAGGCATACCAGTGTCTTTAATAAAAACTTTAATTAGTTCGAGTATTTGAGCTTGGCGGTTCGTTAATGGTCGCATACAACTGGTTTTCCATACAGTACATTTAACTGTGAGTATATACAGTTAAATAAAAATCGCAAATTTAAATTAAGCCTTAAAATAGCCAAAGTAATTTCACTTGTGTACATTTTAGGGATATAACTAAAGCTAGGTTTATAAATGATTAAAAAAGCAAAGGAGTCATTATGAGTATTTGGTACCAGCCCATCACTTTAGAGCTGTGCAAGCAGTTAGAACAAGGCATTGATGGCCAAGGAACATTAATGAAAACCATGGGAATAGAAGTCACTGAAATTGGTGATGATTACTTAGTAGCCACTATGCCGGCAATTCCTGAGCATCATAACCCAATGGGAATGGTTCACGGCGGTGCTAACGTTGTACTTGCCGAAACAGTTGCCAGCTATGCAGCTAACTTTGTTGTCGATTTTACAAAATTTTACTGCGTGGGGCAGGAAATTAGCGCAAGTCATTTAAAAGCATCTCGCAACGGCACTTTAACAGCAACGGCAAGAGCGTTTCATATTGGCAAACGTAGTTCAGTGTGGGAAATAAAAATTACAAATAGCCGCAATGAGCTGTGCTGCGTATCAAAAATGACCGCAGCAGTCGTAGAGCGAAGGTAGTTACTTTTCGATTGGGTAAATTGTAATTTCCATACCCGCACCAATCGCAGATATACGTAGTAATGTGTCTGCATCTAAGGCTTGATTAAAGCACTTAGGGGAAGTGCCTGATTCAAAACCAATATCAAACGTTCTACGTGAACAGCTTAACCATTGCTTTAGCGCGTTACGCGAACACGATTCAACAAGCTCACATATATGGTTTATTGCTTTGTCAGGCGTGTTTACTACACCTGTTGCTTCAATACGCGCTAATTGACGGTATTCGTCTTTGTCATAATGTAAAATCGTCGCGACTTTTTTCAAGTCTGCCACTAGCAAACTAATATCTTGCTTTGATTCAAGCTCAAGATCTACATTTAAAAATTGAATTTCCGACATCGTTTCGTATTTATCCTCTAATAATTTCATTGCAAACTTTAACGCAGTTTTACCGTTATACCAAATCAACTATGCTCTATTAACCACTTTATATGGATATTTCGCAGCTTTTAAGTATTTTTTAGCGTTTAAAGCTAGCTGGATATCAAACACTCAGCTCAATTAAACAAATAAGTCATGTTAGCAATTTAAGTGTAATCTTTTTTATTTTTAAATGATTACAGTAAGCTATAGTTTAAACTGCGACAAAATGTCGCAGTAACTAATCCCATTAATGTAATAAACTAGCCTCTAAAAATAATAAGACTAAAACATGAATAAAAAAATATTTAAGTATGCTCGCAAGTTACATAAATGGCTCGGTTATTTGCTCACATTACAAATTTTAGCTTGGCTATTAGGCGGTTTAGTCATGAGCGCTATTCCTCTTGATAAAGTTCATGGGGAGCATCTTGCAACACGTACTCTTAATAACCCATTTACGCAGGCTGATTATGTTGCCTCCCTTAACGATATTGCATCTCAGGTGGTTAATCCAGCACAAATAATTTTTGAGAACTTTTTAACCACACCTATAATTACAGTAATAAATAAAGATGAACAGCAAAGCTTTAACGGTATAACAGGCCGGCCTTTTGAGCCGCCAACTAAAATACAAATTACCGCAAATGCTAAAGCACACTTACTTATTGATGCTCAAGTGACAAGCGCTGTACTGCTAAAGCAAGGTATGCGAGAAGTTGGATATAAAACCAATGTTTGGCAGGTACAATTTGACGACACATTTAACACAACACTGTATTTGTCAGAAAATAACGGCAGAGTTGTCACCGTTCGCAGCACACTATGGCGAATTTTCGACTTTTTTTGGATGTTACATATTATGGATTACGATGAGCGAGAGGATTTTAATAATCCGCTGCTTATTAGTTTTGCAGCAACCAGCGTACTTTTTTGCCTAAGTGGAATATTACTACTTATGCAAAACATACGACTAAAACGATTTATCCGAATTAAAAGTAAGAATAAATCAAAGTAGTCATATTGGTTTTTAAGAACTAGCGCACTCTCACCAAAGAGTAAATAAGCCCTAGGAAGTACCCAAGGGCAGATTTTATTCCAAGTGTTTAAATCGACTCAAATGTCGCTTTAACATTTCGTTTTCGAAAATCAACTCATCACGCTCATCCAGCAATTGTAAAACTAAAGCTATTGCCGACCAATCTAACGAAAAGTCATGTTGAATACGGGCCGCTTTTTTAACTAAGGTCACTGCAGATACCGTAAATTGCCACTGCGTAACATGCTTCCCCTCAATTGGAACCGCAATATTGTGCTCAACTAGCTCATATAAAATTGCTTCGCTAATATCACTACTCAAACATAGCTCTTTGCTAGTAAGTAAATCATCTTTTTGTGTCACGATAATTTGCATTATGGCTTGCTCCAGTTATTACGGGGATCAAAGTGAGCTTTTTCGGCTAATTCTTCCCAAAGTTTTTTACTGGTATCATCAACAGATGTTGGATTAACAATTTTAAGCACAGCAAATAAATCACCTTTGGCTTTTTTACTCATTAATCCCTTGCCTTTAATACGCAAGCGTTGGCCAGACTGACTATTAGATGGAATAGTTAATTGGATTTTGCCTGCCAACGTAGGTAAATTTATTTTTGTACCAAGAGCCGCTTCCCATGGTGCAAGAGGGACGACTATATTTAGGTTATGACCTTCAACATCAAATAATGGGTGGGGCACTAAACTAATTTGTAAGTACAAATCGCCATTTTGCCCGTTCGCTGACCCTAATCCGCCTTGCCCTTTTAGTCGAATTCGTTCGCCATTTACTGAACCTGCGGGAATTTTCACTTTAAGTGATTTTTTAATTTCAGAGACACGACCACTACTATCTCGCTGCGGTAATATAAACTCAACAGGCTTAACGGTATCAACTAAAGTCTCTTCAAGAAAAATCGGGAACTCTATTTCCACATCTTGTCCTTTTTGCGCGCGAGCGGCGTTACTTCTGCCCTGCCCGGAACGATTGAATCCACCGGCGCCGCCAAACATTGAATTAACAAAATCAGAAAACTCTTGATCGGTTTGAGGATCGCTTTGCTGATAATTACTTTGCGATGAGGCATTGTTACCACCATAATTACCTTGCTGTTGACGAGCACGATTTTGTTGATGACGACGTAACTCGTCGTATTTAGTGCGTTCTTCTTTGTTATGAATGACTTCGTAAGCTTCTGCTATTTCTTTAAACTTATCTTCTGCTTGAGGCTCTTTGCTTACATCTGGGTGATATTTTCTGGCTAACTTTTTATAAGCTACTTTAACCGCTTTATCGTCTGCATCAGGCGATATTCCAAGCACTGCATAATAATCAACAAATTTCATTTGCAATCCAAATCCCCATATTGAGTAAGCTTTAAGCATACTCCTTAACGTATAATCTTGTGTGGTTAAAATACGATAAATAGTAAGAAATAAATGAATAGTGAAAATAACTTTGAATAAAAAATTAATCGGACACTTTTTAGTAATATAAGTGCAGGCCTTAAGTTAACTTTATCTTTTATCTTCAAGGCTTTAAACTGCCTGTTCCTGTAGTTCACATTTGTGATGGATATGACTCGATTTATTCTGGCCTTACTGGCTTGTTGTGTGTGCGTTTCGGTATCAGCCGAACAATTTACCCGTTTTTCAACGGCTAAAAGACATTTAATTAAAACCCTCCCTGACAACGCCAAAAGTATTTACTGCGGTTGTGATATTAAAAAAGAAGGCAAAAAACTCATTCCTGATCCTTCTAACTGTGGTTACATTCCTCGAAATACACTTACCCGCTCAGGCAAAGTAAATGTGCGAGCACTACGCATTGAGTGGGAACATATTGTTCCGGCGTGGGAATTTGGTCATCAGCTACAATGTTGGCAAGATGGCGGACGTAAAAACTGCCGTAAAGTAAGTGCTAAATTTAGAAAAATGGAAGCTGATATAAATAACTTAGCGCCAGCTATTGGCGAAATTAATGCCGATCGCTCTAATTATCGTTTTGGCATGCTTAGCGAAAACGCCACACAGTATGGTCGTTGCGAAGTAAAAGTAAACTTTAAGCAACGTGTAGTTGAACCGCCTGTCTATGCACGTAAACGTATAGCCGACACTTACGCTTACATGCAAAAAACATACGGTTTAAAAATCTCTGATAAACAGCAAAAGTTATTTAATGCGTGGAAAAAGCAAGCATTTGCAGATACAAGTAGTGCGAGCAAGCTCTAAGCTTTAACACTCATTTACATAAATCAAAGTTATAAATGTTGAATAAACGAGCGAGTGTTGTAATATTTTAAACAACTTATTTACAGAAAGTCCTTAACTATGTTTAAAAATAATAAAACCTCGCTTGCCATTTTTGCAGCACTTTCGGGCTTTGCTTTAACGGGTTGTGGCGGCGGAGGCGGTATCGACTCTGCTCCTGTAGTTACCACGCCTATAGTTACAACACCTGTTAGTAGCAGCCCAACATGGACAGCGGCGGTATTTGAGCCCTCTAACGATTTAAAAAACTTTTGCGAAACCCCTCGTACGGGTAACGATCCCTTTAATAACAACAACCCCTACCCAGATCAAGCGGGTTCTGCCCTTTATGAAAAGCTTTGGCTTCGCTCTTGGAGCGACGAAACATACCTTTGGTATGATGAGATTGCCGATAACGACCCTGAAAGCTTCGCCACAGTAACCGATTATTTTGCCCAATTAAAAACAGAGCAGCTTACCGACTCAGGTGCAAAAAAAGATAACTTTCATTTTTCAGAACCTACTGAAGATTACTTTCAAGAAGCGCAATCGGGCGTTACTTCTGGTTACGGTATAAATTGGGCGTTTATTGGCGATACAGCCGATCGTATTTTACGCGTTGCTTATCTTGAAGATGATTCGCCTGCAAGCCAAATAGGCTTTCAACGTGGTGATACCGTACTTTCAGTTGACGGTGTTAGCATTAATACCAATACAGAGTCGGGTGTAGATACGCTTAACGAAGGTTTATTTAGTCCTACTAACGGCGACTCACATACTATTGTTGTACGCAGTAACGATGGCGCCGAAAAAACATTTAATGTAACCGCTGGTAATATTGAACAAACACCTGTTCAAAATGTTAAAACGATTACAACCGCAAATGGTTCAAGCGTGGGTTACATGCAATTTAATAGCCATATAAGCATTGCCCAAGAAGGGCTTATTGATGCGGTAAATAAGTTTAAAACCGATGGTATTGATGAGCTTGTAATCGACTTTAGATATAACGGTGGTGGTTTATTAGCACTGTCGGCACAATTAGCTTATATGGTTGCCGGTAATGCCAACGTTAACAACCGCTTTTATTATCAAACTCAACAAAACGATAAACAACCCGTTGATTCGCCCTTCCCATTTATTGATGAAGAAATAGATTACTCTACTTTTTTTAGCACAGGTGAAAACCTACCTGATTTAAACCTATCAAAGGTTTATGTATTAAGCACATCAGGCACCTGTTCGGCATCAGAAGCTTTTATTAATGGTTTAAAAGGTATAGACGCAGAAGTTATTTTAATTGGCGACACAACCTGCGGTAAGCCCTATGGCTTTACCCCAACTCATAACTGCGCAACAACCTATTACACTATTCAGTTTAGTGGCGTAAATAGCAAAGGATTTGGCGAATACGCTGCGGGTTTTACACCAACCCCTACTCCACAATTTGATGCTGATGTTCAAGGTTGTGAAATTGAGGACGACTTTGATCATCAGTTAGGCGACAGTGACGAGGCCGTTTTAGCCACCGCATTATTTCATGTTGAAAATGGCAGTTGTCCAGTTAGAACGGCTGCTGCAAAAGCAGAGCCAGCTAATTTTTCAAGCTCTCGTGAATCTCTCATTCCTTTAAATATGCCGGTACAATTTACCCAGCGTAATATGGACTTAACTTGGCCAACGCTGGGTGAGGAAAGGTAATGGCTAAATTATTACTCCCATTAGCCACCTTGCTCGCTTTAGGCGGATGCCAAAGTGTAGATAGTGAGCCTGCTAAACCCGCTATATTAACGAGCGTTAATCCCAGCGTTATTACAACACTACAACAGGCAATTCAACAAGCTAAGGGAGGCACATTAGTAACACTTGCCGATTCGGTATTTACTAAACGTAGCGAACTGCTAATTGATCATGCAATGAGTAAAGGGTCTGATGGCAGAGTAATTATGGGCGCGCATAATATAAAATCTGAGAAGTTTATTTTGCAACTACGTAATAACCAATGCGAGCTTTACTATCCTAAAAAAGAGCTTACTACAGTACTTGAAGGTGTTACCTGTAAAGAGTTATAAGGCACTTTATTAATGTTTATAAATTAATAAAAAAGGCGCGCAGCATATCGCTGCGCGCCTTTTTCTATTTTAAAGCGTTATTACAAGTCTTGATGCGGACCAAACACTTCATAATGAATCTGCTCGTTTTTAACACCTAATTCAAGTAACTGGTTTTTTATAAATGCCATAAAACCGGCAGGACCACATAAGTAAAAGTCACCATTACTCAATGGTAGCTGTGCTTGTACTGCGTTTAGGTTCATTAACCCAGTAAAGTCAGCGCCCTCTGTCGCTTGGTTAAACCACGTCATTGTTTGTAAACGGTTATAAACTGCATTTAACTCATTTAAATATTTTGAAAACGAATGCTGCTGAGTATTTTCGCAGGCATGTAAATACATAATCTCTTGATTAGAGTTGTCACTTAATAACGTTTCAAGCATAGCCAGCATTGGCGTTTGCCCAACACCTGCTGAAATGAGTACAGCTGGGTTTGTGTTATTGCGTAAAAAGAAGTCTCCTGCCGGCGGGTATAACTCAACAATAGTGCCTTGCTCTAATGAGTGTAAATGATTAGACACCATGCCAGGCTTTGGCTGTAGCTCTTTTTTAACACTAATACGGTAGTTTTTAGCGTTACTTTTTTGTGAAATAGAATACTGGCGAATTTCTTCATATTCAGCGCCCTCTGGCTTAACTTTAATACCTAAATACTGCCCTGGTTTATGTGTAATAACAGCTTCGCCATCAACTGGCGTAAGTGTAAAACTCGTTACTAGTTCTGATTCAGCCTGTTTGTTGGTTATTTCAAATTGGCGAGTTCCCGCCCAACCACCGTGTTTATTTTTACTGTGCTCATACAAAGCAGCTTCTTCGGTTATACAAATATCAGCAAGTACGCCGTAAGCTTCGCGCCAAGCGTATTCAACATCGGGAGTAAATTGCTCAGGAAGAAGCTCTTTAAGCGTACCAATTAAGTGTGCACCTACAATAGGGTAATGCTCAGGTAAAATATTCAAGCTTGTATGCTTATGATTAATACGTGTTAGCGCTTCTTTTAATACGGCTAAATTATCAATATTTTGTGCATACGCAGCCAATGCATTAAAAAGTGCAAATTGCTGACGACCTGTATCTTGATTCGCCATATTAAAAATATTTTTAAGCTCAGGATTATGGCTAAATAAACGCTTATAAAAATGATCGGTAACAACCGTACCCGCCTGCGCTAATAACGGAACTGTGCTTTTTACAATCTCAATGGTTTTATCAGATAACATATGTGTTTCCTATGGATGAACTAACCACGACGCCCATCAACACGACGCCGCGTTAATATAGGTGTGCAGTGAATTAAAAATAATGAAAAAGCCACTAACCACAGCAAAGCACTTATTTGCCAAGCAAGGTGAGGCCCAATAATAAAAGGGAGTAATGAACGAGTAATAGCGGCCACAAGCAAAAACGCAAAAGCAACAGCCATGTAATGAGGAATAGCGAGTGTACGCCCTGTATGACCATGTGATACACGCGTCATCATTGCTAAAATCATCATACCTATTGTGCCAATAGTGATTAAGTGCAGCGCATCTTTAAATTGTATTGCACTGCTATAAAAGCTAAATGCAACCATCATTAACCCTACGCCTAACGCTAAGTAGGAAAAATGTAAAGACCATAACAACGGCACTCTCAATACCTTGCTATCCCACCAAAAACCAGCCCTGACCAGGTGAAGCGCAGCAACAGTTGCAACAACTAACGCAGGATTAATCGTGTTCAAAAACAACTTGTTGATGAAAAATAAAGTGATAGCCAAAATAGATAAATACATCACCGCTTTATCTATTTTAGGAGTGCGAACTTGTGCGGTTAAACCTAGACCTTTAGCGGTAAAAAATGGTAGAACGCGACCCGCAACAATGCCAACTAGTAAAGTAATTACCAGTACTGCGGTATCAACCACACCAAGTGCAAGCTGCATGTTTTGTTTTAAAACAAGTATTAAATACAATACATTGAGCCCACAAAGCACAGCTAAAATAGCTAAAAACGGATAGTTACTTTTGCTATTGGCTTTTAATAACATATTAGCCAATACTGCTATGGCGCCTAGCCACCAAATAACTTGTAATGTAAGTGCAGCATATAAATTAAAATGAGCAATATCAGGCAATATCACAAAAAAGGCTAAGCGCGCTGCAAGCCATATAAACGTAAGCCACATAAGGGCTTTGCCACTTATGCTCGGTACGCCTGTCCATGTTTGTGCAGCGGTAAGTAAAAAGCCAACAGCTACAACTCCTGCAAAGCCAAACAGCATTTCGTGCGCGTGCCATAATGTTGCAGGTATCGATGAGTGCCAACTTGCATGGCCTGTTAAAATAAGTAGCCAATACCCCACCGACAAAAATGCCAATAAGCCACCGCCTAAAAAGAAAGGTCTAAAAGCGAGCATCCATAATGGCCATTGAGATACTTGATGAATAGCAACGCGTGCTGGCATTGGCTCAGTTAAGTTTATAGGGCGCATTATCGTACCTCCTGCCCTAAACCATGTTGTGCAACACAGCGCAGTACGTAACTTACTTTTAAAATAGCAGCAATAACAATAGTGCCAATATGAGCTGATACTTGCACCGCCATGGAAAAGTACTCAGCAAACGGGTAGCTAATTAAAATACTTGCCGTAATACACACTAAACTCACAGCTAATGCAGTATTGGCAGCAAATAATACTGTTTCGTATAGTGAACTAAACTGTGTTTGATTATTTAAATTATTCAGCATTAGTGTGTTCATGGCGATCTCTGTAACTAACTACGTTACTTAGCTATTACACATACTGTGCCAACAAATTTAATTAATTAAATTCAATAAGTTAAATTAAACCACTTTACAGTATGAGTCTTTATGACCTACTATAAATTAACTCATAAGAACACAAACAGGTCATTTTGACATGAACCAGCAATTCAACCTTACCCAAGTTGCTCTAGAGCTTGCTCAAAGTACACTACACGAGCATAGCTTTGATCAATTACTAGCAACGGTTGAACGGGTGATCCCTAGTGATGCAAGTGCGTTATTAGTGCTTCAGGGCGAGCAATTAAAACCACTGGCAATTAAAGGGTTAATGTCCGACAGCCTTGGCAGACGATTTAAAATAGTAGAGCACCCTCGCCTAGAAGCTATTTGCAAAAGCACACTCGCGCTACAATTTGCGCACGACTGCCCACTACCCGATCCATACGACGGATTGCTATTAGCTAAAACCGGCGACATACCGGTACATGCATGTTTAGGTTTACCCCTTTATGATAAAAACGCACTACTTGGCGTACTTACGTTTGATAGCCTTAACGCCAATGCATTTAACAGCATAAGCGCTGATACACTCAATACCTTACAAACGCTGTGTAGTGCGCACTTTAAAACAGCTTTAGAGCTTGCCCATTACAAACAGCATGCACAGCACTCAAGTGCATTAGTGCAAGAACTAAATCGTGAAGCGTTAACACGGGACGGCGGTGAAATTATTGGTCAAAGTCCGCTAATGCAAACACTTAAAAACGAAATTAAACTCGTTGCAGCATCTAACTTTAGCGTGCTTATATTAGGTGAAACAGGAGTAGGGAAAGAGCTTGTAGCGCGTAATATTCACTTAAATTCAGCTCGAAAAGATCAACCGCTTATTCACTTAAATTGTGCATCGCTTCCTGAGAACCTTGCTGAAAGTGAATTTTTTGGTCATGCGAAAGGGGCTTTTACAGGCGCACAAAATTCGCGCCAGGGTAAATTTCAATTAGCTGATGGCGGCACGTTATTTTTAGATGAAATAGGCGAACTGCCCCTGGCCATGCAAAGTAAACTATTACGAGTGCTACAAAGTGGCGAAATACAAACGGTAGGAGAAGACACGCCAAAGTACGTAGATGTACGCGTCGTTGCTGCAACCAACAGAAACTTAAAAGAAGAAGTAGCTCAAGGTCGCTTTAGAGCCGATTTATACCATCGCCTCAGTGTCTACCCTATTACTGTGCCACCACTTAGTAAACGCGAGCACGACATAACACTCTTAGCTGGTTATTTTATTGAGCAAACAGCCCGTAAATTAGGGATAAAACAATTAAAACTAAGCCCTGAAGCGCAAGTACTACTTAATCAGTACAACTGGCCAGGTAACGTTCGCGAGCTTGAACATGTCATTAGCCGCAGCGCCCTAAAAGCAAAACAAAGCCAATGGCAAAATCCAATAATAACCATTACAAGCGAGCACTGTGATTTAACCCCGAGTGCGCCGCAAAACTCTCTAGTAGCAAGCCAAAGTACAACCAACACCTTAATCAACCAACCTTTAAAGCAAGCTGTAGAATCGTTGCAATACAACGTAATTACTGAGCAATTAAAGAAGCATAACTACAACTGGTCAGCAGCAGCAAGAGTACTTGAATTAGATAGAGCTAACTTAGTACGCTTGGCTAAACGCCTAGGGATAGAAATAAAAAAAACACTATAATCATTTAAAACACAGCTAAAATGCTGCTAAAACTATTGATTAGCAGCTAACTTACTAAAATGTGTTTTTAACAACCCTGCAAAAGCTTGTACTTTAGCAGTGCGATGTACTAGGTGATGCGTGACTAACCATACATCGGTAGGCCAGCTTAACTCACTGTGTAATATAGGTACTAAATCAGAATATTGCGCCGCTACGTCATGCTGTAATCCGCCAATGCCTAGCCCTTTAATTATTGCACGAGTCGCTTCTGCGGTTTCAGATACTCGCAGCTTAATTTGCGATGCAGGAATATGTTCATCAGCCCATGCAAAATAAGGCACGCGGGCATTAAAACCCGCCACACCCGATACAAAATTATGTTGTTGTAAATCACTTAATAATTTAGGCATCCCGTACTTATTAATGTAACGTTTATTAGCGTATAAACCCGATGATAACTGCGCTAAATGCTGAGCAATATAATCGCCTTCATCAGGCCTTGGGCCTGCACGAACTGCAATATGTGCTTGTCCGTGATCGAGCCTTAACCTTTTTTGTTCTAAAATAACTTCTAACTGCACTTGCGGATGTAATGCCTGAAATTGCTCACATACATCACCAAGTACATCCATAAAGCCACTTACCGTCGTTAGCAATAAACTCCCTCTAAGGGTGCTATCGGCTGCTGCTATATCGTTATGTAACTGCTCTAAGGAGCTATGGATAGTTTGTGCTGTTTCAAATAACTTGGTGCCAATTTCAGTAACCTTGTAACCACGAGCATGGCGATGAAAAAGGCGTGCATTTAAGTTTTTTTCAAGATTATTAATTCGCCTAAGTACTGTGCTGTGGTGCACATTAAGCTCTTCTGCTGCCGCCGTTAACGTGCCTAATCGTGCTACTTCAAACGCTACTTTAACGTCTTGCCAATCTTCAAATTTTATCGCCATTCTGATTACCTTATACTTATGTGCATTTACGCACACAAGTGTTGCGTTTATTGGGGTTTTCTACAAGCAAAATTTTGCTACATTAGCGTTGTAAGTTTAAACACTAAAAGGTCACTAGCATGTCAGCACCAAAAATTATCGCCCTAGCAGGAAGTCTTCGACAAGAAAGCTTTAATCAAAAAATTATTAATGAGGCAGCACGTTTTGCTCTACAAACAGGTGCTGAAGTAGAAGTAATAAAACTAAACGAATTAAACATCCCACTATTTAACGAAGATATTGAAGCGCAAGGTACACCAAGCGATGTACAGCTTTTAAAAGACAAACTACGTGCAGCTGACGGTATTTTACTAGCAAGCCCAGAGTACAACGGATCTATAACTGCAGCACTTAAAAATGCGATTGATTGGGCATCGCGCACAGAGCAAGGTGCTGTTCCTGCTTTTCGCAATAAAGTAGTGGCGCTGTTTTCAGCATCACCAGGTGGACTTGGTGGGTTACGCGGTTTAAATCATGTACGTGATATACTAAGTGGTATTGGATCGTTAGTGCTTGCCGATCAACTTGCAGTACCCGCTGTACACACATTGTTTGATGAAAATGGGCAAATTAATGAACCTGTTACTGCAGAGCGAGTATCGGCGCTTGCTCATCAGTTAGTAAGCGTTGCAAGTAAGTTAAGGTAACTTGCACGCCTAAATAACTAATTACTTTGTCGCCGCGAGTTTTGCGGCGATAAAATCGGTATGCGTTACATATAAAAGCCCTGCTACTTTACGTATTACGTAGTCTTCTTGGGGATCTATTTCTCCATCGGCATACGCTAAGCGCCATAATAATTCTATTATTTCTATTCGCTGCGCCGCGCTGCAATGCTCATTAATCTGTTTTGAAAACTGAAAGTAATCTATCGAATCATCTAAGCTGCTTGCCGCGTTATTAGTAAGCTCATTAACCTCAATATCTGTTAAATTAAAATACTTTTTTAAGGTTACAGTCAGGGTTCGTTGTTCATCATGTTCAAGCTTGGTATCTGCACGCATAACTTCAATTAATAATGCAGCAACAGCTGTTTTTAAATCGTGCTCTTGCATACTTGGCTGCTGTTCATCGAATACAGCAAAAAGTTGTTTTATTTGTTTGAACATCACACTTTCCCTTTTTGGGTGTTAGACTAATACGTAAAGAAATCGACCTTATTACTCTTATTAATGGGTATAAAGTTCGCAAATTAAAGGATACATTTTATGAAAGGAATAAACGCACCACGCTTATTTATAGGCGCTACACTGGTGGCCCTTTCAAGTGCAAATACTGCACTTGCTGAAAAAGCCGAAACAGAGAAGCTATACGACTTTGACAACAAAGTGCATTACTACCAAACCAAAATTGGCGAAGACAACTATAAAATAGAAATCCAGTCAGACGATTACAAACACTTTACCAATCAAAGTGTATTTTTATTACGCCATGCGGACCGTCTATGCCGCGGCAATACCTTTATGTTGAAAATACTTGAAGGCGTGCAAGAGTACGAACGCTTTCCAACAAAACCACGTGCTTACCAACCAGATTTAAGTGTTTTACTACAATGCGAAACTAAAGAAGATGCAAACAAGGGTAAGTAACCTTAGTCTTTATAACCCCAAGGTGCTGATGGTGGAGTAATCGGTTTAGTTAAATCAAAATCCACCTTAAACTCACGTCCTTGGCGAATTAATCGATAAGTAAATACTTTTGGGTAAATATACATTTGCCATGTATTACCTACAGACTGTGCAATGCCTTCTTTCACGAATAACTCTTTAGAGTATTGGTCTGCTGGAAACGACTGCATTTGCGCGAACCCTGCATCAAGCGTATGGCCACCATACATAGTTGATGCGTCGTCTATTCCATCTTTATGACGATGATCGTGCTTTAAACTCAAGCCACTACCCGTTTTAGTTATGATCCACGTACGTGATGCATCGTCTCCTACATGAAACGGCACTTGTAACTCAGTCTCGCTACATTTACGTACATGCATAACCAGCTTTTTATCTGTAAATGAGCTTGGCCCTTTCGCGTTATCTACCGCTACTTCACCTTCAAAAGCTTTACCGCAATGCGCTGCAATACTATTAACAAAGGCATCATGAGTAGGAATAGACACTAGCGGTGCAGGGCGTGCAAAAGCTGTCGATGAAGCAACTATTAAAGTTGCTGCAGTTAATAATTTCATATGTTTCTCGTTATAGTTATTTTAAAACACCTGTAATAGTACAGTTTTCTTAAGTACTTTATTAGAAGTATCTATATAAAATTTAGAACAAGACAACTAGGTAAAACTACTAAATAGCGATTAACGACTAAATATCTCAGCCTTCATTAACAATCCTACTTTTATAAATATTAATTACACACCTCAACTAGCCATTGGCCAATTACTTAATCACCATTTGTGATGACTGCTTAATTGGCCCGAACGTTCAGCTCTTAGCTGTGTCACATGCTACTAATCCAGCAAAAAGGCTTAATAAAGAAAAATTTGCAGCACCTATCGCGTTAGACAATAACGTATGGGTTGACGCAGGTGTAATTATTTTAGCGGGTGTGAGTATTGGTGAAAATAGTGTTGCGGCTGCGGGTGCTTTCGTTACTAAAAGTGTAATGCCTAATACTGTAGTAGCGGGTAACCCAGCTCGTGAAATAAGAAAACTGTAGTTATTCTCGATGTGATTTTAACGTTGGGAGTCGCTACGCTCGCATCAGCGAGCACTTTAACTCGTTAAATTAAGTGAATTATTCACTAAGAGACGCTCCGCTATAGAGGAATACCTGAATCACTTTTTCTACAAGCATAAAAAAGCCCGAATCGTTAGATCCGGGCTTTCTACAATGTGAAGCTTGTGTAATGTCATAGTGCCCACAGCGGTGGAGAGTCACGTAGCAAATGCTAATTTATTGGCCGAATGGGGTATTAAGGGTTTTTGTTGTGATTTTAACGTCGGGAGTCGCTGCGCTCGCCCGACCTACGTGATATGTGTTGATGTGAGTGTATATTAATTGCGCGCATTTCACTTTTCTGCAGACGTAAAAAAGCCCGAATCGTTAGATTCGGGCTTTCTACAATTTGAAGCCTGGTAATGTCCTACTTTCACATAGCAAATGCTACACTATCATCGGCGCTGTTTCGTTTCACTACTGAGTTCGGCATGGAATCAGGTGGGTCCAAAACGCTATTGTCACCAAGCAAATTAGGTGCAAAGAATCAATGACAAGCACGTAGTGCTACCATTTTCTTTGCGCAAGGTGCCTCAATGTTAACGCTACGCGCTAAGAGTCACCTCTTGAATTTGGAAAATATCTGATAATATTTTTTAAGTCTTTCTTAAGTAATATCTACTTTAGTCATATTAACTTCTTCGCTTGTTTCACTATCACATAAAACGCGTTTGGCGTTGTATGGTTAAGCCTCACGGGTAATTAGTACAAGTTAGCTTAATGGCTCACACCACTTCCACATCTTGCCTATCAACGTTGTAGTCTTCAACGGCCCTTCAGAGACTTTAAAAGTCTAGTGAGAACTCATCTCGAGGCCTGCTTCGCGCTTAGATGCTTTCAGCGCTTATCAGTTCCGAACGTAGCTACCGGGCAATGCCATTGGCATGACAACCCGAACACCAGCGGTTCGTTCACTCCGGTCCTCTCGTACTAGGAGCAACCCCTCTCAATTCTCAAACGCCCACGGCAGATAGGGACCGAACTGTCTCACGACGTTCTAAACCCAGCTCGCGTACCACTTTAAATGGCGAACAGCCATACCCTTGGGACCGACTTCAGCCCCAGGATGTGATGAGCCGACATCGAGGTGCCAAACACCGCCGTCGATATGAACTCTTGGGCGGTATCAGCCTGTTATCCCCGGAGTACCTTTTATCCGTTGAGCGATGGCCCTTCCATTCAGAACCACCGGATCACTATGACCTACTTTCGTACCTGCTCGACGTGTCTGTCTCGCAGTTAAGCTGGCTTCTACCATTACACTAACCGTACGATGTCCGACCGTACTTAGCCAACCTTCGTGCTCCTCCGTTACTCTTTAGGAGGAGACCGCCCCAGTCAAACTACCCACCAGGCACTGTCCGTAACCCCGATTCAGGGGCCAACGTTAGAACATCAAAACTACAAGGGTGGTATTTCAAGGTTGACTCCACAACAACTAGCGTCGCTGCTTCAAAGTCTCCCACCTATCCTACACATGTAGGTTCAATGTTCAGTGCCAAGCTGTAGTAAAGGTTCACGGGGTCTTTCCGTCTAGCCGCGGGTACACAGCATCTTCACTGCGATTTCAATTTCACTGAGTCTCGGGTGGAGACAGCGTGGCCATGGTTACACCATTCGTGCAGGTCGGAACTTACCCGACAAGGAATTTCGCTACCTTAGGACCGTTATAGTTACGGCCGCCGTTTACCGGGGCTTCGATCAAGAGCTTCTCCCTAAGGATAACCCCATCAATTAACCTTCCGGCACCGGGCAGGTGTCACACCGTATACGTCATCTTGCGATTTTGCACAGTGCTGTGTTTTTAATAAACAGTCCCAGCCACCTGGTCACTGCGGCTCCCGTCCGCTTAGAGAGCAAGTCTCATCACAGATAGGAGCGTACCTTCTCCCGAAGTTACGGTACGATTTTGCCTAGTTCCTTCACCCGAGTTCTCTCAAGCGCCTTAGTATTCTCTACCTGACCACCTGTGTCGGTTTGGGGTACGATTCCATATAATCTGAAGCTTAGAGGCTTTTCCTGGAAGTATGGCATCAGCAACTTCATCACCGTAGTGACTCGTCTCGTGTCTCAGGTTTAGTGTTTGTCCGGATTTACCTAAACAAACGCCCTACTCACTTTCACATAGACTACCAACGCTATGCTTGCTTAGCCTGCTCCGTCCCCCCATCGCAATTATATCGAGTACAGAAATATTAATCTGTTTCCCATCGACTACGCCTTTCGGCCTCGCCTTAGGGGTCGACTTACCCTACCCTGATTAACATGGGATAGGAACCCTTGGTCTTCCGGCGTGGGAGTTTTTCACTCCCATTATCGTTACTCATGTCAGCATTCGCACTTCTGATACCTCCAGCATACCTCCCGGTACACCTTCAACGGCTTACAGAACGCTCCCCTACCACTCAGAATAAATTCTGAATCCGCAGCTTCGGTGCATAGTTTAGCCCCGTTACATCTTCCGCGCAGACCGACTCGACCAGTGAGCTATTACGCTTTCTTTAAAGGATGGCTGCTTCTAAGCCAACCTCCTGGCTGTCTGGGCCTTTCCACATCGTTTCCCACTTAACTATGACTTTGGGACCTTAGCTGGCGGTCTGGGTTGTTTCCCTCTTCACGACGGACGTTAGCACCCGCCGTGTGTCTCCCGGATATTACTTTACGGTATTCGGAGTTTGCAAAGGGTTGGTAAGTCGGGATGACCCCCTAGCCTTAACAGTGCTCTACCCCCGTAAGTATTCGTCCGAGGCTCTACCTAAATAGATTTCGGGGAGAACCAGCTATCTCCCGGTTTGATTAGCCTTTCACTCCTAGCCACAGGTCATCCCCTAACTTTTCAACGTTAGTGGGTTCGGTCCTCCAGTTGATGTTACTCAACCTTCAACCTGCCCATGGCTAGATCACCGGGTTTCGGGTCTATACCTTGCAACTATTCGCCCAGTTAAGACTCGGTTTCCCTACGGCTACCCTATTCGGTTAACCTCGCTACAAAATATAAGTCGCTGACCCATTATACAAAAGGTACGCAGTCACCCAACAAGTGGGCTCCTACTGCTTGTACGTACACGGTTTCAGGTTCTATTTCACTCCCCTCACAGGGGTTCTTTTCGCCTTTCCCTCACGGTACTGGTTCACTATCGGTCAGTTGGGAGTATTTAGCCTTAGATGATGGTCCACCTATATTCAGTCAAAGTTTCACGTGCTCCGACCTACTCGATTTCACTTAAAATGTCTTTTCATGTACGGGACTATCACCCTGTATCGTGGCGCTTTCCAGCAGCCTTCCATTAACACATAATAAGCTTAAGGGCTGTTCCGATTTCGCTCGCCGCTACTTTCGGAATCTCGGTTGATTTCTTTTCCTACGGGTACTTAGATGTTTCAGTTCTCCGCGTTCGCCTCGTTAACCTATGTATTCAGTTAACGATACCTGCAAGCAGGTGGGTTTCCCCATTCGGAAATCTTAGTCTCAAGCGCTTTTTACTAGCTTGACTAAGCTTATCGCAAGTTAATACGTCCTTCATCGCCTCCAACTGCCAAGGCATCCACCGTGTACGCTTAGTCACTTAACCATACAACCCAAACGGGTCTTTGTTTTGTGACAGTTTAACTTCGCCAGAAGTCAATATTGAATACTAAAGTAGATACCAATCAATCAACTCCTAAGAGTTAACTAAATGGCACTGAATGGTACTGCTACCATTCTTTTTTTACTTTTGAAAACTCTTGATAAATACAATGTATTCATCAGAATTTTATTATCAGCTTTTCCAAATTTTTAAAGAGCATATTAATTAGTCATCCCAAAGGGACAAGCACTAATTAACAATCATCTGTGTGGACACTACGAACAAATAAGTTCTAAATCGTATAAGGAGGTGATCCAGCCCCAGGTTCCCCTAGGGCTACCTTGTTACGACTTCACCCCAGTCATGAATCACTCCGTGGTAAACGTCCTCCCGAGGGTTAGACTATCTACTTCTGGAGCAACCCACTCCCATGGTGTGACGGGCGGTGTGTACAAGGCCCGGGAACGTATTCACCGCGTCATTCTGATACGCGATTACTAGCGATTCCGACTTCATGGAGTCGAGTTGCAGACTCCAATCCGGACTACGACGCACTTTAAGTGATTCGCTTACTCTCGCGAGTTCGCAGCACTCTGTATGCGCCATTGTAGCACGTGTGTAGCCCTACACGTAAGGGCCATGATGACTTGACGTCGTCCCCACCTTCCTCCGGTTTATCACCGGCAGTCTCCTTAGAGTTCTCAGCATTACCTGCTAGCAACTAAGGATAGGGGTTGCGCTCGTTGCGGGACTTAACCCAACATCTCACAACACGAGCTGACGACAGCCATGCAGCACCTGTATCAGAGTTCCCGAAGGCACCAAACCATCTCTGGTAAGTTCTCTGTATGTCAAGTGTAGGTAAGGTTCTTCGCGTTGCATCGAATTAAACCACATGCTCCACCGCTTGTGCGGGCCCCCGTCAATTCATTTGAGTTTTAACCTTGCGGCCGTACTCCCCAGGCGGTCTACTTAATGCGTTAGCTTTGAAAAACAGAACCGAGGCTCCGAGCTTCTAGTAGACATCGTTTACGGCGTGGACTACCGGGGTATCTAATCCCGTTTGCTCCCCACGCTTTCGTACATGAGCGTCAGTGTTGACCCAGGTGGCTGCCTTCGCCATCGGTATTCCTTCAGATCTCTACGCATTTCACCGCTACACCTGAAATTCTACCACCCTCTATCACACTCTAGTTTGCCAGTTCGAAATGCAGTTCCCAGGTTGAGCCCGGGGCTTTCACATCTCGCTTAACAAACCGCCTGCGTACGCTTTACGCCCAGTAATTCCGATTAACGCTCGCACCCTCCGTATTACCGCGGCTGCTGGCACGGAGTTAGCCGGTGCTTCTTCTGTCAGTAACGTCACAGCTAACGGGTATTAACCGTTAACCTTTCCTCCTGACTGAAAGTGCTTTACAACCCGAAGGCCTTCTTCACACACGCGGCATGGCTGCATCAGGCTTGCGCCCATTGTGCAATATTCCCCACTGCTGCCTCCCGTAGGAGTCTGGGCCGTGTCTCAGTCCCAGTGTGGCTGATCATCCTCTCAAACCAGCTAGGGATCGTCGCCTTGGTGAGCCATTACCTCACCAACTAGCTAATCCCACTTGGGCCAATCTAAAGGCGAGAGCCGAAGCCCCCTTTGGTCCGTAGACATTATGCGGTATTAGCAGTCGTTTCCAACTGTTGTCCCCCACCTCAAGGCATGTTCCCAAGCATTACTCACCCGTCCGCCGCTCGTCAGCAAAGTAGCAAGCTACTTTCTGTTACCGCTCGACTTGCATGTGTTAGGCCTGCCGCCAGCGTTCAATCTGAGCCATGATCAAACTCTTCAATTAAAAAGTTTTATGTCTTTCGACAGCTCAATGAATTCTGAATTTATTTTAATATCTTTCGATATTGAATTGACTGTGCCGAATAATTACCGAAATAACTATTCTGTTGGTCACTCAGTTTTCAATTGAGACTCTAATTTGTTTGCCTCACTAGTTACCCATAAAGAGTAAGTAGTTTGGCTGTTAGAACTCAATCTGTACGAGTGCCCACACAGATGATTGCTTTATATTGTTAAAGAACGTTGCAATTATAAAGTTAAACTTTATCTCGCTAGGGCTGCGCATATTACGCTTTCCTATTTTTTTGTCAACACTTAAATTTAAACTTTCTAAAAAGATTCAAACTAAGTTTTACTTAACACCCTGAGTTGTTCGTGCCTCGCTATGCGTTGGCGTTTCCCGTCTCAGTGGGGTCGCATTATAGGGAGATCCGAAAACAGATCAACCCTTTTTTGAAGAAAACTTGAAATAATGTGCTGTTCGCACATATTTGCATCGAAATGGTTACTTTAAACACTAAAAAGGCCCTGATGGGCCTTTTTAATTAGTTTACTATGAGCTTCCACCCAAGTTTACCTTGCTGTTTAGACTCTTGTTGTAGCTCGCTGGCCATTAATGGATGATCTTTTAACCAGTTACTTTCAAACTTAAGGTCTAACACTTCATTTTTAGCAGTTAACTTAAACTTAGGCAGTACGTCATCTTGTCTGCGCATTGATAAGATGACTGCTATTCGTAGTAATCTCACTATATATTGCGCTAATAGACTATTTACGCCGAGTGAATTAAAACAGCCTTTTGGAAAATCAGAACGATGCGCATCCGCTACCGCTACAATTAATTTATGCTCTGACTGTGAAAAACCAGGCATATCAGTATTTTCCAAAATATAAGCGGTGTGTTTATGGTACTGCTTATATTCTATTAGTAATCCAATCTCATGAAGCTGAGCTACCGCTTTTAATAGTGGTAACCCATTTAAACTTTCAATTGGCCAATCTTTATCAATACTTACCGCTAACTGCATAGCTAAGCTTGAAACCCGACACGCTTGTTTTTGATCGACGTGATAACGACTCATAAACCCATCAACTGTGCGTTTACGAATGTCGTTATTATGAAACTCCGGAACCATGCTATATAAAACGCCTTCACGCAGTGCTCCACCCGCCAATCCCATTTTTTCTATTTCAAGAGATTCAAATAGTGCGATTAAGATTGCGAGCCCTGATACAAATACCAGTCGACGGTCTTCACTTAATCCAGGAAGGTCTAGCGCTGCAATAGTGCTGAATGCAATTGCTTGCTCTTTTATAGTGTTGAGCTTTTCAAGCGTAAGTAAATCGTCAAGATTTTGAGCGACCATAATTTCTTGAATTGCTTGCACTGTGCCAGAAGCACCAGATGCAATTTGCCATCCCGCTGTTTTATATTCTGGAGAAATTTCATCAATGACTGTACGAGCTGCTTTTATGGCTGCGTTAAAGTTACTCTTACTTAATTGGCAGTCTTTGAAATAGCGTTCAAGATAGGTAACACACCCCATATTGAGGCTTTTGTAATGTAAGGCATCAAATGCTTTACCAATTACAACTTCGGTACTTGCACCACCAATATCAATAACAAGCTGTTTGCCAGTACAAGATGAAGTATGAGCAACACCTTTATAAATTGTACGCGCTTCTAATTCTCCGCTAATAACATTAATGTTATGGCCAAGAATCTTTTCTGCATGATTTTTGAATACTTCGGCGTTAGTGGCTAGCCGTAAGGTGGCTGTTGCTACTATGGTGATGTTTTTATCTGGGATATCTTGTAGACGCTCAGCAAAAAGGGCAAGGCATTCCCAGCCTCGCTGCATTGCTTCAGTGCTCAATACGTTATCTTTATCAAGCCCTGCGGCTAATCGGACTTTGCGTTTAACACGTCCAATTGTTTGTAGACCGCCAGCAATTGATTTGGCTATAAGCATATGAAAGCTATTTGAGCCCAAATCAATAACTGCGTACACATTTTTTTGCGGTTTAAGTTGCCCCACCGTTCAAAAACCTCTAGTTACTACTACTTATACAAACGGTCGTTTACGACCGTCCTTTTTGGTAACTATTATTTGGGCGACGTCCGCTGTTATTACTACGGTTACGTGGACCTGTTGAATAGTTGCGCTTTCTTTGAATAATAGGCTGAGTTAAATCATCTAGCAATGCTGTTTTATCATAATGTGATAAAGGAATGCTGTGCTCTATATATTCTTCAATTTCATGCAGGTTATATGCATATTGCTCACATGCAAAACTAATTGCGTGGCCTGATGCACCAGCGCGGCCAGTACGGCCAATACGGTGAACATAATCTTCACAATCGTCAGGTAAATCAAAGTTAAATACATGACTTACTTCTGGAATATGAAGACCACGCGCTGCAACATCAGTCGCAACTAAAAAGTCTAAGTCGCCTTTGCTAAACTGCGCTAATATAGTTTGGCGTTTTTTCTGGTTAACATCACCAGTAAGCATACCTACACGATGACCGTCTGACTTAAGCCAAGCATATACTGTTTCACAACTGTGCTTGGTATTTGCAAACACGATTGCTTTCTCTGGCCATTCTTCTTCAATTAAGGTTAACAACAGCTTAATTTTATCTTCTTGCGAAGGATGAAATAGCTCTTCTTGAATACGTTTACCCGTTTTAACGTCAGGTTCAATTTGAACATGTTCTGGGTTTGTCATGTGCTCAAAAGCTAATTCTTGTACGCGATACGATAATGTGGCAGAAAATAATAAGTTTAAACGCTTTGATGTATCTGGCATACGATCGAACATATAGCGAATATCTTTGATAAAACCTAAATCGAACATACGATCAGCTTCATCAAGCACGACTACCTCAATTTCATTAAGGGTGTAACAGCCTTGCTTATACAGATCAATTAGACGACCTGTAGTACCAATTAAAATATCAACGCCTTTTTCTAGTTGTGCACGTTGTTTTTCGTAATCTTCGCCACCATATACTAAACCTAAGTTAAGATTACAGTGCGGCGCTAAAATTTTAGCATCTTTGTGTATCTGAATCGCAAGCTCCCGAGTAGGGGCCATGATCAGGGCTCTTGGATGTTTACTAGGTGCTTTGCTAGATTGTAATAACCGATGGCACGTGGCAGTTAGAAACGCCAACGTTTTGCCTGTACCTGTTTGAGCTTGGCCCGCGATATCGCGTCCATCACAAATAAAAGGTAGGCATTTTGCTTGAATAGGTGTGCAATATTCAAACCCATTCTCGGTTAAACCGGCAACCACTTCCGGTGCGATAGCAAAGTCTGAAAACTTTTTATCGGTTAAATGTGTCTTAGTCATAGCGTTTAAGCATAACGTTTAAACTTGCAATAAGAAACAAGAGTGTTTAAATACGCACTAAATATTTCGCCTAACTAAATCGGAGAGCGCAATGAGCGAGAAAATAATCCAAATTACTGACGATAGCTTTGAAGCTGACGTATTACAATCTGACAAACCAGTACTAGTAGATTTCTGGGCTGAATGGTGTGGACCGTGTAAAATGATCGCCCCTATTCTTCACGAAGTTGCTGATGAATACGACAGCCGTGTGACTGTTGCTAAATTAAACATTGACCAAAATGCTGGCACACCGCCAAAATTTGGTATTCGTGGTATCCCTACTTTACTTCTTTTTAAAGATGGCCAAGTAGCTGCAACGAAAGTAGGTGCTCTTTCAAAAACTCAACTTATCGAGTTTTTAGAAAACAACATCTAACTGTAAGCTAGAACAATAAAAAGGGCTTTTTGCCCTTTTTTAAATTTATTTTGTATAAAGACTGGACGCTTTGCCAGTGAACTGCTAGTTTATAAAGCCAACTAATCCTTAGTTATATTCAACAAACCTCACTCAACGATCAAAGCGATTTTGAGTATGACAACTGTAATAAAGAACCCACCAATATGCATTTACGCGAATTAAAAGACAAGTCCATTAAAGAGCTTGTAGACTTAGCTGAGTCCATGGGGCTCGAAAACGTAGCCCGCTTAAGAAAGCAAGATATCATTTTTGCCATTCTTAAATCCCATGCCAAAGGCGGAGAGAATATCTTCGGCGGCGGTGTATTAGAGATTTTACAAGATGGTTTCGGCTTCTTAAGATCATCAGAAGCCTCTTACTTAGCTGGCCCAGATGACATTTATGTTTCACCTAGCCAAATTCGCCGTTTCAGCATGCGTACTGGCGATTCAATTTCAGGTCTTATTCGTCCACCTAAAGACGGTGAACGTTACTTTGCTTTACTTAAAGTAAATGAAGTTAACTTTGATAAACCTGAAAACTCTCGAACTAAAATTCTTTTTGAAAACCTTACCCCATTACATGCAAACGAACGTTTTCGCATGGAACGTGGTAACGGCAGTAAAGAAGATATTACAGCCCGTGTACTTGATTTAGCATCTCCTATTGGCCGCGGCCAACGTGGTTTGTTAGTAGCTCCGCCAAAAGCGGGTAAAACAATGCTACTTCAAAATATTGCACAATCAATTACGCACAACCATCCTGATGTAACATTAATGGTTTTACTTATTGATGAACGTCCGGAAGAAGTAACAGAGATGCAACGCCTAGTTAAAGGTGAAGTTATTGCATCAACGTTCGATGAACCAGCTTCTCGTCACGTACAAGTTGCCGAAATGGTTATCGAAAAAGCAAAACGCCTAGTTGAACATAAAAAAGATGTTGTTATCTTATTAGATTCAATCACTCGTTTAGCACGTGCTTATAACACCGTTATTCCTTCATCAGGTAAAGTACTTACTGGTGGTGTTGACGCTAACGCATTACATAAACCTAAGCGCTTCTTTGGTGCTGCACGTAACGTTGAGGAAGGTGGTAGCTTAACAATCATAGCTACAGCTCTTATCGATACTGGCTCTAAAATGGATGAAGTTATCTACGAAGAGTTTAAAGGTACTGGTAACATGGAACTTCACCTTAACCGTAAAATTGCGGAGAGACGTGTATTCCCAGCTATCGACTTTAACCGCTCAGGTACTCGTCGTGAAGAATTACTAACAAAACCAGATGAACTTCAAAAGCTTTGGATTTTACGTAAAATTGTTCATGACATGTCAGAAATTGATGCAATGGAATTCTTAATCGATAAACTATCGATGAGCAAAACCAATGATGAATTTTTTGATTCGATGAGACGCCAATAAAAGCGTTTTAATTGAATAAAAAAGCGCCTTAGGCGCTTTTTTTGTGTCTGGAATAAATACAGTTTAACTTTCATTATACTTTTTAAGTACACCCTGCAGCGTATCAACGAGCGCTTTAAAGTCATTTGCACTGCTTTTTTGGCTTCTGCGTAGAAGTGCTCTGTCTAAATATTTAGCCGATTGCGCAATTTCATCCAAACCAAACATTTGTGCAGCCCCTAAAATGCGATGGCTATCTTTTTGTAACGCATCTAAATCTTCGCTTATAAAATGCTGCGTAATCGTTTCACTCTCCAAAGCAAAGCTCTGCTTGAAACTAATTACAAGATCGCTCATATCAACTTCATTTTGCTTTGTAGTTGGCTGATCTTCTGTATTATGTAGGTGACTAGAAAGCGCTTTATAAAATGACTCTTTGTCTATCGGTTTACCTAAGTAACCAGTAAACCCTAACTCTAAATAACCATCCACCTCATGACTCATAGCATTTGCTGTTAAAGCAAAAATAGGTCGCTCAAAACCACATTGTTTTAATAGCTGAAAAGCAGAACGCCCATCCATCACTGGCATTTGAATATCGAGCAATACCAAATCTGGATATTCTTTTAAGCACTGTTCTACCGCTTGCTCACCATTTTCAACAGCAATAACCTCGAGTCCCATTGAGCGTAAATAGCGACTTATTAACCTACGATTATCAGGATGATCTTCCGCAAGTACAACACGTCCCGCTAATTGCTTATTTGCCTTAGGAGCACTTTGTACTGTAACTACACTTTGCGATTTATCTACCTCAGCACATGGCAAGAAGAACGAAAACTGACTGCCTTTTTTATATTCACTTTGCACACTTATGTAACCGCCCATCATAGACGCAAGCTGCTGCGATAAACTAAGCCCTAGCCCCGTACCACCAAAGCGACGACTTATACTGTTATCGGCCTGGCTAAAGCATTCAAAAATAAGCTTCAGCTGCTTAGAGCTCATACCGATGCCTGTATCTTTTACAATAATAACCAGTCCTTGCTCAGTTTTATTTAAAGCAATGATGACTTGCCCAGAGTGTGTAAACTTAATAGCATTTGAACATAAGTTTATAATAATCTGCTTTACACGAATTAAGTCGAGCTTAGTGTAAAACTCATTACCCACTTGATTATCTAAAATAAGGTGCAGATTTTTTGCTTTTGCTTGGGTAATAAACATTGCATGTACGTCATTTACGAGCTCGACAATATCAAAGCACGAAATATTTAACTCTAATCTATTGGCTTCAATTTTACTTAAATCGAGTACATCATTTATTAAGCTTTTTAAATGGTCACTGTGACGCTGAATTACTCTTAATTCATCTTTAAGTGACTCAGGCTCATATAATTCATTAATCAAAGCATCTGTTTGCCCTAAAATAGCCGTTAGTGGAGTGCGAATTTCGTGACTAATATTAGCCAAAAACTGGCTTTTAACATCGTTGGCTTCTCTCAGCTCTTGTGCAATTGCCTGCAATTCTGCGGTACGTTGCGTAACTTGTTCTGTTAACTGCTGCTTAGCGCGCTTTTCTGCACCACGGCGATAAAGCGCAATACCAGTTACGACAACTAAAAGTAATAGTAAAAAAGAGAATAAAGTAAGCTGAGAACGCTGCGACATTTTTAGCTCTTGCACACGGCGATCTTGTTTAAGTTTTTCTATCTCTTGGTTTAATTGCGTTGCTTTAAATTGATGCTGAAGTACCGCTAGTGCATTTATAATTGCCGTACTTCTGAGCTTTCGCAACTCACTAATATATTTTTGTTGCAAAGCCATTGCGCTTGAATAATCGCCTTTACTGGCTTCAAGAAGTGCTTTGGCCCCCAAGCTCTCTCTAATTATTCGCTCACTACCATATTCATGAGCAAGTAAAATTGCTCTATCTAAATTTATTTGCGCCTCTTCTAAGTTGCCCTTAACAAACTGAATTTTAGCCAGCGCATGTAGCGCATTAAGCTCTAAATTATGGTTATCTATTTTAAGGGCGTAGTACTCACCTAATTTAGCTTGCTCGTACGCTTCATCCACTTTTTTTAATACTAAATTAGTATTTGCTAGGTTTGTATATTGTGTAGATAGCTTATTGTAATCATTAGCTGAAATATAATAGCGTAGCGCTAGCTGGTAATAATGCAGTGCTAAGTCAAATTGATTACTCTCCATATGGGCAACACCCATATTGTTATATACCTGCGCAATACCGCTTTTATCATCTAATCGTTGATAAACCTTAAGTACATCTTGATAAAGACCAAACGCACTATCGTAGCGTGATAAGCGTATATAAACGCCTGCTATATTAAGTAGTATATCGGTTTTATCTTGCTCACTGCCGTACGCCTCGTAGATAGCTTTTGCTTTTAAATAAAACTCTAGGGTATCGCCTAGCTTATTCATATTAAAATAGGCCAAACCAATATTATTTAATAAGTTTGCCTGCTCTAGTAATTGCTTATTCTTTTCTGCTAATGCTAGGGTACGGGTATATTCAATAATCGCTTTTTGAAATAAGCCTTGATAAAAAAGTACAACACCTTGCATTTTAATTGCACGAAAGTGCTCATCAGGGAAGAAAGTATCCGAAGTATGTTGTTCGAGTAATTTAAAGTAATGTAATGAGTCTTTAAAATTATCAACCGATAACGCAGTATTACCCAATGCCGAATAAACAGCGACACGCTCCTTTTTGGAGGCATTTTTATTAGCAAGTAGCATGTTTGCTAATTGTAATTTAGGCTCCCACTGCACTTCGTTTTTGAATTGCTCAAATAACGAATCATTATTTTGGGCATAGCTAGGAGCTATTAGTACACAGCATATAGTAAATAAGAGGCATTTTAACTTGCCCAGCATAATTTTAATCCTTCAAACCGTTACTTATATCAGTGTAATCTTTATTGAAGATACACCAACTACTAGGGCCTAAACAATGCTTAACCCACTGATTGATGAGATTTTTGAGCTAATACTAACAAAGCAGGTTTGGCAAGTTCATACTTTAGCAGCAGAACTGACAAACCGCAGCGCTATGACCACTCTCGATAAAAGTCCTGAACGTGATTTATTTAAACGTAACTTTTTAATCATGAATGCACTGTACCAACTGCAGGCACAATTACGCCCTCAGAGTTTACTCATTTCAGCTCTGCATATCGAGCTTTTAGAAAAAGGAGATAATAGTTTAGTAACAACAAGCGAAAATTTGCGAGATTATTATTTAGATTGGCATAATTACGATACCAGTGAAGAGCAGATTGATGAGCTTTTAAATAGCTTTTGGCGTCAGTTTAAAACGACATCACCACAACAAGCTTTAAATGAAAATGAATTTAAAGCGTTGGCTTTAGAATGGAAGTTACCTGAAAATTTCACTCTTAAAAATGTTCAAAAGCGCTGGAGACAACTTGCATTACAAGTGCACCCAGATAAACCAAATGGCTGTGAAGTTGAGTTTAAAAAAATACAAACACAATACGAGCAACTAAAGGTAGCTGCTCGTTAATCTATTAATTTAGAAGTTTAAATTAACGAGTAAGGCGACGTGCGCGTATTTTACGCCCTTTAATATTGCCTTCGGTTAATTTACGAAGCGCAGGTTTTAATGAGTTACGCTCAACAGCAACAAACGCTACGTTATCAAGTACGTTAATTTTACCCACCTGACGACCTGCAACCCCATCTTTACCCGTTAAAGCACCTAAAATATCACCTGCACGTACTTTTTGTTTTTTACCTGAATCAATCATCAAAGTAACCATTTCAGGGCGGTACGGTGGCTTGTCTAATAAATTAAATGGTGGCATTTGCTCTGGAGTAATATCACGTTCGTAATGTTCGCCTATTTGAGCAATTTTAAACGCTTCTGCTTCACCGTAAATAGAACATGCAATGCCCTTTTTACCAGCGCGACCTGTACGACCAACACGATGCACATGTGTTTGCGTGTCATGTGCTAAATGGTAGTTAATCACCATATCCATGTCGTCAATATCTAAACCACGTGCAGCAACATCGGTTGCAACAAGTATTGAAGCACTTTTATTTGAAAAGTGAATTAACGTACGTTCACGATCGCGCTGTTCTAAATCACCGTGTAGCGAAACAGCACTAAAGCCTTCATCAGCTAAATCGTCACACACTTGTTGTGTTTCTACTTTAGTATTACAAAACACAACACAGCTTTGTGGTGTAAATTTAAGTAATAATAATTTTAGCGTTGGGTAGCGCTGCTTATTATTATCCATTTTGTAGAAGTACTGCTTAATTGTGCTTTTGGCTTGCTCTTCTTCTACTTTAACCATTTCTGGATTTTTAAGTACACGCTTAGCAATTGCTTCAATAGCTCTTGGGAATGTTGCACTAAATAACAATGTTTGACGATTTTGTGGAATGCGCTCAATAATTGCATCAAGTGTATCTTGAAAACCCATATCAAGCATTTGATCGGCTTCATCAAGTACCAATGTTTCAACATCATCTAAACGTAAAGTACCTTTACGAATATGGTCATCAACACGCCCAGGTGTGCCAACAATAATATGCGCGCCATGTTCAAGCGAGCCTATTTGTGGACCAATTGATACACCGCCACATAACGTTAATATTTTAATGTTATGGATACCGCGCGCTAATTTACGCATTTCAACCGCAACCTGCTCGGCAAGCTCACGAGTAGGACACAACACTAAAGATTGAATACGAAAGCGTTTTACGTTTAATTTAGCTAACACACCCAAGCTAAACGCAGCAGTTTTACCTGAACCGGTTTTTGCCTGAGCAATGATGTCTTTACCAGCAAGTACAGGCGGTAAACTTTGCGCTTGTACAGGTGTCATATGCGCATAACCAAGTGTTGATAAATTATCAACGAGTCCAGCTGGTAAAGCCAAAGATGAAAAAGCAGTTGAAGTCACAGTAAGTTCCATAGCAATAAAAATAACGTGGGGGAAAGCCCCACTAAATATGCTGCTAATAATAGCAGAATTCGTAATTAGCAACCATTAACAAACACATAATAAAGTACGTTAACAAAAGGTGTTGAAAATGATAGTAGTTTGCATTAAGATCGCGATTGTTTTTTACATATCACTGCTGGAAGCAAACAATGAAACTGAATTCTCTTTACATAGCACTATTAGCAAGCATTACAACAAACACATACGCAAACACTACTGACCTTGAGCGTATAGAAGTAAAAGGTAGCTACTTTAACGATTACAAAGTAGATAACGCTAATGGCGCAATGAGAACATCAGCTTCATTACTTGAAACCGCACAATCTGTAACCGTAATAACCGACACTATTATTAGTGAACAACTTGCCACTACCCTTGGCGAAGTACTAACAAATGACGCAAGCTTAACTGCAGGCTCACAACAACGAAATCGTGAAGTATTTAACTTACGTGGGTTTGAGCTAAGCTCATCAACAGGTTATTTACGTGATGGGCATCAGCATTGGTCGCACTACCAACAACCAATCGAAATTTTACAACAAGTTGAAGTAATTAAAGGCCCATCGAGCATTTTATATGGTCAATCAGGTCCGGGTGGCTTGGTGAACATGGTTACTAAAAAGCCTACAGCACAAACATTATTTAATGCCAGTGCCGATGTAGATCAGCATGGTTCAACGCGCTTTATGGTAGATGCCAGTGGTGCATTGACTGAATCAGAAGATTTACGTGCTCGTGGTATTTTAGTTAAACAAGATGTTGATTACTGGCGTGAATACCAAAACGGTGAAAACCGCGAGCGTGACCGCTTTTCAGGTGCTTTAGTTGTAGATTACGATATTAGCGACAACGCATTAGTACGTGTGCATTACGACCGCACAGACGACGAAGCCGGTTTAGATACTGGCGCATGGATAGACGAAAACGCCAATGTAATTGGTGATGATAAAACAATCCGTGATATGTCTTGGGCATTTACCGACATAACCGTAGAAAACCTAGGTGTAGACCTAGAAGTATTTTTAACCGATAACTGGCAAGTAAAGCTTGGCTATAACGAACAAACGTTTGAGCGCCAACGCTTTGAATCAGCACCGAATATGCCAAGTGACTTTGTTGAAGGCGATAGTTATGAATCTCGCCCTTACGACCGTTTTGATGATTGGCAATTTAAAACTGCATTTATTGATTTTATTGGTGAATTTAAAACAGGTAGCTTACAGCACCAATTTTTAATTGGCGCAAACTCGCTTGATTATTACTACGGGCAACGTCGTACCTCTGCCGACTCTTTTGATTTTTCTGCAGGACAAGCAGAACCATCTCGTCCATCAGTAAGCTATAAAACAGATGATACAGTAAGCGAAACTGAATACGACTACTACGGAATTTACGTTCAAGACTTAATTTCGTTCTCGCCTGAGTGGCAACTATCATTGGGTGGTCGTTACGACAAACAAAATAGCACAGGAAATGATAACGAATCATTTGTACCAAAAGTAGGTGTGCTTTATCACCCAAATGCTTCTGCAACTATATACGCTAGTTACTCAGAAGGTTTTGAGCCTCAAGGTAGTGAAACACTGATTGATGAAACAGATGTAAATAACGGCATGAAATTAGATGCTGTTACATCTAAGCAAAGAGAGATTGGTATTAAATGGCAGTTATTTGATGACCGCCTAATGCTTACCAGTGCTATTTTTGATATTAGCAAAGAAGGTACTCTTGTTAGCGAACAACTTGAGACGCCTATTGGCTCATTCACAAGTGAAACAAACCAAGTGGGTGAACAACGCCACAAAGGTGTTGAAGTAAGCGCACAAGGTGCCGCTACTGACCGCTTATTTGTTATGGCATCAACTATGTATCTAGATGCTAACTTTGAACGCGATGAAGTATTGGAAGGTAAACGCCCTACCGATGCACCAAAATGGTCGGCATCACTTTGGACGCGTTATGAATTAAACGACGCCATTGCACTTAATGCTGGTGCTTTTTACGAAGGTGAGCGCTTTGCCGATAGCGCCAATACAATTACTAAAGATGCATATACGCGTGTTGATGTAGGTGCAACTTATAAGTTTAACTTAAGTAATACCGATATTAACTTACGCCTTAACATCGAAAACTTATTTGATAAAAGCTATTTAGGTGGTGGCGGCACAAATAATGTAACTGTTGGCGAGGGCACAAATCTTCGTTTAGCTGCGCAATTTAGCTTTTAAATAACAGCTTTAAAATATAGCCCGCGTACATTTACGCGGGCTTTTTTTATATCTAAACGTTTATACCTAACAGCATTAAACCTATTACAAAGCCTATTCATCTCATCTATTTTTTATCATGTTTGTTACATGCTCTAATAGCGCTAATTATTAAAAAGGCCTACCAAAATGAAAAAATTAATTACCGCACTGCTGCTTACTAGCAGTATGGCTGCAAACGCTAACAGCGCCGAATTTACCCAAAAGCAATTACAACAAGTAGACGAAGTGCGCACCTCTGCACTAAATAGTGATTTAAGCTATAAATTGCTAGAGTCATTAACAACTGAAGTTGGTCCTCGCTTACCCGGCACTGAAAACGATAAAAAAGCAGTGGCATGGGCTCAAGCCAAATTTAATGAACTGGGCTTTGATAAAGTTTGGCTAGAAAAAGCCACGTTTCCTGAATGGCGTCGTTATAGCGAAAGCGGAAAAATACTAACACCAAGCGAGCAACCACTGCACTTAACTGCATTAGGTAACAGTATAAGCACGCCAAAAGATGGGATTACAGCGCCGGTTGTATTATTCGAAACACTTGATGAATTAAAAGCCGCACCGGCGAACAGTTTAAAAGGTAAAATTGCATATATTAATTACCGCATGAACCGCGATATAGACGGGAATGGTTACGGGCCGGCTGTAAAAGCACGCGGTACAGGCGCTATAGAAGCGTCTAAAAAAGGCGCTATTGCCTACATGATGCGCTCGGTTAGTACCGGTCATCATCGCTTTGCACACACTGGCGGTAGTTACTACAAAGAAGGTGTTACAAAAATACCTAACGTAACAATTGCTAACCCAGATGCAGATCAAATAGCACGCTTAGTTGCTTTAAATAAAGAAGTGTCGGTAAATATTAATGTGCAAACCGAAAGCCTTGGTGAAGGCACTGGTTATAACGTTATTGGCCAATTTAATGGTACCGAAAACCCTGAGCAATATGTATTAATTGGGGGGCATTTAGATTCTTGGGACTTAGGGACTGGCGCATTAGATGACGGCGCAGGCGTTGCACTAACAATGGCAGCCGCTAAACATATTAGCGATGTAAAACGCCCTAAGCGCAGTATTCGTGTGGTACTTTTTGCAGCTGAAGAGCTAGGTCTTTGGGGTGCAAAAGCTTATTTTGCAGAGCATAAAAACGAGCTAAGCAATATTGTTGCAGCCGCTGAGTCTGATTTTGGCGCCGATGTTGTATATGCTTTTGAATCGAACGTAAGCGCAGAGTCACTTCCTGTAGTTCGCGCTATAGCAAAAGAACTTGCGCCGTTAAATATTGAGCACATTGGTAAAAACCAAGCAAATGGTGGCCCCGATCTAATTCCACTTAAAGCAGCAACGTCAGCGCCTATTTTTGAACTTGCTCAAGATGGAACAGATTACTTTGATTACCACCATACAGCTGACGATACGCTTGATAAAGTAACACCTGCTAAGCTTCGTCAAAATACCGCTGCATACGCTGTATTTGCTCTAATGGCTGCCGATGCAAAAACCACTATCAAGCCTAAAGCTCAAAATAAGTAATAACAGACATACTTACTTACAGTTTGTAGCTTTAACTAACACGCTTCTTGTTTTACCTTTAGGTAATTAAACAAGGAGCGTGCTTTATGTTACTTTTCAACACGAGTGAATCATTTCCACATTTTGCACAAATAACACGCTGCCCTCACTGCCAAAGCGACGCCTACCATTTAGTAAATAAAAGCCGCTATTTACGATTTAGCATTTTACCTATGCTTGCCTTAAAATTAAGCTATAAACGCGAGTGCTATCAATGCGGAAAAAGCGAACCTGTTAAAATACCGCAACTACCGTTAATAGAAAAACTAAGCCTACCTAAATACTTTATTGGCGTATTTTTATTGCTTTGGATTGTTTCGTTTTTTTATCAACAACACCTTGATACCGAGACTCAAAAGCAAAGCTATTTGAATACACCTAAAATATATGACACCTACTTAGTACACGCCGACAAATTTACACACGAACCCTGGACCCTAACCAATTTAAGAATTGCTCAAGTTTTAAGTTTTGATACGCAGTTTATTACCTTTCAGATAAGCAACTACAGCTATAAACGTAATAATAGTATTACCTTGGCAATGCGTACCAGCCAACTAATTCAAGACAATTACTTCTCCACTAAAACAATCACCCTCCCTCGTGATGAAGTAAAGCGTTTGTATAAAGACGAAGCTATTTATGACGTGCTGCGACCTTATGCCAACAGCCTTTATGGCGGGTTTGTGATGTTTCCTCCCAAACCTAAGCCACTATATAAAGGTTTAAAACTCGATAAAAACAATCAACAAGGCATTATTTATTTTAAAGATGGTTTGTTTATTGAAGCATTTAATAGCTTTAAGCAAGCTGCTGAAGCGGGTTCTCAATGGGGGCAATTAAATTTAGCGCAAATGTATCGTGATGGTCAGGGAATAGCTCAAAATTATCAACAGGCTATTTATTGGTATAAAAAGGCCATTGAGCAAAAAAATACTAAAGCACAATTTGAATTAGAATCGCTTTGTAAAATAGCTAACTGTGAATGAGTGAATTTAAATATAGCTGGCGCAACAAGTACGCCAGCTATAAACTATTTTTTAAATAACTTTGTATAACTTACATGTATAAGCACAACAACTAAGCCGGCAATAACACCTAGCAAACCATCAAACAAGAGAGGCGCTAATACTTCTCCTGTGCCGCCAGCAACAGACTGAGCATAGCTTGTTACATCCACTTGAGTATGATGCAGTAACTCAACACCATGCACTAAAATCCCGCCGCCTACTAAAAACATTGCAATGGTGCCCGCAAATGCTAAAAACTGCATCAACCTAGGCGCTGCTGCGAGTAAGCCTTTACCAAGTAACTCTTTAAATTTATTAGCTGACACTTTAGATTGGTTGAGTAAATAAAGCCCGGCATCATCCAGCTTTACAATACCGGCCACTAAGCCATAAACGCCAATCGTCATTATAATTGCGATAACACAAAGCACTAAAGCTTGGTTAAGTAATGTAGCGCCTGCCACAGTGCCTAAAGTAATAACAATAATTTCGGCAGAAAGAATAAAGTCGGTTCTTATTGCCCCTTTTATTTTTTGTTTTTCATACTCAACTAAATCTAATTTTTCATCTTCATCTACCACTTCATTGTGATGAGGCAAAAACTTAGCAAATACTTTTTCAGCTCCCTCAAAACACAAAAACAAACCACCCATCATTAAAAGCGGTGTTATTAACCAAGGCAGCCATACGCTTATTAATAAAGCAGCGGGTACGAGTATCGCTTTATTTAAAAATGAGCCCTTTGCCACAGCCCAAACAACCGGTAATTCACGCTCTGCTGCAACACCTGTAACCTGCTGTGCATTGAGCGCTAAGTCATCGCCTAATACACCCGCTGTTTTTTTTGTTGCTACCTTACTCATTGTCGCAATGTCATCAAGTAAAGTGGTTATATCGTCTAATAACGTTAAAAGGTTAGTGCCTGCCATAAAGCTTCCGAGCTCAAAAAATATTGCTATAAACATAACGTAAAGCGCTACTTTCACCAACGGTTAATTTTGCTTTGTTATTCTTACATTAGATTAAAATTTTGCCCTGTGTTTTAACTAACTTTTAAAGAAGATGGGAGGAAAAATGAAAGTATATTTAGCATTAATCGCTATTTTACTAAGCTTAACCGCATGTAGTGATTTACAAACCAGTACTGCTTACCAATGCGATGATGAGAGCGTAAAACTCAATATCATTAATAATTCTGAAGCCGAACTTATCTTTAACAATAAAGTGCATGTACTTAATCACGAAAAAAGTGCATCAGGGAATAAATATATAAGTGAAGAGGTACTGTTTTGGGGTAAGGGAAATGAAGCCATGCTAATCATTGCTGGTAAAAAAAGACAGTGCATCAAGGTTTAACACAAAACCAACCAATAAATTACAGCAATGCTACAATAATTAAAGACCCATTATTGTGATGAAGTTATGCGTTCAATTGCGATCAAACATAAAATAATTTTAGCTTTTACAGCCATTGGTTTATTGGTGCTAACAAGTAGTGTGTTTTTTTATTGGTCATTAAACAAAATTAGCGTTAACAATACCCGAACCGAAAAATTAGCAGTTCCGGTACAACAGTTCAGTAAAGATTTAAGGCTATCATTACTGTCTATTACCAAATTTAATGCCTTAGCTTACAGCCAAGCAAACCTTGATTTACTTCAACAAAATAAAAAACAGGCGCAAGCTGAGCAACAACAATTTAGCGATATGCTCAATTCGTTAAGCACTCAACTAAATCAACAAATAACAATGCAAAATTTACTCGCCAGTACCAACGAAGGCTTTGAGCAACTGACTAAAGTAAGTGTCGCAATGTTTAGTGCTAAAGAGAGTAAGTTTGTAGCGCAAAATTCCACCATAGAATTATCAGCAACGTTTAACGAGCAACTTTACAATTTAAGTTCTAACTTACTTGATATAGAACTTTTAGAAGTGCCTGCAAAACAGCAGGCGCTACTTAATGCTATGTTTGGAACAGCGACCCGTATAGATGATTTATTGTTTAACTTAAGCAATAATATAAAAAGCATTACTCAAACTACAAGTATCAATGATTTAAATAGCCATCAGCAAGATACCTTATTTCTACTAGATAACATCCAACCTAATTTCACCTATTTAGAGCAACAAGCGCTACCCTTTAATAATGCGTTTAATGCTAAAAATTTAACGACTAAGTTTAATCAATTAAGAGAGTTACTTAACAACAATACAGGAATTTATGCCCAACAAAATAAAGTACTCAAAAGTACTATTGCTGCGGCTCAAAATTTTGAACACTTTCAACAGCAATTTATAACAACAGAAGGTCAGCTTATTGAACTTAATAAATTGGCTGATGAGCGCTTTAATGCCTTACAAACTAATGCAAAGGCCGCCATAAATACTGGGATTAGTTCTGTAGTAATTATTACGCTTGTTTTAATTATATTGATTATCGCTATCTCTATTTTTACAACTCGCGCAATGCTAAAACCGCTTAAAAAAGTAAACCGCGATTTAGCCCGAATCGCCTCAGGTGATTTATCAAAGCGAAGCCATCCGCGCAGTAAAGATGAATTTGGTACTTTGCTAAATAACATAAATAAACTCAGTGAAGACCTTACCCAGTTAATTGGTGCAATTAGTAGTGACGCCCATGAACTAGACCGCAGCGCTATTAAAACCAGTGAAAAAGGTCAGCAAATGACGGTTGTTGCACAACAGCAGTTGGAGCGAAGCGCGCAGGCAACATCGCTTGCACAAAATATGCTAACCAACTCACAAGCGGTTTATGAACAAGCAGATAAAACATCAAGTGAAATAACCAATGCATCGCAATTTGCCAATGACGTAAACAAGATTGCTAATAAAAATAGTCTAAGTATAGAAACTTTATTACAGCGCCTTGATAAAGCAGTAGGCAGCACTGAGGAACTAGCCCAACACACTCAGCTTATTGAAGCCATTGTTGAAACAATTAGCAGCATTGCCGAGCAGACCAACTTATTGGCACTCAATGCTGCAATTGAAGCAGCGCGAGCGGGTGAAAACGGACGCGGGTTTGCTGTAGTTGCTGATGAGGTTCGATCATTAGCTGCACGTACACAGACCTCGACTAGCGAAATAAACACCATGATCCAAACATTGCAACAGCACACTCAAACAACTCAAGAACACATTACCGATGGCCAACACCAAGCCAAGCAATGTGTTAAAAACAGCACTGAACTAAATAAAGCCGTAGAGCGTATTAAAAGCACATTGTTGTCTGTTAATCAGATGAGTGAGCAGATTGCTCATGCATCACATGAGCAATTGACTAACAGTAACGACATTCAACAAATAATGGCCAAGGTGACAGAGCAAGCAACCTTGAATGCCAAAAACGCGACAACCCTAGCAAGCGAAAGTGAAGACGTAAATCAACTTGCACACTCCTTAACAAGTGCCGTAGAGCGCTTTAAGTTTTAAGTGCAAGTAATGACTTGGCTTGCATGAAATGGGTATAATACTTCAACTCTTTTGCTTAATAGCGGCCCACAATGAAATATAAAGATCTACGTGATTTTATCGATTTGCTTGAAAAAAAAGGCGAACTTAAACGTATCACCCAAGAAATCGACCCGTATCTTGAAATGACCGAAATATCTGATCGCACATTGCGTGCTAAAGGTCCTGCGTTATTATTCGAAAATCCAAAAGGCTACGATATGCCGGTGCTTACCAACCTATTTGGTACACCAAAACGCGTAGCAATGGGCATGGGCCAAACAGATGTTAGCGAGCTTCGCGAAGTGGGTAAGCTACTCGCTTTTTTAAAAGAACCTGATCCACCAAAGGGTATTAAAGAAGCTCTAGGTGCTATACCTATTTTTAAGCAAGTGCTTAATATGCCTGCAAAAGAAGTTAAAAAAGCGCCTTGCCAACAAGTAGTTTTAGAAGGTGATGATGTAGACTTAACTAAATTACCTATTCAGCATTGCTGGCCAGGTGATGCAGCGCCATTAATTACTTGGGGCCTTACAGTCACTAAAGGGCCTTATAAAAAGCGCCAAAATTTAGGTATTTATCGCCAGCAATTATTAGGCAAAAATAAAATAATTATGCGTTGGTTGTCGCATCGTGGTGGCGCGCTTGATTTTCAGGAATGGTGTAAAGAAAACCCAGGGCAGCCTTACCCTGTCTCGGTAGCACTAGGTGCCGATCCTGCTACTATATTGGGTGCAGTAACGCCTGTACCCGACACATTAAGCGAATATGCATTTGCTGGTTTATTACGTGGTAGCAGAACCGAAGTTGTGAAATCTATTTCCAATGACTTGCAAGTCCCTGCCAGTGCAGAAATAGTACTTGAAGGTTACATTATGCCAGGTGAAATGGCGCCAGAAGGCCCTTATGGTGACCATACCGGTTACTATAATGAAGTAGATGACTTTCCAGTTATGACGGTAACTCACTTAACGCATCGTAAAGATCCTATTTATCACAGCACATTTACTGGCCGTCCGCCTGATGAGCCTGCAATTTTAGGTGTAGCACTTAATGAAGTGTTTGTGCCAATATTACAAAAGCAGTTTCCTGAAATCGTCGACTTTTATCTGCCGCCTGAAGGGTGCTCGTACCGTATGGCGATTGTAACAATGAAAAAACAATATCCTGGCCATGCCAAGCGCGTGATGATGGGGGTTTGGTCGTTCTTACGTCAGTTTATGTATACCAAGTTTGTAATTGTGTGCGATGACGATATTAATGCCCGTGATTGGGAAGATGTTATTTGGGCTATAACAACCCGAATGGATCCTGCTCGCGATACAACATTAATAGAAAACACACCTATTGATTATCTCGATTTTGCATCGCCAGTCTCTGGCCTTGGTTCAAAAATGGGAATGGATGCCACCAATAAATGGCCTGGCGAAACCACCCGCGAATGGGGCGAGCCTATTGTTATGGATAAAGACACCAAAGACCGCGTAGATGATATTTGGGAAAGCCTTAATATTCTTTAAGTGTTTATATGTAAGTACATAACAGGCTATAAAATAACCCTGCAGATATGCTAGAATCGAGTCATTCGATTGCGTATCTGCTGTTTAAAGCGCTGCTAAAAGGTAAAAAATGCAAACATTAAAAGCTGAAGTTGTAGCTATCAGCCCACTTACAGAATTTGTTCACAAAGTAATTTTAAAGCCACAACAACCTGTGACCTTTGAAGCTGGCCAATACATGCAACTCGTATTGAGCGAAAAAGACAAACGTGCTTTTTCTATAGCTAGTCGCCCTTCACAGTGCGATGCAATAGAACTGCATATTGGCGCGTCAGGTGCCGATTCGTATGCAATGCAATCGCTGGAACATTTACGAAACGCCCATACCACTGGGCAGTTAGTAGACATTGAAGCTGGCTTGGGTATTTCACAGTTGCGCCTGCAATGTGAGCGCCCTATTATTTTACTTGCCGGTGGCACTGGTTTTTCATACGCAAAATCAATGGCTGATCACTTAGCTGAAATTAAGTGCGACCGTCCTGTATTATTTTACTGGGGTGTAAAAGAAGAGTCAGCTTTATACGCACATACAGAAATGCAAACATGGGCCGATAGCCACAAAAACTTTGAGTTTATCCCTGTGGTAGAAAATCCATCTGCTAATTGGCAAGGTCACACTGGCTATGTACATAAAGCGGTAATGCAAGATATTGTATCACTTGAACCATACGATATTTATATGGCCGGTCGTTTTGACATGATAGGTATTGTCCGTGATGACTTTATTACTCATGGTGCAATTCGTGAAAACATGTACGCAGATGCATTCGCATTTATCAAATAATTGAAATTAACTTTCAGTTATGAATAAAGGCACCTAATCGGTGCTTTTATTTTATATAACAACAAATACTCAATAGTTAAAACCTATCAATCTCATCAACATAAACAATTTCCTAAATCCCTATCTATAAACCATACTTTGTATAGAACATCAGCGGGAGAGACCCAAATGCTAAATACAAAAGTAAAAGATTTTATGCAACGCAAGTTGCCAAATATCACACCAGATACAGAAATGACGACAGCCATAGCAGAACTACAAAAATTTAAACTACTTGGCGCACCAGTATTTGATAAAGATAAATGCCTAGTCGGATTTATATCTGAGCAAGAACTATTAAAACCACTTACGCAAAGCAGTTATTTTTGTGATGGGATGGTTAAAGTATCGCAACTTATGCAAACAAAGGTAGTGACCGTTAGCGGCGATACCAATATTATTGAGCTTGCAGAGCAAATGCAGCCCGGTAAACCAAAAAACTACCCTGTTGTAGAGGGTGTTAAAGTAATCGGCATGATCAGCCGAGCAGATGTACTTAAAGCACTTTACGATAATTACATGAGCTGCCAAACACACTAAATTGCAGATAACAAAATGCCGCTTATAAAGCTAACACCGATCAGTTAAGGTATTTTTGATCGGTTGACCGATCTTTTGGTTGCTTCACAATACCCTTATCATCTTTTGATTATGAGGGTATTTTTATGCTTAGTCATTGGTTACTTGATACGGATATATTCGCCACTCCTGACTCTTTATCTACATTTCAGAAACATATCCCTCTTGAGTGGATTTCTAATGTGCTCGAGCAGACCGATAAAGCAAGTATTCGCAAACGTAAGTTACCTGCTGAGCTTGTCGTCTGGCTTATCATTGCAATGGGTCTTTTTCGCGACCGCTCTATTAGTGACGTTGTTGAGAAGTTAGATTTAACACTCACTGATACCCTGGGCGATACGGTTGCTCCAAGTGCTATTCCTCAAGCGAGACAGCGCCTGAGTAGCGACCCCCTCCAAGCCTTATTTCACCTATGTGCGGCCCATTGGACACAAGAAGAAGATGCTGATGATACGTGGTATGGACTCCGGTTATTTTCTGTCGATGGAACGCAATTTCGTGCACCTGATACACCTGCTCTTGCTGAGCACTTTCACTATATTAAGCACAGTAAAAACCGTCATACAGAATATCCTATTGTACGCCTATGCGCCTTAAGCTCCTTGCGTAGCCGGTTGATACACCACGTTGCCTTCGGGCCCAGTTATCAAGGTGAGGTGAACTACGCAAAGCAGTTATTTAGTCATGTAAGTGATAACAGTCTAACTATTTTTGACCGATGTTATCTCAGCGCTGAGCTACTGATTAATTGGCGTAAGCAACACCCACAGTCGCACTGGATGGTCCCGATTAAAAGCAACACGCAATACACCGTCATTGAATCTTACTCTGAGCATGACTTCAAAGTAGAAATGAGTGTATCTGCGCATGCCAGAAAACAAGACCCTTCGCTTCCTGAGTGCTGGCAGGCCAGACTGGTTCTTTATCCTGAGCCAATGGGGCCTGGAAAAATAAAAGGTCTGCTGTGCTCTTTGGATGATAAACAGGCTTTTGGTGCGCAGGCCATTCTTGATGTCTATTTCGAACGCTGGGAAATTGAAAATAGCTATGGAGAAATAAAACACCAGATGCTTGAGGATAGTATTCTTTTGCGTAGTCAGACTGTGGATGGAGTCAATCAAGAGTTATGGGGTATATTGCTAGCCTACAATTTAATTCGAGTAGAGATAAGTCGAATAGCCAAAGAGGCTAAAGTCTCCCCGCTGAGAATTAGTTTTGTCATGGCTTTGCGGGATATACAGGATGAAATACTCTGGTGTGCCATCGCTTCGCCAGGTTCAATTCCAAAGAAATTAAGGGCAATGCGAGAACGAGTGAAACGTTATATTCTTCCAGAAAAAAGAAAACGGCCCAAAAGTAGGACCGTTCGAATTTCAAAAACTCGGTACACCATTAAGTCAAAGCATGCTTAACTGAATGGTGTTAGCTTATAAAGCGGCATTTTTAATGTGTATTAAATAGAGTTAACGTGCGCTAACGATTGCTGAAAGCTCTTTTTTATCGCCATCGCTTAAAAATGCTATTTCTAATGCATTTTTTTGGGCTTTTTCCATATCAGCTTGAGATAAGCCCGCTTTAGGTGCTGCAACGGTATATTCGTACTCAATTTCAATGCCTTCAACCGCAGGGTCATCAGTATTAATACACGCTAAAATACCGTGATCTAAAAACTGTTTAAGTGGGTGCTTAGCTAAATCGTTTACTGTACTGGTTTGAATATTACTTGTTAAGCACGACTCAATACCAATACGGTTATCGCGTAAGTAATCCATTAGTTTTGGATCTTCAATAGCTTTAACGCCATGCCCTATTCGGCTTGCACCTAGCTCATTAATTGCTTGCCAAATACTTGGTGCACCGAGTGCCTCTCCAGCATGAATAGTCGAAGCTAAATAAGCATTTCGTACTTGTTTAAAGTGCTCTACAAACAACTCACCAGGAAAGCCAATTTCGTCACCGGCTAAATCAACAGCGACTAAATCATTTTTAAATGCGAGTAAAGCATCAAGCTCTTTTTGACATGTTTTTACGCCATAAGTACGCGATAAAATACCAATCAAGTTAGCTTTTATATTTGCACCCTTTGTTGCTGATTTAATACCATCAACAACCGCCTCTACAACCCCTTCTGGGTGTAAACCTTGGCTTTGTGCCATGTAGTAAGGGCTAAATCGAAGCTCTACATAATCAAGGCCTTGTGCTTGTGCATCTTCAATGTTTTCAATCGCTATGCGTCTACACGCATCGTAGTCGCCAAGTACAGTGACACCCCAATCTAACTTTTGTAAAAAAGCCATAAGGTTTGGCTCAGGGTCAATAACTTGAACATGAGGAATTAATGCCTCAACGTTATCTGCAGGTAACTCTATATTAAACTGACGACCAAGTTCTAATATGGTTTGCGCACGTACATTACCATCTAAATGACGGTGAATATCTAGCAAAGGTAATTTTCTATTGATCATAATAGCAACCCAGTTTAGTTAAATTTGCGCGCATGATACGCAGATATAGTTATTTTTCAAGTCTATATGGTTTGCGTTAAGTTTAAGCGGTCATATGTCTGCTTTTTGTGCAAAAAATAACGTTACTTATTTATTTGATAAATAGTGCCAAAGAGTTTTAAAAAGCGTATTTGCATCAATAGGTTTGGTAATATAACTATTCATTCCAGAGGCTAATGCCTTTTTAACGTCATCGTCATGGGCGTTCGCCGATAGCCCTATTATGGGTAAATCAATTAACCCTAAATCACAACGAATTACTTTTGTTGCTTGGAGTCCATCCATTTTTGGCATCTGAATATCCATAAGAACAATGTCGTAGCTATTTTCGGTTAGCTTTTCTATGGCTTCAAAACCATCATTAGCAATGTAGGCAATACACCCTTTTGTTTTTAAAATGGCACTGGCAACATGCTGGTTAAGTGGGTTATCTTCGACTAAAAGTAACTTATAGTTTGCGAATGATAAGGTACTTACATCTATTTCGTCGTATTGCTGTTGAATTTGCTCTGCCTTTGGTAAAGGCGATATAAGCGGCAAACTAAATGTAAATGTAGAACCTTTGCCTTCATAACTAACTAAATCAATTGCACCACCCATTAACTCAACCAGCTTTCTGCAAATACTTAACCCTAAGCCTGTACCACCATATTGACGTGAGGTTGAGCTATCGGCTTGCGCAAACGGTTTAAACAATTGTTTTTGTGCTTCGCTACTAATACCAATACCCGTATCGTTAATACTAAAGTAAGTCATTTTTTTCGACTGCCAAATTTTCAGAGTGATCTCACCTTCCCCTGTAAATTTAACCGCATTATTGAGCAGATTCAGCAGCACTTGTTTTAAGCGGATTGGATCGGTATTAATGACCAAATTTGATGTTTTATCAAAATCGAGACTTAACTTTATTGATTTAATGTCAGCTTCAAACTGAAGTAAATTAAGCATTTCATCCGCTAAACTCGCTACGTTAATAGGCTCTTGCATTAAGTCTAGCTTGCCTGCTTCCATTTTTGAAAAGTCGAGCACATCGTTTAATACCCGCAGTAAAACACCCAGTGCTCCATCTGCTTGTTCAATGTAACTCCTTGCTTGTTGCCAATCATTCTGTTGCAGCGCTAAATAATGCAGCCCTTTTATACCGTTAATAGGGGTGCGGACTTCGTGACTCATGTTTGCTAAAAACTGTCCTTTAATATGACTCGCTTCATCTGCTTTTTGTTTTTCTTTGCGTAATGTATGCGTTTGCTTAGCCACTTGTTCGCGAATTTGTATGTTTGTACCTGTAACTGAAATCAAAAATGTAATCAGTAACCACACAAACAACATACCTACTATTTGTGCAAGCCAATACATTAACCAAGACGTTCTAACTATTGGTTCATATAACTCGACCTGCCACATGCGTTTGCCAATCAACAATTGATATTCTTTAAACAGCGTTTGCGAGTTATCGGTATCGGCAATATAAATTGCCTGCTTTTTCCCTGGTATCGTTGTATCAAAAAAACTGACTGAAATTGAGTTGTTGTGATCAAATAATAGTGTTTGCGATAAGCGTTTCAGACTAACAATCGCTGCCACAAAACCTTGAAAATCATCTTCGGTAGACGACTCTCCAAAAACAGGATATAAAAAGAGTACACCGTCTTCAGCTGTATTTTGGACTAAATTAATTGGCTCACTTAGTGCAAGTTCATTAAGCTCTTTCGCTTTGCTAAGCGCTGCACCTCTTACTTTACTAGAAGCTAAATCAAACCCTAAAACACCTTCATTATCTTTTAAGGGATATACATATTTTACAGGAAAGTAATTACTACGCGTACCTGCAGGTTGCCAACCTCCATCAAGTGACTTTTCTTTTATATATAAAGGTTTGCCTGTGGCTGTATTTTCATGTGTTTCAAAATCTGCGAGTTTATTTGCTGGTACATAAGGTATCCATTCAAATGCTAAAATTTCTTGGCTATAGTCCAACTGCTTTGAAGTAAATTGTTTAAACTCTTTAAAGTTCACGTCATTACTACTAGCAAAAAATGTAGCTAACAATCCTAAGTGAGCAGTAATACCATCGAGCTTCTGGCTTATAGCATTTTGCACAGTAAGTATTTTGGCTTCTTGCTTTTGAATGTCTTTTTCTTTTTTAACACTGGCAGCGCCATAAAAACTAACGCTGATTAGTATATAAATTAATAGTGAAGGTAAAATTACCAACATACGGTGGCGTACTTGCGTGTAATTAAAGGCTGCGAGCATGAGTGGAGTAAATATAAGTACACCGATACTGTCGCCAATCCACCATGCTATAAAGCTATCAAAAATAGCATGCGTAGGGATCACATTATTCAATGCTAATAAACTAGTTCCCACACCTGCAGCAATAACACAGCATATTGGTCCTGCTACTATTAAGCTCTGCACACTGTGTTTTAAAGAAGATAAATCTAGTGGAGCCTTTATAACATTTACTATAATTTGACGACCAATCCAAGCCTGTAAAACAGAGGCTAAAGTGACGCAAATAGCTTGTAAAAGCACATTAAAATGAAGAATATCTACGGTGTTATCAAGATGAATTAAGTTAGTACAGAAAGCACCAAGAATAAGGCCAATAAATGACTTACGTCCCCAAATTAAAAAGCTCGCTAAAGCAATTCCTGAGGGCGGCCAAGAGGCGACCGCATAGCCATCTACAGAAAGAAGTGAGTTGCTAAAATACCCAGTAAAAAAGTAAGCACAAGCCAAGCTAAGGGTTAATATTAAAAACTTTCTCAATGCTTGTGCTCCTGAACTACAAAAAATGCTAAGTAGTTATAGTGTAGTCATTTATTGATATAAAACGAGCGCCTTTTCTGCTTGTGCACTATTTTTATAACTTAAAACAGCTTGTTCAGAGAACTGTTTTTTATTGTCACTATTCAGTGCTTTATCAAAAATTCTAGCTGCTAAGTCATAATCACCTTTAGCATTAGCAAGGCAAGCCAGCGCAAGTAATAGTGAATTATTTGAATCATCCTTTTTAAGGCGTTCTTGTATGTTTATTTGCAACTTAGGCGCATCGGCTGCTGTTGCTTTACTTAATATATTGGCAAGCTCTAAGTGTTGCTCATTGTGCTTAACCATTTTAATTAAGTCACTTTCAATAGCAGCCAATTGACCTGCTTGCGCCATTTGCATTAAATATGCGGTGTGGGCATGAGCTTGCAGCTTTTTCGGTAGCTGTTTATATTTTTCACTCAGTTTGTCTGCATCTAACGCATTAAAGTAGGCACTAAATAACTGCGTCCACTGTGCATCAGTAAGTGCTTTTTTGCGTAATAAACGCGGCAAAAAATCTTCCAGCGCACTAAAGTGTTGTTGCTGTACTAATACTTCTGCATAAAGTTTTAACTCAAGTGCGGTGGCTTTTTTAGCTTCTGCGCTAATACGCATTTGTGATTCAATCGCGCTACTGTCGCCACTTGCCAACCATAGCTTTGCTACTTTTAATTGATGCTCTGGGCTTATTTCAAATAAACGCTCAAGTGCTTTATCTGTTTGATTATTAGCAAGCGCTGCTTTTGCAAGTAATGCTAAGCGAATATCTTCAAACTTATCTGGTACGCTATTACCCGATAGAGCCTGCTCTACATGCTCATAATCATCATTAATAGCACTCCACAGAGCCTGCTCAATAGCTACTTGTTTGCGCTCTTGGCTACGTGCAAAAAAGCCATGTTTAGTATTATGATAAATCGATAATAAGTAGCGGATTAGCTTATATGTTAAATATAAAACAACAGCGGTAATGACTGCCATTATACAAAACGATACTATCGTGCCTTCTATCGTCGTATTGTTAAATGAAATAAGTACATAACCTTTTTCATCTAGCACAAATGGAGTAACCGCTAGTACAACAACAATAGCTACAATTAAAATAATTAGCCCTATCATTGCGCCCACTCCTTAACCTTTTGTGTACTATTTAAGGTTATTTTTGGATTAAAATTAAGCTGCTCTTTTTCGAGTTTAGACAACGCTTTAAGTACCGTTTTGGTTGCATCATCGTCTTGCTTAAAGTACTCACCAACTAAACGTTTTGCTTCACTTAAGGCGCTAAAGAAAATACTCGCCTGCTTACTCATAAGTGCATCTTGTGCCTGAGTTATATTAAGCTTGATTCGTTGATTAATTAAATGGCGCTCTTGATCTGTAAGTAATGGCTCAATGGAAACACCTTCGTGCTGGCGAATAGTAATAAAGCTATCCACAATTTTATTCCAGCTATTACTCAGGTTTTGCTGCCAATCACTCACGTCATCACTTAAAGCATTTTCATCTATTGCAGCCGCTTCTTCTGGCAAGTTAACCGCATTAAAAACTAAATTATCAACGCTATTAAGTGCACTGTTTAGCTGTAAATAAATAGCCTCTGTTGCTATAGGTTTAAGGCTATCAAGTGTTTGTATGTCTTGCATAATAGCTTGGCGAACTTCAACTGTTCCTGGGTGTTCGCTAAGTAATGCATCTAAGCGCTTTAAAACAGCACTAGTGCCTTGGTAATCTTTTTCAGCCCATAGTTTAAATTCAGCCATACGCTGTAAGCTGGTTACTTCTTGTGGGTTTAAAGACGAGCCTTGTTGCTGCGCTTTTTGCAGGGCTGCTTTTAGCTCTTGCTGATTTTGAGCTGCACTTTCACTTAGGGTTGCGGCTACTTTTTTCTCACTATTAAACAGCGCTTGCTGCAAATTAGATTGCGCCGATTTAAGTGCTTGCAGCTCTTGAACGAGTAACTTATTTTGCTCGCTTAACTCATTAACGGCTAGGTTTTGCGCCTTACCAGCATTTAATTTTTGATAAAACTCGTATCCAACACCAGAGGCCACAATTAACGAAATAAGAAGCGCAAGTGCTGCAACCTTACTTACCTTTTGTTTGTTTTTTTCTGTCGTATTTTTTGTAGCTGCTGGCTCTTGCTTAGCTGATTTAGCTGAGGCCGGGTTAGCTATTGTTGATGTGGCTTTTTCTGCCGTAACTGGCTTTGACTGTTCGCTCATGTTGCTACCTTGCTGATTTATGCAGGTAAACATAGCATTATCGCTAGCCCCTGCTGCAATGTGTATATTAGCCGAACTTACCTGTTGCAACTTTAAATAAGCGGCTATCCGCTCGCTTGCAACATAAAATCGGCACTGTTGTAACCATTGTAGTTGGTGTGCAGTAAGGCTTTTAAATATAGCATCAACTGCTGCATTACTTGTTATGACTATACCGTGTACATTCTGGCTTTTCCAGTGGTCTGTCCAGTTAGGGGTGATACTCTCTGTGGGTTCACGTTTGTACACAACACAATTATTTAAAAAAGCACCACGCTCTTTTAGCGTTTTAGCTAACTCAGGGCGGCCGCCTTGCCCCTTAACTAACACTATATTACTGCCATCAACCTCGGCGAGTGATTTGAGCGCAAGTAACCCTTCTGAATCATACTGCTTTGGTACTGCTGCGCGCACACCAAATTGCTCATATATAATGTCGGCTGTTTGTTGTCCAACCGCATAAAACTGCGCTTTGGTATTTATATCGGGTTTTAATTGCGAAAGTGCACTGACTGCATCTTGCGATATAAATATTATTTTATCTGCATTTAACAGCGGACTAAGTTCAGTGCTGGAGGGTGTTAAATGCGTTATTTTTAATACCGGAAATAAAGACGCCTGATAACCCGCTTGCTCAAGTTGCTGTGCAAGGGCTGCGCCTTTTCCTTCGGGCCGAGTTATCAGAATATGTGTCATTTATGCGTCTCTATAAACTTCAGCTAATATTTTGTCTGCGCCTTGAGCTAGTAATTTTTTAGCAAGCTCAATACCTAGTTCTTCTGCGTCATTTACATGACCTGTTACTTCGTCACGTAAAATTTCGCTGCCATCAACAGCACCCACTAAACCACGCAAATGTACCTGCTCGCCATCAACTAATGCATAAGCACCAATAGGAACTTGGCAACCACCTTCTAAATAGCGGTTCATCGAACGCTCTGCATTTACGCGAATACGTGTTTGGGTATGCTCAAGTGGTGCAAGTAATGCTTTTGTTACTTCATCATCAATACGACATTCAATACCTACAGCGCCTTGACCATTTGCCGGTAATGACACTTCTGGCTCAATGTAGTCAGCAATACGCTTACTCATTTTTAAACGAATAAGCCCCGCTGCCGCTAAAATAATAGCATCGTATTGGCCATCATCTAATTTACCTAAACGCGTATTTACATTACCGCGCAAATCACGAATATCTAAATCAGGGCGAAGTGCTTTAATTTGGCACTGGCGGCGTAAGCTCGAAGTACCCACAATGGCGCCCTGTGGTAGCTCGTTTAAATTTGCAAAATTGTTTGATACAAACGCATCACGCGGATCTTCACGCTCACAAATAGTATACAGCTCTAATCCTTCTGGGAACTCTACTGGCACGTCCTTCATAGAATGCACGGCAATATCAGCTCGGCCATCTAACATGGCTTGCTCTAGCTCTTTAACAAATAAGCCTTTACCGCCAATTTTAGCCAATGGCGTATCTAAAATTATATCCCCTTGCGTCGACATTGGGACTAATTCTACGCGCACATCTGCATGAAAACGCTCAAGCTCTGCTTTTACAAATTCGGCCTGCCAAAGTGCTAAGGCGCTTTTGCGCGTTGCGATGCGTACTAATTTTGTTTTTTCTGTCATAGGGGTATCCAATTAATTACTGCGTTTAGCTAGTTTTAGTCAGCTAAAATTCTAAATTCTTTTTGGGCAATTAAATTACCTTGCTCATCAACTACATCAACACGCCAATGGCCTGTTTGTGTGTCCATGATATTTTTTGTTGAGTACGTTCTGTAGCGAGGCGAAGTAACATTAAGTGTAATTTCAGCCATAGTCTCACCCTCAAACGACCAAACATGCTTAACTTGCTGGCCTTGAAGGTTCTTAATCTCACTAAAAAACGATACGCCTTCATCAAACTGACTTAATCGAATATCAGCAGCAAACACATTAGTGGGCTCACGCTTACTTACTTTACGAGTAAGTACCGCACGGCTAATTTTACTCGTGTCTATTTGCGCGCCCAAAGCCACACTTGCCACTTGTGCTGTCGGCGAAAAACCTTCAGTGCCACTCAATGCGCCATCATCACTTTCTAACTCTAAAAGTAAGTCGCTTTGACTGGCTAGCTCAGCTACGTTTTGAGCTTCTGCGGTTTCTTCTTGCACATCATTATCAAGGTTTGAGTTTAACTCTGTATTAATGCTTTCGCTTTGTTCAGTAACACTATCGTTGTTAGCCAATAAAACAGGGGGATTATTTACAAGCTCAGCTTCATCAGATGTATTACTTGAAATGCTTAGTTGAGCCTCATTTTGCTCAGCTGACAACGGTTCAATCCGAGCTTGCATTACCTCTGCAGACTCATTAGGGGTATTGTTTATTGATGATTCAGACTCAACATCCGTTACTTCAAAGTTTGTCTGGTTTTGAGCGTTACTGCTAAAGCTTAAAAATTGCTCCTGCTCATTTGGATGCTCACCTTGCTCTGCACTGGCTGACGTTGTTAAGCCATACACAACTGCTGCAGAGGTCATTAATACCAACATAGCAATACTCACAATACGACGCCAATTCCACTCGTAGCTTACCGTTGGTACTCTCTCATGTAGTTCGCGTTTAACATTTGCTTTAATAACTATTTTTTGACTCATATTGACCTCAGCGGTTCCAAAATTAGCTTAAACGAGCAATTAACCATTGGCGAATAGCTTGCAATTCTTCTGCGCAAACTTGGTGAGCCATTGGGTATTCTTGCCAGCTTACATCCATGTTATGTGCTGTTAATACTTCAAACGCACTTCTTCCCGCACTATGCGGTACAACGTTATCTTGGCTACCATGAGCCATAAATACGTTTAAATCAGTATGCTTTGCTTCATCAGCAAATTTTTGCGGCACACACATATAAGTAGAAAGCGCCATAACCCCCCCAAGCTTTTGCTCAAAGCGCGGTGCTAAATGCAGAGACACAACACCACCTTGAGAAAAACCAGCTAAAATAATTTTATTAGCAGGTATGCCATTAGCAATTTCTGTATTAATTAACTCTTCTACCTTTGCAGCCGAATCCCTTACGCCTTGTTCATCGGCACGCTTATCTAATTCTATAGATTTAATATCGTACCAAGAGCGCATTTCCATACCACCATTTATGGTGACCGGTTGTACTGGCGCATGCGGAAAAACAAACCGTATACCAAGCTCACTTGGTAAATTAAGCTGCGGAGCTACTGGCGCAAAACCATCCCCAGAGTCACCTAAACCATGTAACCAAATAACCGTTGCTTTGTGCTCACTTTGGGCTGCATATTCTACAAATTCTAAACTCATAGTGATGATTGCCACTTAACTTCTTGGCCTGCTTGGCGAGTTGAGGCTTCATTTATAAACGCCCAAAATTCAGCGCCAGAACGGTTATCAATCCATAACCCATCACGCATTTCAAAATGATGTCCGTTAAACTTAGTCGCAACCCATACTTGATGAAGAGGTGCTTGCTTGTTAATCACTATTTTACTTTTATCAGGAAAAATAATTTCTAAAATACCTTGTGCCGATTCGTAATCTAAATCAGCTTCGCAATCATCAACCTGCTCTTCAATAGTGAACATAAGAGCTTCGGCTAATTGGTGATATTCGTGTTCAGTCATTGTTATTTCCTTTGCAGGCGAGCCGCCTAATATTGGGTACGTTTTAGCTTTGAATTAGCTTTAAAAATGTGCAGCTAGGGCTTGTTAACCTTTCAGGATTGAAATTTGTTCTATCTAGGGGCGATTTAATCGCGGCGCGAGATTTGTAACCTAGTGGACTAAGTTAAAACCGAGCAACAAAGAGTAAATCGTTCCTAGGACGAACCCAACGGGCAGCGCAAATTCAACCTCGAGAGATAAACAAGTCCTAGTGTAACAGGAATAAAATCATCCGCGAATAGCTGCATTTTTTAGATATTCTGTTACTCTGCGATTATAAAGCCAGCAACCGTATTAATCTAATGAAAGCGACACATACCTTACAATTAAAAAAACTATTAATAAGCACTGTACTGTTAAGCGCCTTAGCTGGCTGCGGACAAAGCGGTCCGTTATATTTACCAGAGCAACAAACAGAGCAAAACCAACCTCAAAATACAGCTAAACCAGCCACTACCGCTGAGCAAGTCAAAACATCGCAAAGTCAGGAGCAATAAATGGATTATTTTAACTACAAAAACAACCAATTATTTGCCGAAGACGTCAGTGTGGCAAGCATAGCGCAGCAATACGGTACGCCGTGTTATGTGTACTCGCGTGCTACATTTGAGCGCCATTACTTAGCGTTTGCTAACGCCACTAAGAATCATAAAAGCTTGGTATGTTACGCCGTAAAAGCAAACTCAAATATAGCCGTGCTTAATATATTAGCGCGCCTAGGATCGGGTTTTGATATTGTATCCAAAGGCGAACTTGCGCGTGTAATTAAAGCGGGAGGCGATGCTTCTAAAGTGGTTTTTTCGGGCGTGGCGAAAACGTCTGACGAAATAGCTTACGCATTAAAACTGGGCATTAAATGTTTTAACGTTGAATCAGCCTCTGAGCTTGAGCGTATTTCTGAAGTGGCTTGCGAGCTTAACCTAGAAGCGCCTATTTCTATTCGCGTAAACCCCGACATAGATGCAAAAACACATCCGTATATTTCTACTGGTTTAAAAGAAAATAAATTTGGTATTGATATACAAACTGCAGTAAGTGTTTATCAACAAGCAGCGGCTTTACCTGGTTTAAAAATTATTGGTGTTGATTGCCATATTGGCTCTCAATTAACTGAAGTAAGACCATTTTTAGAAGCCCTTGATAAACTCATGGCGCTTATTGATGAGCTAAAAACCAACGGTATTGAGCTAACTCACTTAGATATTGGTGGCGGTTTAGGCGTGCCATATAACAACGAGCAACCACCGCACCCAAGTGAATATGCAGCGCAAGTTACCGAGCGCTTAGCTAACTATAAACACCTTGAACTAATTTTTGAACCAGGGCGCGCTATTGCAGCTAACGCAGGTATTTTAGTTACTCAAGTTGAATTTATTAAACAAAACCAAGACAAATTCTTTGCCATTGTAGATGCAGGTATGAACGACATGCTTCGCCCTGCGCTTTATCAAGCGTGGCAAAAAATCATTCCGGTATCAGTTCGCGACGACGAAACACCGACTCACAACTTTGATATTGTGGGTCCGGTGTGCGAAACCGGCGACTTTTTAGGAAAAGATCGTGAACTAGCGCTTAAACAAGGCGACTTACTCGCACAACGAAGTGCTGGTGCATATGGCTTTACCATGAGTTCAAACTACAACTCGCGCCCGCGTGTTGCAGAAATAATGGTAGATGGTCAGCAGCACCATCTTATTCGTGAACGCGAAACTATTGAAAGCCTTTATCAAGGTGAGAAAGTTTTACCATAAACGTTTTTGTCTACTAGCTGCTCTGTGGCATGATTAGCACAGAGCAAAACCGAATTAGAGCGCTATGTTAGTTAATTTTTCCAAAATGCACGGCTTAGGCAACGACTTTGTTGTGATTGATAACATTACACAAAATGTTTTTTTGTCGCGAGATCAAATCAAAAAACTGGCAGATCGCCATTTTGGCATTGGCTTTGACCAATTGCTAATGGTTGAAGCGCCATACTCTCCTGATCTCGACTTTCATTATCGAATATTTAATGCCGATGGTACCGAAGTAGAACAATGCGGTAACGGCGCACGCTGTTTTGCCCGCTTTGTACGTATGAAGGGCCTTACTAACAAGCATAAAATTACTGTGTCGACCAAGTCGGGCAACTTAACGCTCTACATAGAAAAAGACGGTCAAGTAACGGTTAACATGGGTCATCCAAATTTTGAGCCAAGTAAAATCCCTTTAAAAGCGAGCAAGCGTGAGCTTACTTATATTATTAGAACCGAAGAACACACTGTATTTAGTGGCGCGGTATCTATGGGTAACCCGCATTGCGTGCTAGAAGTTGACGACGTAACCACCGCGCAAGTTGATATATTGGGTCCATTACTTGAAAACCACGAACGTTTTCCGCAAAAAGCGAACATTGGCTTTATGCAAGTTGTATCGCATGAACACATTAAATTAAGAGTGTGGGAGCGCGGCGTTAACGAAACCCTAGCCTGTGGCACAGGTGCGTGTGCAGCAATGGTTATTGGTCATATGCAAAATAAGTTATCAACAACCGTTCAAGTAGATTTACCAGGCGGTAGCTTACAAGTACGTTGGAGTGGCGAAGGTCACCCAGTACGCATGACTGGCCCCGCAGAGCATGTGTTCGACGGGCAAGTAGCGCTATGAGCGAGCTAAGTAAAGAACAGGTTATTGATTACTTACATCAACATCCTGATTTTTTGGTTCAGCACCCGGAGCTACTCGCACAACTTGAGCTGCAACAGCAAGCTCAAGGTGCAACGTCGCTGGTACATATTCAGCAACGCCAATTACGCGAGCACAACACGCTTTTAAAAAACCAAATAGACGCTATGAGCAAGCATGCAACGCAAAACGAGCTTGTATATCGTTTGTTTAGCCAGTGCCATCGCCAACTTTGGAATCATGACGATTTTGACACTCTTGCAAATAATCTGCGTAATATAATATGCTCAAGTGAAGATGTTAACGACTGCAAATTAGTAAAATATAATCCCAAATACGACGAACTTATTGCGCATCGCCTTACCCATTCTGGGCATTATTTAGGGCGTATTAATCAGCAAGAGCGCGAATTATTATTTAGTGAAGATACACAATCTGTCGCTATTTATTTAATTGGCGACACTAAACACCCTATCGCTATTTTGGCGTTTGGTAGCAGTAACGTAAACCACTTTGAGCCCGCTCAAGATAACCTGTTTGTGCTCGACTTTATAAACGCATTACACCTGCGGTTGCAAAAACTAACATGAGTGACGATGCGCCTAATACTACCCAGTTAAGCGACAGTTGGCGTACACCCATAACGCTATTTAGCGATTATTTAAAGTTTGAAAAGCAATATTCAGCGCACACAGTTAATCAATATGTAAGCCAGCTTGGCTTTGCAGCCCTTTATTTTAGCAAATTATGTGATGACTGGTTTGGCGTGCAAGGCGAGCATATTCGCCGCTACAGCATGGCACTACGCTCAAAACAATTAAGTGGCCGTACAATTAGCTTAAAGCTCAGTTGTATTCGCAGCTTATATAAGTTTTTAAAAGCAAAAAATATTGCCGAGCAATCGCATTACCATAATCCGGCGGTGGGTATAAAAGGTCCTAAGTTTGCAAAGCCCCTACCTAAAAATCTCGATGTGGATCAAATGGCACGCTTACTCGAAATACCCGACGACGAGCCTCTCGCAATTAGAGATAAAGCAATGATGGAGCTTATGTATTCATCAGGGCTGCGTATAAGCGAATTAGTTGGCGCTAACATGCAAGATATTAGCGCTGCTAATGGCGAAATTTTAGTGCGTGGTAAAGGCAATAAAGAGCGATTAATTCCGGTGGGTAAAAAAGCGTTAGACGCATTAAAAAAATGGCTCACAATACGCCCTCAGTTTGCAAAGCCCGATGAAATAGCAGTATTTTTAAGTAGCCAAAAAAATCGTATTTCGATTCGCCAAGTGCGCCTGCGTATGCAAGAGTGGGGAATAAAACAAGGCATTAGCTCGCAAGTTCACCCGCACAAGCTGCGCCACTCGTTTGCGTCACATATTTTAGAATCGTCTGGTGATTTACGCGCCGTGCAAGAATTACTAGGGCACAGCAGTTTGTCGGCTACACAAGTGTATACACATTTAGATTTTCAACATTTAGCCAAGGTGTACGACAACACTCACCCTCGCGCAAAAAAACGAACTGATTAGGAAAATAAATATGATCCGATTTAATCGTGCTATTAAGCCATTTTCTGTCATGAGCTTTGATTTAGACGACACGCTATACAGCAATCACCCTATTATAAAAGCAGCCGTTAAAGCCCAACAAAATTATTTAAACGCGCTACCAGGCTATCAAGAGCAAGGGCAAAAGTACTGGCAACTGTGCCGAGAACTTGCCGTAATACAAAACCCAGATCTCGCGGATGATGTAACTAAATGGCGCAAACACACCCTACGTTTAGCGCTTTCTAAACTTGGTTTTACCGCAGATGAAGTAGAGCGCCATGCAAATGCAGCCTATAACGCCTTTGCCGATGCGCGCAGCAACATAGTAGTAAGCGATGACGTACTTAACTTACTAGATAACCTAGCCAAACACTTTACGCTTGTTGCAATTACTAACGGTAACGTTGAAATTGAACGCTTTAACTTACACGATAAATTTGAACTCGTACTGCAAGCAGGTATGCACGGTAAAGCAAAACCTCACAGCACCTTATTTGATAAAGCAGCCACACATTTAAACGTTGCTAAAAGCGATATTTTACATATTGGCGATAGCCTAGATACCGACGTACAAGGCGCAAATAATGCCGGTTGCCAATCGGTATGGTTAAACGACCAAGGCGTTAATTATGCTTATAAAGGGCTGCCCGATATTGAAATAGCTAATATTCATGCCTTAACGCACTTTATTAAATAATACCAATTGCATTAAATAAGAGGTCACAATGAGCCACTATACCAAGCTAATTACCTTGCTATTAATTGGCTCGCTTAGCCTTAACGCTTATTTATTATGCCCGCAGCCTGCGTTAACTAAACCACAAAAAACACAAAGTGCTAAACAAAGCATATTGCCTAAACAACAAAATACGTTACTAAATACGGCAAAGCAGCAATTTAAACAACACCAATTTGAAGCCGCACTTAGTAGCTATCAACAACTCAAAAATAGCTACCCAGAAATTGCAAAAAACCTTTATTCATCGTGGCTAGTGCAGCTTAAAACATGGCTAAATAGCAATTTATTACTCAGCGAATCATTTCTCAATGCGCTATTAAATAACAGCCCTTATAACGTAGAATTACTTAATTTGCAGGTTGAGTATTTAATAAATAGCGAGCAAACACAAAACGCCATTATTGCTTTATTTGAGCTGAATTCATTACTGCCTGCTGATCAGCAAAGTAATGTAAATACACGTTTAAATACGCTCACTCAAAACGAATTACACACATTAACTGAGCAACAAAATTGGCAAGCTATTATTGAGCAAACACAAATTTGGCTTGATTATAAAAGCGATAACGCGCAGTTTTTATATCCGCTTGCGTACGCCTACTTTCAGCAAGGCGATTTAATTAGTGCACAAGCAACCCTTGATCGAATGCCAAACCAGCACAATCTAAAAAGCCAAGTGCAAACACTGCAAGCGATGATCAATAAAGCACAATCGCAAGATGACTTCGTTGCTTTAACGCCGTATGGCGCGCATTACTTAATAAACACCGAAATAAATAATAACCTATCAACCGAACTAATGATTGATACAGGCGCAAGCGTAACCTCACTACCTACAAGTATAATTGAGCAAATTTCGCCACAACCTTTGTATTTAGGCGATGTAACGGTCAACACAGCTAATGGTCAAATTGTTGTAAAGCGTTATCAAATTGAATCGTTTAAAGTGGGCTCGCAAATTATTTATGGTTTTGAAGTGCTAAGCATTGAAAACACCCGCGGGCAAGGTTTGCTAGGGATGAACTTTTTATCGCGATTTAAATTCAATATAAATCAGCAAACAGATGAGCTAGAGTTGAGCGCTAAATAATTAAAAATCCAAAGGTAACACATGACACTAAATAACTATTTAAAAGCACTTGCTGAAAACCCAAAAAGCATTCAATTTACCGATACAATGGCGGTGATTGAAGCAAACTACGACTTTACTGCATGTGGCTTTAATAACCATGGATTACTTAGCGCTGCGAGTGAGAACAATGGATCGTGTAAAATTTTTGCGTTTGCTAAATTAAACGATTTAAGTAAACAAAATACGTTGGATTGTTTTGGTAAGTTTTACCGAGAAGACGTGTTGCAAAACCCTAAAGGGGATGATCACCTAAATATTCGCACCTTTATGTTAGCACCAGAGGCAACACCGTTTTTAGGTATTACCTTTGAAGGCGAGCCACTAAAAGCAAAATAGCCAGCAAAAAATTAAAGTGGCTTTTCCATAAAATAACGCGTACCTGAGCGTGGGTAATTATTAAGTTGATACTTAACACTATAACCGCGCTTTTCATAAAAGGGTTTTGCTTGAAAATCAAGTGTATCAAGCTGAGCAGTTGTTGCTCCTAGTTCAATAGCAGCTTGCTCAAGTGCCGTTAGCAGTTTATCTGCAAGCCCTTTACCTCGCGCACTATCGCTACACCAAAGCCAACTAATCATCAGCCAATTTCCAAACACACTCCCACTAATACCGGCAACAAGCTCGCCTTGCTCATCAGTAAATTTATAGCCTAATGGCACTCTTTGCGCATCAAAATGCTGGGCGTTAAATTCAACCATTTGTGCGCGAAGCGCTGAGTTTAACGCATCGGTATTATCTACTTTTAATTGATACATTTATCGCCCTTAAAAAGCAGATACTAGCAAATTAGCTCAATCAATAAAGATTATTTTTACCGTAAAGTACTTCAAGCATATTGCTGCTGGTTTTTTCTGGCTGACCGCACATTTCGTCGTAAGCGCTTGTTTGGCGCAGTACCATTTCGGCATACGCTATTTTGTCAAAACGCTTTTGAACATGCAGTGGGCTTAGCGCTCTTAAAAACTCACCGCTGTCTTCTGTTACATAGTATTCAACGTTATTAATCATTACTGATACTTGATAAAGCGCCATATCTAACGAGTGAACAATGACTTTTTGTAGCGGCTCATGCTTTTTTAACTGTGAAAATTTAATACCCATCTTGGCTACCTTTTTATATTTAACCTGAGTTCTGGTTATTTAACATTATCGATACGCAGCTTTGCTATAATCACGATCAAATTTTTATTAGCCGCTGGCGTCACACGTTATGAGCACAAAAATCCGACTCGCTAAATATATTGCCCATGCAGGTATTTGTTCTCGTAAACAGGCATCGCGTTTAATTGATGAAGGTGTTGTGACTGTAAATAATCGCCCAGCGAATCATATAGATCATGTTGATGAGCAAGACATTGTAATAGTGAATGAAAAAGAAATTAAAGGTGCTGCCAATTTAGTTTATTTTGCGTACCACAAACCAGTAGGTATTGACTGCAAATTAAATATTGATGACCCAGCCAGCCTTATTCACCATTTGCCCACACTCACCCGCGTTTACCCTATTGGTCGATTAGATAAAGACTCTCGCGGTTTGCTTATTTTGACCAACGATGGGGATTTTTGTAATCAACTAATACATCCTGACTTCCACCAGCCTAAACATTATTTAGTCACCGTAAATAAGCCTTTAGACGATGCTTTTTGTAAAAAAATGGCAGCAGGCGTACCAGTTGATAAACACATAACCTTGCCTTGTGAAGTAAATAAAATAGCCAGCAATCAGTTTAGTATTGTTTTAAAACAAGGGCTAAACAGACAAATACGTAAAATGGCGCATTACTGCGGATATAAAGTAATTGATTTATTTAGAGTGCAATTTAGTAACCTCACCCTTTCAAAACTAAACCTACCTGAAAACCAATATATACAAATTAATAAAAACGATATTTCAAAAATCTAATACCAAGTCACTTAATTACATCTCAAAAAGTTAAAAATAAACTTGCAATTAAAGATTACAGGTGTAGTCTTTAATTAAAGATTACATTTGTAGGCAATAGCATGATTGAGTTATCAAAAGCAGAGTTTGACGTGCTCGACGCACTTTGGATTAACTACCCCGCCACCGCGAGCCAAATAATTGAGCGCTTAAGCGACGATAAGCAATGGCACGAAAAAACCATTAAAACCCTACTAGGTCGACTAGTAAAAAAAGGCGCACTTACATTTGAAAAAGAAGGTCGTCAGTATATTTATATGCCGTGTATGGAGCGCGCCGACTACACCTTAAAAGAAAGCCAAAACTTTATTGAGCGCTTTTTTAGTGGGCGTATTGCGCCACTTGTAAGTGGTTTTGCTAAATCGGAGCAGCTTTCTCAGCAAGATATAAACGAGCTTAAAAAAGTTATAGATGACTGGGAAAAAAACCAAAAGTAAGGGATTAACATGGTTATTCAAACTGGTTTTAATTGGTTGATTGAGCAGCAATTACTATTAAGCATTTTGTTTTGTGGATTTATTTTACTCGAGCGATTTGGTTTAAAAGCCCTTGGCTCGCGGTTTGTATATAAATTAGCATGGCTATTACCTGCGGCATTGGTTATTGCTAATTTACCAAATGCGATTAAACCACTGCAAAATAGCAATATTAGCCATTACTTAATCACCCCTAACCAGCCTTTTACACATGAAATGGGTATTAGCTGGGCGCTCATGTATGTACTTATTACCGCAGGGTTATTAATAGCTAGCTTTATTACGCATACCCGCTTTGTTAAAAGCCTGCAGTTAACTGAGTTAACCCAATTTGAAAGCACTCTTACCGCTGATGTTAAAACTTATACCAGCCAACATGTAGCCACGCCAATGGTGGTCGGTATTTTAAACAGCAAGCTGGTGTTACCGAGTAACTACAATACCCAGTTTGATAAAGCCACATTAGCGCTTATTTTAGAGCACGAAAACGTACACATAAAACGCAAAGACAACCTAACAAACGCACTTATATTACTACCTACTATTTTACTTTGGTTTAACCCACTAGCTTGGGCTTGTTACGCAAGCATGCGCCGACTACAAGAGCTGACTTGTGATGAACGGGTACTTAGCAATAAAACCACACAACAACATATTTTATATAGCAAAGCCTTAATAAACTGCGCGGCAAATGCGCCCACAGGACTTATGGCTTATTCACACTACGGAGATAAAAAAACCATGTTACAACGACTAATTAATATAAAACACAGCGGGGAGCGTTCAAAGTTTGCTAAAGGTGGCTTATTGCTTGTAGCAGCAAGTATGCTAAGCGGATTAGCGATTGCAAAGCAACCAGAAGCAATGACTAAAGAGGATCACATTTCACCAACAATACGCATTGAACCTGCTTACCCAATACAAGCAGCTCAACAAGGGATCAGCGGCTCTGTTGTATTAAAATACGATATTGCAGCAAACGGTAAAACAAAAAACATTAGTGTTATTCAATCTAAACCTAAAGATGTTTTTGATAAATCAGCGAAAGAGGCGCTAGCAAAATGGAAATATAAAGCATCAGATTCAGGTTTTGAAGATGTACTTGTACAACTAGATTTTGCGATTAATAGTGAAGTGGCACCTACCGATTTAATTGAGCGAATTAAAGTATCGCATTAACGCCACGAGTTGTTCAAGACTACAAAGCAAGCGCCCTTTTAGGCTGCTTGCTTTGTAGTTTTAAAATATAAAATTACAAACTCACCACAATCATGGCAATGGCTGTACCCAAACCAATAAACCACACTAATGAGCGAATTATATCTAGGTTCATATAGTAAAATACGCAATACAAAATACGCGACACAATATGTGTAACCGCTAGCATTTCGGTCACTGCACCTACAGAATTAGTGCCCAGTACAACTGCAATAGCGACAGCAAAAACAGCAAGCGATTCAAAACAGTTTTGATGAGCAGCGAGCGCCCGTGCACCAAAGCCGGTTAATTTTTTTTGTTGCGCCCTTGGATGTTTATTGTCGTATCGACCTAATTTTGCCATTGCTATAGCAACCGGCACTTTTGCAAAGTAAGGCATTAATACCGCAAGTAATGCACATACAACTAATGTTGTCATAATTTATCCTTTTGATGTTTCGGATAATTTAGCATAAGCGCAATAAAAAAGCCGCCAGATACGTTTTATGACAAACGCTGGCGGCTAACAATAACATCAGGCTTACTATAGCTAAATATATCCTCAAACCCATGCGACATAATGTCGCAGATGATGAATATTCAACATCATAGTTAATGCATCGCTTTACTTCACAAAGCTTGTTAACTTTACTGCCTTACATTTTAACGATGACGACCATGACCTGGATATTTTTCACTTTTTTAGCCGCCTTCATGCAAGCATGGCGTAATGCCCTGCAAAGTAAATTAAGTAACGATGTGAGTGTTGCTGGCGTAACTCTCTCCCGCTTTATTATTGCAGGCCCTATTGCTGCCGTGTATTTATATGGTTTGTATCAATACCAAGATACCGCCATGCCTACGTTTAATAATGCCTTTTGGGGATTTATTATAGGCGCAAGTGTGATGCAAATACTTGCCACTGGTTTAATGGTTAAGTTATTTAAAATGAATAATTACGCCGTAGGTGCTGGTCTTGCCAAAAGCGAGGCGTTAGTGGCTGCTATTTTAGGTGTATTATTTTTTGGCTCGGCACTTTCTTTACTCGGTTGGCTTGGTGTGTTTTTTGGCGCTATTGCCGTATTGCTACTCAGCGGCATAACAAGCGTTAAACACTTTAATGCTAAAACGGCATTATTAGGCCTTGCTTGTGGTACTTGCTTTGCACTTACCTCACTGTGGGTACGTGAAGCGAGCTTAAATTCAGGATTATTATTTCCACACTCAGCCGCTTGGGTTTTGCTGTTTGTAATTAGCTTACAAACACTAATACTACTGAGCTATTTATTATTAAAAGAGCCGCAAACGCTCAGTAAATTGTGGTACTACAAAGGCACTACAGCCGCTATTAGTGTTTTTAGTTGTATCGGCTCTATTGGCTGGTTCAGTGCAATGAGCTTACAACATGTTGCTTACGTTAAAACACTTGGACAGGTTGAAGTATTTTTTACCATGCTAATTGCCGTACTTTGGTTAAAGCAGCCACTTAAAAAACAAGATACTGCAGGCTTAATACTCATAGCCATTGCCGCTGTTTTGGTTATGTTGCCGAATTAATACTCATAACCAAAACAGCGCAGGCTTTTATACCTGCGCTATTCATAATTAAGCGTTTATTCAAATTACCAATTAAGAGCTTATTTTAAGTGTTATCACACCGCTAATAATCATTAATACTCCCGCAATACGACCAAACGTAGCTGCATCGTTATAAAACAATATACCGACTAAAAACGTACCTGCAGCGCCAATACCTGTCCACACGGCGTATGAGGTGCCCATTGATATTTGCCTTTGAGCAAGCCACAACATAAAGCCACTAGCGACTAAAAATGCCACCGCTATTGCTATGCCTTGCCAGCGAGTATCTGAGTTTTGTGAGATTTTTAAACCTATCGGCCAGCCAATTTCAAGTAAACCGGCAATAACCAAATAAATCCACGCCATTAAACATCTCTCTTTTTCAATATAACTTCATATAAATCTTCGCGGCGATCTTTTAAGTTACGCACTGTACCTTCGCTATGAAGGATTTTAAGCTTATCCATATCAAGGTCACTAAATAACAGCATTTCTGTATTAGGTGTGGCTTCGTTAAGTGTTGCATCGTGCGGGAACGAAAAGTCCGATGGCGTTAACACAGCCGATTGTGAGTACTGCACATCAAGGCTTTCTACTTGTGGTAAGTTACCTACCGAGCCCGCAATAACCACATAACATTCGTTTTCTATTGCACGCGCTTGTGCACAATGGCGCACGCGTAAGTAGCTATTTTTAGTGTCGGTCCAAAATGGGACGAACAAAATATCTAACCCTTGTTTTGCTAATATGCGTGAAAGCTCTGGAAACTCTACGTCATAACAAATTTGAATACCTACACGCCCAGCATCGGTTTCAAATACAGCAATTTTGTCGCCGCCTTGAATAACCCAATCGTTTTGTTCATGCGGGGTAATATGTATTTTACGTTGCTCGTCTATTTTACCGCTGCGGTGGCATAAATAACTTACGTTATAAATTTTATCGTCTTCGGCAAGCGGCATAGAGCCGGTAATAATATTGGCGTTGTATTCTATTGCCATACGCGACATCGCGTTTTTAAACGTTTCGGTATATTCCGCTAAATAACGAATCGCTTCAGTTTGGTTGCTTTGATTTCCTAAGCCCATTAATGGCGCGTTAAAAAATTCAGGGAATAGTATAAAGTCGCTTTTGTAGTCAGATACGGTATCTACAAAGTATTCAACCTGTTTTAGCATTTCTTCAACCGATTCAACACAGCGCATTTGCCATTGCACAGCACCCACGCGCACGATTGATTTAGTTGACTCGAGTACCGTATCGGTTGGTTCATACATAATGTTATTCCACTCAAGTAAAGTGGCGTAACCAACTGACTCTTGATCCTCCGGTAAGTACTTTTTAAGTAAACGCTTTACCTGAAAATCGTTAGATAACTGAAAACTTAAAATAGGATCGTATAGCTCTCTCTGATCTACTTTTGCAATGTATTCCATTGGCGTCATTTCACTACTGTGATTGTAATAACGTGGAATACGACCACCCGCTAAAATAGCGCGTAGGTTATATTGGCGGCACAGTTCTTTACGCGCATCATAAAGGCGACGACCTAAGCGCATGCCTCTGTGAGTTTCGCTAATGGCCACATCTAAGCCGTATAGCGCATCGCCGTCGGTATCGCTAAATACACGGTCGTGACCATCTGCAATGTCTTCGTACGTATGCGGGTTTGAAAAACGTGTGTAATCAACTTGTACGCTCAGCGCTAAGCCCACCAGCACGCCGTCATCTACAATACCTATTTGCCCTTCAGGAAATTGGTCTATTAATCTAAAAATGGTATGACTTGGCCACGCACCACCTAAGTCGGGATACGCTTGATCCATCAAGGTTTTAATTTGCGGATATTGCTCTCTGGTTAAGTTACAAATTTCAAGATGGGTTTTTTCTGCCGACATACACAACTCCTTTAGGCATAAGAAAATAAAAGCCGAATGTACGCTCGATTAAATCAAGAATACACTCAGCTTTGTATCATGTTTTTTACTTTAGATGTACTACTTTAAACTGCGATAAAAGAGTGTGGTTACTTTCTCTTTTGGTAACCAGCCTGCGTATTCAAGACCAAGTTCTGCCAATGGATCGGCTTTAAGTACTTGCTCTAAGCTTGCATTATTTTGCATTGCTTTTAGCATTACGTCTTTCGCGTTTTGAACTAGCTTACCATACGCTATCAGTCCTGAACGGTCACTTACCTTACCGTGTCCTGGTATTACTTTAGTGTTGTCGTCAATTTGATTAACTACATCGTTTACTGCTGCTAAAATACCATCAACGCTGCCGCCGCTATCTACATCAACAAACGGTAAGCTGCCAAAATTAAAGTAAATGTCGCCCATGTGCACTATGTTGTCGTTACTAAAAAAGATAACGGAGTCGCCATCGGTATGTGCATGTTCGTAATGCACTACATGGGCGTGTTCATTATTAAAATGTAGTTTTAAATCGTGACCAAAACTAATGCGCGGTAAAAAGTCTGACCCTTCGCCGTGCTGCTCTTCTAAACGTTTATGTACATTGTCGTGTGCTATAACGTGCGCACCCGCTTTAGCAAAGTTTTCGTTGCCACCGGTATGATCGCCATGATGATGCGTATTAATAACAAACTCTGCACTGCCTGGTTTTAAATCGCTAATCGTTTTTTTAATATCATCTGAGAGTTTGGCAAACTGATCATCAATAATATAAATGCCATCATCACCTACACTTGCAGCAATATTACCGCCTTGCCCAAATAGTACGTATACATGCTCACTTAGCTTTTGTGCTGTTACTGGTCCCTCGTCGGCTTGCGCTGCTGTACTTAGTAATAAACCTGTTATTAATGCGGGTAGTATTTTTTTCATTTTAGTTCTCTGTTGTATGAATTAATAAATATAGAACGTTTTTATCACTATTTAAGCTCACTCACTGATCACTTAAACGTTATTTAATAGGACTTATGACTATTTGATGCATAAGTGTTTGCGGCAATAAAGGTGTATGCTTACCCTCTACGTAATCACTAAACCCCGCTCTATAAAATTCAGAAAGAGGGTGCCCCGATTGCCCACCCGGAATAGCTAAAATTGCATGTTCTAAATGCCCAGGTTGAGCAATAAAGCGCTGCGATGCGCCAAAACTACGCCCTTGTACTGCGGGCATATAACTATCACCAAAACCCGCCGCTGTGGGCATATTTAATAACTTAGCAAGTAACGGCATTTGCTTTGCAAACGGATGCTCTATCACTAACTCATTGACCTTGCCCCACTGCCAGCTTTGTACATTATTACCAAATTGCCCCCTAAGCTTAGTGATAGTTTGGTTAAATGCACCGTGTAATTGTGCATCCCAGCTTTTAAATTGTGGGTTTATCCATGTGTCGGGTTTGTTGTTAATAAGCTGCCAAACTGCGGGCTCTAAATCTCGTTTTACGTATTTAAGTGTGCCTTGCTGTTTATTTAGTTGGCTTTCAATATTACTAAATAAAATATTAATCACTTCATCGCGGTAGCGCTTAACTAAGGTATACCCTATGGAGGTTGAACACGCACATTGCTGCCAATTTTCGAGCGCTGTTATATATTGCTGATTTTTAGTTTTATCGGCTTTTAATTGCTTTAACAGCAAAGCATGCCAAGGCATTAAAAAACGAGCTTGATTATCGAGTTGTAGTGCGTAAAAGTCGCTCTCTGCAAATGTTTGTTTTTCAAATAATCTATCGCGAATTTGACTCGAACGTGCACCGAGTGCATAGCCACCATTGCCAAAACGGGCGTTATCCTCAGCCGATACCACGCGAGAGTTACCAGTCCATAATCTGCCGCTTTGTGGGTTTTTAATAAAGGGACGTTCTAATTCATTTTGCTGCCAAAGCGCTGAGTAGTCATCGGCATTTACGCCAAGCTCACTTGGCGTTTTATGCGCCGGAATACCGCCCATGTTTTTCCACGCTGCGCTGCCTTGCCTATCGACCACCATTAGGTTTTGCACAGGTATTCCTACATCGCTTGCTACAGCAAGTGCATCATCTACTGTTTTGGCTTGCTCTAACTTTAATAGTTGCATATTAACGGCGTAAGGCTGATGTGCAGCCCAGCTCAATGCATAAGGTTTTCCGCTAATGTACTTTACAGGACCATATTCGCTGAGTATTAATGAATAGTTTTCAACCTCCCCATCGGGTAATGCAATAGGTTCATCTACTTGCCATGTTTTACTATCATCGTTTAATGCAATCCAATCGGCTGTATCTAAATAGCCGTTAGTAAACCCCCATGCAATATTATTGTTAGTGCCAACAACAATTGCCGGCGCTCCGGGCAGCGATACACCGGTTACCTGAGCAGGTTTTCCATTTTGTATATAATTTAGCTGGGCTCTGTACCAAATTACAGGTACTGCCATCGATAAATGCATATCATCCGACACCATACCTGCCCCTGTTTTAGTAAGCGCTCCTGTAACAGCCCAGTTATTACTGCCGCGCTCTTGGTTGGCTTCAATACTTTTAACTATATGCTTTGTTTGAGTTGGAAAGGTAGGTATGCCGTCGCTATAAGGCGCTAATTTGCTGCCATCAAGCGCGGCTTGGTACTTACTTGGTTGCGTTAAAAAATCAACCATTTGCTTTGTGTACGCTTGCTCAATTTGAATGAGTGCTTGGTCGCGCTCAAATGTGGCGCTTTGTAAATCAAGGTACATGCTAAATATCACAAGTAGGCTGTCTTCACTTTGCCATGGCTTTTGCGCTGCACCGGTTAGTAAATATTCAAAGCTTGAATACCCTACTTGCGCTAAACCTTCGTTTACACCTTGAGCGTAACTTTTAAGTAATTGCTTATCTGCTTCAGGCAGGGTTTGTAAAATAATTTGGCTGCGTTTACGCAATTGATGAAAACGCATCTTTTTATCGAGCCCCAACGCGGCTTCGCCAAATAATTCACTTAGCTCGCCTGCGGCATTACGTCTTAGTAAATCCATTTGAAAAAATCGGTCTTGCCCATGCGCATAACCTAAACCATAGGCGGCATCGTTTCGGCTATTTGCATTTATCACTGCTTGCCCTAGTGCATCGCGCGAAATTTTTACGGGCTCTACTACCGCGTTACTACGTCCGTTTCCATCAAGGGCAGGTAAACTTAAACTAAGCACACCATAAACAACGGCGGTACTTGCCAGCCCTAAAATCACAATTAATAATAACAACCGTTTGATTACTTTAAACATCAACCTTTCCTTTGCACGTTTTGACCAAGCGTTAAGGACATATAATAACCACAGTTTTATTAAATAATAATGTTCTTGCTCGCAAAGGGTGAAATAAACATCAAAATCCACGATAATGTCAGCTCCACACATCGTGCAGAACTAGTTGAGATCAATATGACTGAAAAAACATTTATCAAAGGTAAAGACCGCGACCTAGAATCGTCAATCTCTACCATGCAAAACAAGCTTGAAGCCCTACACATTAATGTTGAAGAAGCGCTTTGGCTTAACCCTGTAGCTAACTGTTATTCGGTTCATATAAAAGACAGTGACTGCGGTGTTATGTTTACCAATGGTAAAGGCGCAACCGACAAAGCATCTATTGCCTCAGCACTCGGTGAATACTTTGAGCGTTTAAGCTGTAACTACTTTTTTGCAGACTTTTATCTAGGTGAAGAATTTGCCAATGGCGAGTTTACTCATTACCCAACCGAAAAATGGTTTAAAGTTGAAGGCGATGAAGTACCACAAGGTATTATGGATGAAAGCTTATGGGATTACTTTGACCCAGAGCGCGAACTTACCGCATCACACCTTTTTGATTTTAACTCAGGCAATATTGATCGTGGCATTTGTACCCTGCCCTACACGCGCCAACGCGATAACCAAGACGTATACATTCCGGTAAACGTTATTGGTAATATTTTTGTATCGAACGGTATGAGCGCAGGTAACACAAAATTTGAAGCTCGCGTACAAGGTTTATCAGAAGTATTTGAGCGCGCGATTAAAAACCGCATCATCGCCGAAGGTATTTGTTTACCAATCGTGCCTGAAGACGTTGTTAAGCAATATCCTAAAATTCACGAAGCGTGTGAAGAGCTTCGCAGCCATGGCTTTCATTTACGTATTGCCGATGCATCGCTTGGGGGAATTTACCCAGTAATGAGCGTAACGCTTATTAACCCAACTGATGGCTCTGTATTTGCCTCTTTTGGTGCTCACCCATCATTTGAAGTTGCGCTTGAACGTACCGTTACTGAGTTACTACAAGGTCGTCGTTTAGATCAACTAGATGTATTCCAACCTGCAACATTTGATAACGATGAAGTAGCAACACCAGAGAACATTGAACTGCACTTTATTGATTCAAGCGGTTTGATTTCGCATGATTTCTTCCGTGCAAAACCTGACTTTGAATTTGTACACTGGGACTTTAGCGGCACAACAGAGCAAGAATATAACTTCTGTACTGACCTGATTCACAGCATGGATCACGATATCTACATCATGGATTACACGCACCTAAATGTATACGCATGTCGTATTTTAGTACCGGGCATGTCAGACATTTATCCAGTTGATGAGCTTATTTGGCGCAACAACAACGAAGGCGCAAAATTTCGCGAAGCATTCCTATCGCTTGATCAGTACGATGCAGAGCAATGGATGGAAATTTACGACAGCCTAGAAGAAGCCGGTCATAGCGATATTATCCGCGCCGCAGAATTTATTGGCTTAGCAACTGATGCCGACACACCATGGCACACACTGCGTATAGGTGAACTTAAAGCGCACCTATGTTTAGCCGCAGGCAGCGAAGAAGCCATTGATTGGGTTGATTGGATACTTCATACAGGCCAAGTAAACGAAGATGCAATGCGCCACTTCCGCTGTTTAAAAGCGATTCTTGAAATTAAATACGATGACGAGCGCGAATACGCTGATTACCAAGATGCATTAGGCTTAATGTTTGGTGCTAATAATGTAGCGCTGGCTATAGAAATTGCCGAAGGTAAAAAGCAGTTTAACGGTTTAACTTTCCCAGGTTTATCGCTTGAAGGCTTTAAAAAGCATGCGGCACTACTTGATGGTTACCGCAAGCTACACGTAGCAAAGCAAAATCATTGGGCGCGTGAAGTTAGCGATTCGTAACTCGCTAAACTACTAATTATAAAAAATAAACGGCGCATTTGTTAATGCGCCGTTTTCATTTATGTCATAAATTAGCTATAGTTAATTTGCCTAAATTAACGCCATGATGTAGCTAATGCCACCGTCTAGTAATAACAAAAAAACGAATGTTTATAACTTTAAGCTGACCTTTTGGTTATCGCTTACGCTAACTGTACTAGTTGGTGTTGTTCTTGATCGTATTAACTATAATCGTGTAAAAGATGCTCACCGCCTACAAATTCTTTCAGAAGTAAGTACTTATAGAGCTCAACTCGAATCAACCTTAGTTTCTAATATTCAACTAGTACGGGGTTTAGGTGTTGCCGTTGCCGCAGAACCGGGTTTAGAACAAGAACGCTTTGAACAAATCGCAGCTCCTCTTTTTGATACATCAAATGAACTTCGTAATATTGGTGGCGCTCCCAATATGGTCATTCAAATGACCTATCCTTTAAAAGGGAACGAAAAAGCAATTGGCCTTAATTTTTTAGATAATAAAAATCAGCGTACTGATGCACTTAGAGCCCGCGATACCAACACAATTATTATGGCAGGACCGCTAACATTAGTTCAGGGGGGGGAAGCATTAATCGCCAGGGTTCCGGTGTATACCCCTCCCAATAATGAGTTTTGGGGGTTGTTGTCGGTTGTACTCGATATTGACAAGGTTTATATCAATTCTGGCGTTTACGAATTAGAAAAACAGTACAACGTTGCCATTCAAGGGCGTAATGGTTTAGGTAAAAAAGGCGAGTTTTTTTTCGGCAATCAAAATATTATTCAGCAAGATCCCCTTGAATTCACTCTAAATTTTCAAGGCGGCAGCTGGCAGTTATATGTAGCGCCAAAAATCGGTTGGAGCCCTCCTATTTCATCAATATGGCCACTTCGGTTATCGATTATTATTATTTGCGGATTATTAATCTGGGCCTTTTTATTCTTTTTGAAAATGCTTAATCGTCAGCAACAAAACGAAAAAATGCTTGAAGCAATGAGTGATCTAGCTCAAATAGGCGCATGGTCATTTAACTTAGAAACTAAACAAGTGTATTGGTCTGATATGACCAAAAAACTATTTAAATACCCATTAAATAACCAACCAGAATGGCCTAAAGATTTAAACTACTTTAAAAAAGGCTCTAGCCGAGAAACAATTAAACCTTTAATTGAACGAGCCATAAAATATGGTGAAAGCTACGAAGTTGAATTAGAAGTAATGGATGCAGAAGGTGAATCTGTTTGGGTACTCGTACATGGTGAAGCAGAACGAAAGAATGGACGATGCACACGTATTTTTGGCTCACTACAGAATATTGATACCCGTAAAAAAATTGAATTAGAAAATAATAAAACCGCATTACATAACGAAATTTTAGCTTCTCTTACCGTTAATAAATTAATATTAAATGGGCAACTTAGCCAATCGAAAGATATTATCACTGAAGCAATCTGCCAAGCATTCGATATTAAACGTGCCAGTATTTGGTTTTTTAATGAAGACAAGTCTCAACTAAGCCCCTTTGCCATACATAGCAAACATTCGTCTAGTGACAAAATTGACTCTATTTGGCTAAGAAAAAACAACCCCGGCTTTTTTAATGCAATAGATCATCAAGCAGTATTTAATGCACCCGATGCACTAGAACACCCAATACTCGCACCAATTAAAGAGCAGTATTTAATGCCACTCGAGATTAAATCAATGCTGTGCGTAATTATTCCTGCGGGAAGTGGTGCTATAGGCGTTGTTTGCGCCGAGCAATGTCAATCCAAGCGCCACTGGTCTAAAAACGAAGAAAGCTTTTTAATTGCCGTTGCAGCGTTAATTGGCAGCTTGCACTCGAGCCAGCAACGAATTGAAACTGAACAAAAGCTGGTTGCCGCCAAAGAAACTGCAGAACAAGCTGTTGAAGCTAAAAGTGAATTTTTAGCAAGTATGAGCCACGAAATTCGCACACCAATGAATGGTGTTTTAGGCATGCTTAATATAATTAAGCAAACGCAACTAGACCTACAGCAAAAGCATCATATCGAACTTGCTCAGTCATCAGCTCAATCTTTACTTAATATAATTAACGACATATTAGACTTTTCTAAAATTGAAGCCGGTAAGCTCGATATTGAAAACGTGCAATTTAACCTACCTCGGTTATTAGGAGAAGTGGTTGAGTCGTTTGCTTTAAAAGTAGAGCAAAACAATACAAAACTTATTTTAGATGCCACTCAAATTACAGTTAGCGAAATAATTAGTGATCCGAACCGCTTACGCCAAATTTTGAATAACTTAATTGGCAACGCCGTTAAATTTACTATTGATGGCGAAGTAGTTATTACCGCCAAAGTGGATGAAACAACGGATGGCTCGTTCCTGCAATGTTCGATTATTGATACTGGTATTGGTATTGACCCTAAAAAGCAAGCGTCGTTATTTGATTCGTTTACACAAGCCGATGCTTCAACTACACGCCAGTTTGGGGGCACAGGGCTTGGCCTTGCCATAGTAAAACAACTGTGTGAGCTGATGAACGGTGAAGTAAGCGTAAACAGCATGCAAGGTGAAGGAAGTACATTTTCTTTCACAATACAAATACAGCCTCGCTTAAGTAAAGAACAAGATTTACCGAGTCATTTAATTAAAAACAAACATATTTTAATTATTGATGAGTGCTCGTTAAATGCAAATACAGCCAGCAAACAACTCACGGTATGGGGTGCAAAGGTTAATTGCATACATGACTATCTTGAGGTTGATGATTATTTAAATAATGTAACCACCCACCCTGAAGCTATTTTAGTTGATTACTACTTTTTTGAAAAAGCGCCGCAAACGCATATAACTGCGCTTAAAAACTTTATAAATATGCATAGTTGCAAGCTAGTTCTTATGGCGCCAATGAGTTATTCACCTGAGGAGTCTAAAGTAGGTATGGAAGTCGACTGTATGATTTTCAAACCACTCACACCTTCTGATTTGTTTGACTCACTCACTAACGATAAATACATTGAACAACAGCAGCAACAAGCACAACTACAAAATAAACTAACTAAAGCACCGGTACTCGATTCATCAGAGCCACAACTACTGCTCGTTGAAGACAATAAAATAAACCAAGTAGTTGCCTCGGCGCTCTTAAAGCAAGCAGGTGTGACTTTTGATATTGCTGAAAATGGGCTTGAGGCAATTGTAAAACTCAATGCAAAACAAGGTAAGCCATATAAACTAGTTTTAATGGATTGCCAAATGCCTGAAATGGATGGCTACCAAGCCACTAAAGCCATTAGAGAAGGCGATGCAGGTAAGGGTAATGAAAATATTACTATTATTGCACTTACAGCCAATGCCATGCAGGGCGATAAAGAAAAATGCCTAGCAGCAGGCATGAACGACTATTTAAGTAAGCCGCTCGATTTAGCCGCACTAAAACCTAAACTCCAGCAATGGCTTGGTATCCAATAAAGGTGTAAGCTAATAAAATACGCTTACTAATTTGAGATTATTTATGCAGTTATCAGCAAATCAACAACGTATTCTTGGTTGCTTACTAGAAAAACAAAGCACAACGCCAGAACATTATCCGCTATCGTTAAACGCTCTAGTGAACGCATGTAACCAAAAGTCTAATCGCGATCCTGTGTTAAATCTTACAGATAGTGACGTGCAAAACGCACTTGATGAACTAATAGACATGCGTTTGGTAACTATAGATGAAGGGCTTTCTGGTCGCGTAAATAAATACGACCACCGCTTTTGCAACACTGAGTTTAGTAATCTGCAATTTTCTGCTCAGCAACGTGCCATTGTTTGTTTATTACTTTTACGTGGTGCCCAAACCCCAGGTGAATTAAGAACTCGCAGTGCTAGGCTTGCTGATTTTAATAACGTAAATGAAGTAGAAACAGCGCTCAATAAACTGATTGAAAGCGATTACGCCCGTAAATTAGAACGAGAAGCAGGTAAACGCGACAGCCGATACATTCATTTATTTGGCGAACAACAAAATAATCCCGCCGATGCCTTTGTTGCTCTACCAAGCGAAGTAATTAAAGATAAAGAATTAAGTGATTTACTGGCAGAAGTAGAAGAATTAAAAGTAGAGCTTCGCAAAATAAAAGCTCATTTAAAACTTTAATTAATTAAGACTAAATCACATAATAAGTTTATTGCGTATCACATATTAAATTTTATAAGGAGCTGGCAATGCGCGCCGAAATTATGGCTGAAATGAAGGTTCAGCCAACTATTGATCTAAATGCTGAGATAACTCGCCGGGTTGCTTTTATTAAAGCACGTTTAGTAGCAGCTCACTCACGATCACTAATATTGGGTATTAGTGGTGGTGTTGACTCATCAACTTGTGGCCGCTTATGTCAACTTGCCGTAAACGAGCTAAATAAAGAACACGATACTGACAAATACCAATTTATTGCTGTGCGCTTACCTTATGGCGTACAAGCCGATGAAGACGAAGCGCAAATGGCGGTTGATTTTATCCAGCCAAGTAAACGTATGACCGTAAACGTACAACCTGCGGCTGATGCACTGCATGAGCAAGCGATAGCTGCTGTAGTTGGCTGTGGTGAAGCACTGCCTGAGCAAGCTCAGATAGATTTTATTAAAGGTAATGTTAAAGCACGCCAACGTATGGTTGCTCAGTACGAAATTGCTGGCTTTTGCCAAGGCTTAGTAGTGGGTACCGATCATAGTGCTGAAAACATTACTGGTTTTTATACTAAATTTGGTGACGGCGCGTGCGATTTAGCTCCGCTATTTGGTTTATCAAAACGCCAAGTGCGTGCACTTGCTACTGCACTCGGTGCCCCAGCTTTATTAGTAGAAAAAGCACCTACAGCTGATTTAGAAAGCGACCGCCCAGGCTTAACAGATGAAGAAGCACTTGGTTTGAGCTATGAGCAAATTGATGACTTTTTAGAAGGTAAATCTGTTTCTAAAGACGTTGAACAAAAGCTTGTAAGTATTTACATGCGTACACAACATAAGCGCCAACCAATTCCGACAATTTACGATTAATGTTTTAGTAAATAAAATAAAGCAATTAACGCCTTTGAGGATTAATTGCTTTTTTGATCGACAGATTAAGAAACTGCGTATATTTTAATAAATTAACGCTTTAAATTTTATAATACCAATTGCGTTAAATTAGTGATCTATTATAGCCCTAAGAAAATAGCGATAGATCGATCATGTTTTAACAATATTGGTATAAGTTACCCGCCAAAGAGAACACTGCCTTATATGACATCGCCCATCTTAATTACCGGCGCAGGCCAACGTATTGGTTTAGCGCTCGCTCAGCATTATATAGCCCAAGGGCAGGCTGTTATTATTACGTATCGTACTCGCCACAACGCTGTTGATAAATTAGAGCAACTAGGCGCTGTATGTATTTATGCCGATTTTAGTACCGATGACGGTATAAGTGCATTTATAAATACGCTTAAAGAGCATACAACATCGCTGCGCGCTGTTGTTCACAATGCATCAAGCTGGGACTGCGAAGCTAACAATCCTGACTTTGCAGTACTGTTCGATAATATGATGCGTATACACGCCAAAACACCGTATTTAATTAATTTAATGTGCGCTGAGCTGCTTATAAACTATCAGCAAAGTGAAAAAGTACCTGCTGATATAATTCACCTTACTGATTATGTAGTTGAAACAGGCAGCCCTAAACACTTAGCTTATGCAGCAAGTAAAGCAGCTCTCGATAACTTAACTAAATCGTTTAGCGCTAAATATGCGCCAAACATAAAAGTGAACTCGGTTGCTCCATCACTCATTATTTTTAATGAACATGACGATGAGCAATATCGAGCTAAGACCCTTAAAAAATCATTAATGGGCATTGAACCCGGATGCCAAGAAATTATCAATAGCATTGATTTACTATTACAAAGCCACTACATCACAGGGCGCTCTTTGCCTGTTGATGGCGGCCGTCATTTAAAGTAAATATAAATAAACTGAGATATTTATGCACAATGAATTAAAAGAAAGTTACGAAAAAATCATCACCGCAGTAGGCGAAGATGCTAACCGCGAAGGCTTACTTGATACGCCAAAACGTGCTGCAAAAGCAATGGAATATTTAACGCAAGGGTATCGTCAAACGCTTGATGAAATAACTAATAAAGCGGTATTTACATCTGACGCTGACGACATGGTGTTAGTGCAAGACATAGAGCTTTACTCTATGTGTGAGCATCATTTACTACCTTTTATTGGCCGTTGCCATATTGCTTATATTCCAAACGGTAAAGTATTAGGCTTGTCTAAATTTGCACGTATTGTTGATATGTTTTCACGCCGTTTTCAAATTCAAGAACAGCTAACGCATCAAATCGCTAAAGCAGTTGAAGAAGTTACTGGCGCTAAAGGTGTGGGCGTTATTGTTGAAGCAAAACACATGTGTATGATGATGCGTGGTGTAGAAAAGCAAAATTCAAGCATGCGTACATCAGTAATGTTAGGTAACTTTAGAAGCGACCCTAAAACACGCAACGAATTTTTGCAGCTTATAAAAGGTTAACCCTATGGCTAATGCAATTATTAACGTTACTAATTTGCGCCTGCGTACGTTTATTGGCTTTAACCCCGATGAGCGTGAAAAAAAGCAAGATGTAGTGATCAACCTAGAGATTCACTACCCTGCTGATGACGCGTGTAAAACGGATGAAGTTGACCAAGCACTTAATTATAAAGTGATCACCAAAGAAGTAATTAGCTTAGTAGAGCAAGGCCACTTTTTACTGCTCGAAAAATTAGTGGCTGAAATTCTTGCGGTTTGTCACTCACACCCAAGTGTTCATTACGCTAAAGCACGTGTTGATAAACCGCATGCACTGCGTTTTGCCGACTCAGTGTCGTTAACGCTTGATTGGGCTAAATAAGGTCTTAAAAAACTTATTTAAAAAAGCTTTTCGAATCCTACGGCAAGGGCGATAACCGCTAAATAGCGCGCGCCTTTGCCTAGTGTTACTAGTAATAAAAACATACTAAAGCGTACTTTAAATATCCCCCCAATTACAGTTAGCGGATCGCCTACTACTGGCAGCCAAGCAAACAACAAACTATACACACCGTATTTATTAAATTGCTTTTGTGCGCTATCAAGCCCTTTTTGCGATACAGGAAACCATTTTTTATCTTTAAAACGCAGTACCTGCGTGCCTAACCAGTAATTAACGCAGCTTCCCAATACATTTCCAAGTGTTGCTACGCACCACATAAGCCATAAATTAACTTTACCTTGGGCAATCATCCCCACCATTATCACCTCAGAAGAGCTAGGCAGTAATGTGGCAGATATAAATGCGCTAATAAATAACGTGAGATAAAGCATAATGTCCTTATGGCTAAACGTAAAAACCCAGCCTATAGCTGGGTTTATAATATAATGTCTGAGGTTTTATTTTATCAAATTTAAACTAAACGGGTAATTAAACTCTTTACCTTCGTTAGCTTTAATACTTGCCATTACAACCATTACAAACCCAAAAATTGCCACTATAGGTAGTAATATTAAGCCTACTGCTACAAACATCAGTAAAAAACAAACTACATATGCAATTGCCATCGTTATTTGAAAGTTAAGCGCCTTTTTACCGTGCACGTCAACAACTGGCATCTCATCTCTTTTAATTAACCACACAATTAATGGCCCAATTATTGAGCCAAACGGCACAATAAATCCGGCAAGCGCACTCAAATGGCATAACATAGCCCACATACGGTCATCTTTATTAACTGGTTCAACCTGTTGATTTTCTTCCATAACACTCTCCTTTTTGTTTTATGTATGTTGCCTCTTAACTAAACAAATGTCTACAAATCAACCAACGTATTTGTATTTAAAAATCACAGCGTAAAATCTTGTGATAAAAAAGTGATAAGTTTGTGAGAGTTTCTGGAGACGATTATTCAATACTAAACTCGAATCATCACTTACAGGAATAATAATGAAAACTTCTACATTAACAATTGCAATTCTTTTAGCGGCAGCTAGCCAATCGACTATGGCCGCAGAATTAGACCTAAAAGTTACTAACCTAACCAAGGGTATTCACTTCACTCCACTGTTAATTACAGCACACAACAGCGAAGACACACTATTTGAAGTAGCAACGCAAGCATCTACAGCATTACAAACAATGGCTGAAGGCGGCAATATTGCAGAGCTAGTTGCACAAGCAACTGCAGCGGGCAGTGATATGGCTGCAAATCCAGCTGAAGGCTTACTTGCACCAGCCGCATCTACAACGGCAACACTTACCACTACCGACGGTAACGAGTACCTATCTTTAACTGCAATGATGCTACCAACTAATGATGGCTTTGTAGGCTTAAACAGCTGGAAAATCCCAACAGAAGCGGGTACTTACACAATTAATTTAAATGCTTACGATGCAGGCACAGAACAAAACAATGAGCTTGTAGTTGAAGGATCTGGCGCTCCAGGTACTCCGGGTATTCCTGCGGCTCCAGGTGGCGACGCTGGCACTGGCGGTACAGGTATATTAAGTGGTGATACAAATACAAGCATCCATATTCACCCAGGTAGCTTAGGTGATGACGATTTAGAAGCGGGAAATAGCGATTTAAGTAATACAGTACACAGATGGTTAAACCCAGTAGCGCAATTAACCGTTACAGTTAAGTAGGAGCATGATTATGTCATCTGCTAACAACCTTAAAAAAAGTCTACTAGTGCTTGCACTTGCAACCACACTTGCAGCGTGTAGCGATAATGATAACGACCCAGTGGTTGAAGAGCCGGTCGTTGTTGAGCCAATTGTTGTAGAACCTGTGATCAGTGAGTTTACTATTACTTTTAGTAACTTAACTGCAGGACAGCCTTTGTCACCACTCTCTGTCATTGCTTTTGAAGATGAAGCACCTTGGTCATTCGGTACCACAGCTTCTGTTGGTTTAGAAATGCTTGCAGAAAGCGGTGCAAATGAAGAATACCTCAGCTACGAAAGTGCACTTGCTGCAGTTTCAGCCGAAGGCGCTATTGGCCCTGGTGAAACCACCACAGTAATCATTACTGTTGAAGAGCAAGAAACGCTTAATTTGTCATTTGCTGCCATGCTTGGGAATACAAATGATGCTTTTACCGGTCTTAGTTCTTTAGATGTATCAACATTAGAAGTTGGCGGTTCGTTATCACGCACTACGACTGCTTATGATGCGGGTACGGAAGCAAATACAGAAACAGCTGAAACTGTGCCAGGTCCTGCCGCTAGCGGTGAAGGGTTTAACGAAATACGTGACGATACAGCCGATATAATAACGATGCATCCAGGCATTGTTTCAAATCAAGATGGATTATCTACATCAGCACTTGGTGCTGAACATAAGTTTGATAACCCAGTATCGAAAATAGTAATTACGCGCACGCAGTAACGTTCCAGCTTGTAATGGGGAAGTAAGGGAGCACGGATGCCCCCCTTTTTACGAGGTAATACATGCGTCACGAAAAAATATTAGTAGTAGAAGACGACAGAGAAATAGGTAAATTAATTACCACACAACTTACTTCGCTTAACTTACATGTAGATCATGTTGTAAGCGCAGAACTTGCCTTAAAAAAAATAGCCAAGCATCCCTACGGACTTATTTTACTCGATATAAACTTACCCCAAATGGATGGTTTAAGCTTATGCCGAAAAATAAAAGAGCATTACCCTACTACCTCCGTTATTTTACTCACCGCGCTTAGTAGCGATATGGACAGAGTTATTGGCCTTGAAATGGGCGCCGACGATTATATTTGTAAACCCTTTTTTGCACGCGAATTACAAGCCAGAGTAAAAACCCAATTACGCCACAGAGCACAACTACTCGCTAGCCAAAATAACGACAACTCCCCCGTTGATAGCGAACAAACACTAAATGTAGGCTCACTCAATATAGAATTTAGTTCGCACCAAGTGTATTTAGGCAAGCAAGCCCTTAACCTTACCGCCACCGAATTTGATTTACTCGTTTACTTTGCACGCCATCCTAATCATGTTTTTAGCCGCCAGCAGTTACTCGATAAAGTATGGGGTTACCAACACAGTGGGTACGAGCATACGGTTAATTCACATATAAACCGCTTACGTGCCAAGCTAGAAGAACACCAACAAGCGCCTATCATCGAAACAGTTTGGGGTGTTGGTTACAAACTAAACCCTAGCCAACTCAATTAAGACACCTATTATGAAATTATCTTTGTATCAAAAATTAGCTATATCGCTAGTCGTGATTTTTTGTTTTATTTGCGCCCTAGTTTACGGCTGGAGCAAGCAATTAGAACTGACTTCAAAACACCACGCCGAACAAAATCTGCACTTAGCGTTAGCGGAACATTTAGTACAAGATAACCCACTAATAAAAGAAGGGGTTTACGACTATAAAGCGCTTGAAAACCTCTTCCATACCTTAATGTTATTAGGTCCTGCGTTTGAATTTTATTTTGTAGACGAAACCGGAAAAATTCTTACTTACTCAGCAAAGCCGGGTAAAGTTAAACGCACGCATATTAGTTTAACGCCTTTAAAAAGGCTGATTAACGACCCAAGCGCTGCACCTATTTATGGTGATAATCCTCGTAATAAAGAGCAACAAAAAATATTTTCAGCCGCGCCAGTATTTAATCAAGATAAGCTACAAGGTTATTTATATGTAATTATTGGTGGTGAGGCTTACGATACCTCACTAAGCACTGTAAAAAATAATGATAAGTTATGGCTAGCTGCTTTATGGCTTGGCTCTGCACTCGCATTTTTATTTATTGCGATGCTAATTTTACTACGTTTTTTTACCAACCCAATTCAGCGCTTAGCACGCGATGTTAGTAATATTGAAGCCGCTAACTACAGCCTTACCGACACCAAGCTAAGTAACTATTCAACGCAAAAAAGTAACGAAGTGCATAGTTTAGGGCGAAGTATTCAAGCCATGCTAACGCGTATTAATGAGCAGTTTAAAGCGCTTGAACAAGGCGATAAACAACGCAAAGAGTTGCTAACTCATCTATCGCACGACCTACGTACACCACTTGCTTCACTGCAGGGGTTTTTAGAAGTATTAAATCAGTCGGGCGAGCAGCTAAGTAAACAAGAGCAGCAAGAATACTTGCAGGTATCGCTTAATAATTGTGGGCAATTAAAGCTACTCATAGAGCAAATATTTGAGCTTGCTCACTTAGAAAATGGCGAAATAAGTATAAATAAAGAAACCTTTAATTTAGGTGAACTCATTTACGATTGCATGGCAAAATTTAGTTTAGCCGTTGACAAAAAAGGCATTAGTTTGTCGGTAGAACCTGCGATTTGTGATTTTCCTGTGGTTGCCGATATAGCTAAATTAGAGCGCGTGTTAAGCAACTTAATTGATAACGCAATTAGGCATACCCCTCGTGGCGGCAGCATTGCAGTACATGTAAAACGCAGTGACGATAATCAACTATTTGTGCATGTATCAGACACGGGCGTAGGCATAAAAGAAGATGAGCTGAATGCTATTTTTGATCCGCACTACCAAGCAAGTAATTCTAATAAAGAAGGGCGCCAGCAAGGTGGTTTAGGATTGGCTATTTGCAGAGGGTTATTAAAACTGATGGATAGCGAAATTTACGTACAAAGTGAAATTGGTAAAGGCACTATGTTTAGCTTTAACTTGCCACAAAAAAAGGTGCTTTCTTAAAAAGCACCTTACATTTTTGTTTATTTTAAATATATAAATTAATTACTTTTTAATACCCGCTAAATCAAGCATAAATGCATAGTTTAGCGCGGTATCTTCTAAGCGCTTAAAGCGACCCGATGCACCACCGTGCCCTGCTTCCATATCTATTTTAAACAGTAACTTATTGTCATCAGTTTTATAGTCACGCAGCTTAGCAACCCATTTTGCAGGTTCAAAGTATTGAACTTGTGAATCGTGCAAGCCAGTCGTTACTAACATATTAGGATATGCTTGCTTAGATACTTGGTCGTATGGCGAGTAAGACAGCATGTAATCGTAATACGCTTTTTCGTTCGGATTACCCCATTCGCCGTATTCATTTGTTGTAAGCGGAATACTCGCATCAAGCATCGTTGTTACTACATCTACAAACGGTACCGCAGCAACCATGCCTTTATAAAGCTCAGGCGCTTGGTTTGCTACTGCGCCCATTAATAAGCCACCAGCACTGCCACCTAACGCAAATATTTCATCTTTTGCACCATACTTTTGAGAAACCAGTGCTTTAGTTACGTCAACAAAGTCGTTAAATGTATTCTTTTTAGTGAGTAGCTTACCGTCTTCGTACCAAGGACGACCTAGCATTTGCGATCCACGTACATGGGCAATTGCAAATACAAAGCCACGGTCTAACAAGCTCAAACGTGAGCTTGAGAACGTTGGATCCATGGTAGCGCCATAAGAACCGTAACCATATTGCAGTAGCGGGTTAGTGCCATCTTTTTTAAACGCATCTTTACGGTAAACTAAGCTTACCGGTACTTTTATGCCATCACGTGCTGTTACAAAAATACGCTCTGACGCGTAATTGTCAGCATCAAAATCACCTAACACAACCTGTTGCTTAAGAAGCGTTTTATCGCCAGTCGCTAAATCTACATCGTACGATGAGCTTGGAGTGGTCATGCTTGTGTAGTAAACACGTAACGTGCTGCTATCTATATCGTTATTGCCATAAGTACCAATTGTATAAGCGCTATCGTTAAAGCTCAGTGGTAACTCTTTACCTGTTTTTAAATCACGCGCAATCAACTTTGATTGGCCCATTTCACGTTCTTGGTAAACTAAGTAGTTATTAAATAAATCAATGCCTTCGAGTTTAATATCATCGCGCGCAGGGATCACACTTTGCCAATTAGCCTTGTCGCCTGCTTTATCAATATCAACTTTCATCAGCTGAAAATTTACAGCATTTAAGTTAGTTACAATGTAGTAAGTATTCCCTAGCTTCGAAATATCATATTCAAGCCCTGCTTCGCGCTCAATTAAGCGTTTAGGCATTGCCTTAGTATCATCAGCACTTAATACAGATACGCCTGATGCAGCCGTGCTGCTGTGCCAAATATAAATCTCTGACTCATCTTTGCTTTTACTCATACCCATGTAGTAACTGGTATCAGTTTCTTCGTAAATTAGCTCATCATCAGCTTGCGATGTACCTAATGTATGACGATACACTTGGTAACCTAGTAGAGTTTGTAAATCTTTTTTAATGTAGTAAACCGTTTTATTATCGTTTGCCCACACAATGCCACCGTTGGTGCCTTCAAGTGTGTCTTCGAGTAATTTACCGGTAGTTAAATCTTTTATTTTTACGCTATAAATACGACGGCTAACAGTATCTTCGCCATAAGCCATTAAATTGCCATTAGGGCTTACATCTAAACCACTTACTGCATAATAATCATGGCCTTTAGCAAGCTCATTTACATCTAAAATAACTTGCTGATCGGTACCTGCAAAATCGCTGCTGCGTAAGTAAGTAGTGTACTCGTTATCGCCACGTGTTTGTGTTGAGTAAAAATAATCACCGTTTTTTACTGGGACTGAATCATCGTCTTTTTGAATACGCCCTTTTAGCTCTTCAAACAACTCACTTTGCAGCGCTTTAGTATGTGCAAGCATTGCATCAGTGTATGTATTTTCAGCTTCTAAGTAGTTAATTACCTCAGGTGCTTTACGTTCATCATCACGCAGCCAATAGTAATTATCTATACGTGTGTCACCATGAATAGTCATTTCATGTGGCACTTTTTTAGCAACAGGGGCTACAGCTTGGGCTACTTGAACCGCTTTAACTTGTGTATTACTTTTTTTGGTTTCTTCAGGGGCTTGATTACAGCCACTTAAAATAGCGAGCGATAGTGCTGCGAGTGCGAATGGAGTACGTTTCATCAGTCAAAGTCCTTGTTGTATTTTTATTTTTTATTAAGTAATTAAATATACCTAAAAATAACCTATGTTGTGATTTAGTTTGTGAAGCTATGTAAAGTAAATCAACGTAATTCCTCTTTTCTTAATAAGCCTACATCAGGTACTCTGTAGATATATAAATCACTTTTAAGCTCAACTGATTAAGGGTAGTAATGAATAGCGAAGTAATTAACATTTTAACTATGGCAAAAGTAATTCAAACGGCCGTTGCTCCCGTATTTTTAATCACAGGTATAGCAGCAACTTTAGGTGTTTTATCTAATCGCTTAGCACGAATTACCGACAGAGCGCGCTTATTGGAGCGAAGATTAAAAATAAATACAGATGACGATTTTAATAAGTCGCTAGCAACAGAACTCCGCGCTTTATTAAAAAGATCTCGATGTATACATATTGCTTTTAGTTTAAGTGTATTAAGTGCCTTACTTGTATGTGCTGTGGTTATGTTTTTATTCTTGTCGCACATTCAATCAATTAACTTAAGCGTGACCATTGCTTGTTGTTTTGTAGCTGCCATGGCGTTACTCATTTGTGCATTTATTTCGTTATTAGGTGAAGTATTTTTAGCAACGCGCAGCATGCGACGAGGCATGATATTTGCCGATATAGGCATTAATGATTAACTTTTCATTAAATCCGTCGTATTCGCTTGAATAAAAATGACGTTGCATACAAGATATTAAATTAGGAATAATACTCAACAGGGGCAAACTATGAAATTAAAAAAAATATTAGCAGGTGTAGCATTAGCTACATGTGCATTTAGCGTATCGGCAAATTCTGCATTTAAAGAACCAAGTGACGCGATTGAATACCGCCAAGCTGCGTTTTCGATGATCTCAGTTCAAATTAGCGACATGGGTGCAATGCTTAAAGGCAAAGTACCTTTTGATGCAGAGCAATTTCAAAAGCGTGCTAACAATGCCGCTGCTTTATCAAAAATGCCATGGGAAGCATTTTACGAAGGGACAGATAAAGGCGATACAGCTGCACTTGCTGCTGTTTGGGCCGAAAATGCAACCTTTGTTGAAAAAGCGAATGCTTTTGCAGCAAATGCAGATAAGCTAGCGTTAGCTGCTCAATCGGGCGATAAAGCCGTAATTGGTAAAGCTTTTGGCGCATGGGCTAAAGGCTGTAAAGATTGCCATAAGCAATTTAAAGATTAATTATTGTTGTAGCCAGTTTAACAACAATAAATAGATAATAAAAAAGCACTGAGCGTTAATAACGGTCAGTGCTTTTTTTATGTTTTTTATCTACGAGACTTTCACAGCTCGGCTTTTAAACGGGCGCTTAAACACAGCACCAATATCACCTAAAATAATATATAGGCATGGCACTAATATAAGCGTTATTAACGTTGCAAACATAACAGCAAAGCCAAGTGCTACTGCCATAGGTATTACAAACTTAGCCTGCAGGCTTGTTTCAAACATAATAGGTAATACACCAGCAAAGGTTGTTATAGACGTTAATAGTATTGCTCTAAAGCGGGCACAACCGGCTTCTATTACTGCATTTTTAACGCTAACACCTTCGCGGCGAACTTGGTTTACATAATCGGTCATTACAAGTGAGTCATTAATCACAACCCCTGCTGCGGCAATTAAGCCAAAGCCCGACATTAAGCTCATATCTAAATCAAACCAATAATGACCCCAAATAGCCCCGGTTAAACTAAACGGAATAACCGACATTACAATAAGCGGTTGTGAATAGCTTTTAAGCGGCACAGCTAGCAGTATGTATACTAAAATCATTCCGCCAATAAAAAACATTATTTGCTCATTAGCTTGAGCTTGCTGCTCTTCTATTGCGCCACCAAGCTCTGATTTAACACTTGGGAATTCTTCTATTAGCTGTGGCAGTAGATTTTCTTTTACTTGCTTAACCACTTCGCCTGGCTCAATTTGCTCTTCATCAATATTGCCATAAACATACACGGTACGGTAACCACCTTCGCGGCGTATATAGCTAATACCTGGCGTTTCTGTTAGCTCTACTACATCACCAAGAAGTACTTCTCGCCCCTGTGGGGTAGTAACAACGGTGTGCTTAAGCGATGAAAATGCCTCACGAGTCAGCTTAGGGTAACGTACCATTACGCGTACTTCTTCGCCGTTTCGGATTACACGCTGTGCCTCGCCACCATAAAAACTAGCACCCACTTGATTTGCAATACCGGCTAAATCTAAGCCTAAATCGTAAGCAACAGGTTTAAGGCTCATTTGCACTTCTTTGCTCGCAGGATCTATGGTTGAGCTAATATCAAACAACCCTTTTTGCTGTTGAAGTAATTGAATAAAACGACGACCCGCTTGATTTAAAGTATCTATGTCTGAGCCATACAGTAAATAGCCAAACTCGCCGCCGCCATTACCACCGCCGCCGCCAACATCGTCTTGAATAGTTAACGACTTAATACCAGCAATAGTCGGCATAGCCTCACGCCACCGTCGAGAAAGCTCAAATGCATTGTATGGACGTGAATCTTCGTCAACTAATGGAGCTAGTAACTGCGACTCGGTTCTGCCTTGATTAAATACCAATACATCACGAATAATTTTTTGACCAAATTCACGTTCAGTCTCTTCATCGACTCTAAGTACCATAGCTTCTATTTCACGAATAGCAGCAATGGTTTGTAAGTCAGAAACGTTGTCGTTCATTTCTACTTGAATTTGTGGAAAGTCGTGCGGCACTTTAGGAGTTGGAACTGTACGTACTTTATTAGACGTAATAAGTGCAATACTAATTATAAACATTGCAATAAAAGCAAACAAAACAGTCCAGCGCCAATCAACACACTTAGCAATAAAACGTTTGTATGGGCCATTTACGAAACCAAAAAAGCGTGTATTGAAGCGATCGCGCCAGCCACCTTTTTTAATCGGCGAAAAGTGCGTATGAGCAATGTGAGCTGGCAGTATCAGCTTTGATTCAATCAAACTAAATACTAAACACAGCATTACTACAACGGCTATACCATAAAAGAAGGCACTTTCTGGCCCGCTCGACATTGTGAATGGTGCAAATACAGCAATTGTTGTTAATACACCAAAGGTTGCAGGGGTCGCGACTCGGTTAGCGCCACGCACAACATTTTCTACACCACCGCCGCTTTTTTCAACTTCGGTGTAGGCAGCTTCCCCTATCACTATGGCATCATCCACCACTATGCCGAGCACCATTATAAAAGCGAATAACGAAATAATATTAATGCTAATGCCAAATAGTGGCATCATCATCATGGCCCCTAAAAAACAAACAGGTAAGCCAATCATTACCCAAAGCGCTAGTTTAAAACGCAAGAATAACGACAACATAATTGCCACCAAAATGGCACCTTGAAACAGGTTAGCTTTCATCATATCAAGGCGAGCATTTAGGTAGTAGGTCATATCCATTAATGGCTCTAATCGAATACCTGGCGGTAGCTGCTTATTTTTTTGATCAATAAACGCTTTAACCGAATCAGCAACGGGAATCATGTTTTGCTCTTGCGTTGCTTTTACCGATAAATACACCGCGTTTTCGCCATTAAACTTAAAGTAGCGCTCACCTTCGGTAAATTGATCTTTAATAACTGCAATATCTTGCAGTAAAACTTTAGCGCCATACTCGCCAATTTTTACCGGAATTTGTCTAAACTCTTCACCCGAGTAAAACTGATTCTCGACGCGAACAGAAATAACACCGGCGTCTGTTTTTAGCTGCCCCGCCGAAAAGTTAGCTGAGTAACGGCGTACCGCATTCATCACATCACTAAGGGTTAGATTATATTGGCGCAGCGTATCGGGCTCTATTTCAATTGCTATTTCATCAAGAGGAACATCGTTTACCACTAACGACACGTTAGATAACTGTAGTAACTCATCCTCTATTTGGTTTGCTATAGGCTTAAGCTCTGTAAGTGGTAAGTCAGCAACGAGCGTCATACCTATAACGTCTTGCCTAAACTCAACCTGACTTATGGTGACCGGTTCCATACCCGCCGGAAAAGTCGCAATACCATCAACACGCAACTTTACTTTATCAAGCACATCGGTAAGTTTTGCATCGGTGTTTATTTCCAGGCTTGCTGTACCGCCATTTCTAAATGCGCGATACACGCCTTTTTTAATTTCGGTTATATCTTTAAGTGACTCTTCAACTTTTATAAGAATACTTTCTTCTATTTCCTGAGGAGAGGCACCTGGGTAATTAGCCTCAATATTAATGTAGTTAATCTCTACATTAGGAAACATTTGACGCTGAATCGTAAAGTAACTTATAGCCCCCATAATAATGATAAAAAACATCATTAAATTAGCGGCTACTGAATTATTAGCAAAGTAGGCAATTAGCCCTGTTTGTTTTTGTTGTATTGACTCGCTCATAACTATTACACCCTACAGCTGTTGCGTGTTTGAAGTGCTCGTTTCTGAGCTTTCAGGTTTTGCAGCTACACCTGCAATTTTAACCTGCATTCCTTTTTGCGGGTATTCAGGTAGAGTAATAACAAGTTTGTCATCGGCATTTAAACCGCTGCTAATATAAAAATACTCACCCTCTTCACGAATAACCGTTACTTTGCGAGGCTCTAGTTCTTGATTTTCGTTTACTACCCACACAGTTTGGTTGTTAACCAAAGCTTGCGGTAAACGGTAAATATTATTAAGCATTGCACCTGCAAAATTCACCTGTACGTAGCTGCCAAACTTAATGGCTGGTTGTATGTTTTTAAGACCGTATGGGTCTTCTATACGCACGACTAGACTGCTCATACGCGTAGCGTTATCAACAATCCCTAGGTCGCGGTCAATTACACCTTCACGGGTGAAGCTGTTTAGGCCCTTTTGAATAATCGTTGCGGTAATGCCTTTAATGCGTTCTGGCAAAAAAACGCTATCGAACCCTGCTATAGGAATAATCACTTCAGCAGTTTCAATATTATTAAGCTCAGCAACTTGCGAACCCATAGTGACAAATTGACCAACACCTACATTTCGGCTAATAACCAATGCATCGTAAGGGGCTGTTACTTCACAATTATCTAAGTCACGTTGTGCACGTTTTAATGCAGCTTGCGCCGACTTTACAGATGCCTGCGCACTTAACACTTGAGGCTTACGTAAAAATAAGTCGGTACGCGCTTTACTTGGAAAACGCTTTGCTTCATCTGCGGCTACTTGAGCTTGGGCCTGCTCTTCAATCAAGCCTGCTTGTGCACGAGCAATTTCTGCCTCTGCAACAAGTACTGCTGCTTCGTAATTGTCTTTTTCGATAGTGAATAACGTTTCACCGCGAGCAACGATGCCACCGGCTACAAAATTAGGATGCCAACTTAACACTTCACCCGACACCTGCGCCGAAAGCTGTGTACTTTCAAGAGGCTTTACTTCACCGTAGCTATTAATAATAACTTGATGATCGTTTGCAGCCACTGGCTCAACTTGCACTGTTGGACGAGTATCAATTACTTCTTTTTTTTCTGGCTCTTGTGCAATGGCATTTATTCCCATAAAGCCAACAACACCAACAATTAGCGCTACAAATGGAAAAACCCATCTAAGTGAATTTGTTTGCATATCCTATTATCCCCAAAATTCTATTAACGTCATAATACCAGAGCCATATGAAACATTAAGGTGACATTTGTAAGCAACTGTTACAAGTGCGTATATTAATAGATAAAATAAAGGAAGTAGCTTAAGAAAACGACTAGTATAATAATAAAAAACAAGCAGTTGGTATGATTTTGAAATGAATAATTAAACCTTGTTCCTTGTCAAATATAAAGCTCCTAATTAAATATAAATAGTGCCTTTTAAATACCTTACAGCATGCCCCGTTAAGGTGACGGTTGTATCACCCACTTCACATAGTAAATACCCGCCTCTGCTTGAAGCCTGATAAGCAGTTAACGTAGTTTTACCCAATTGCTGCGCCCAGTAAGGTGCCAAACCAGTATGAATAGAGCCTGTTACATAATCTTCGTCGCCACCGCTTGCAGGCCAAAAATAACGAGATATAAAATCATATTCAGCACTTGCAGCAGTGGCCACTACATCAAGTGGATAAAGCGTTTTTAAAAGCTCTGAGCTAGTTTTTAATTCAAGTATTTGATCGGCGTTTTCATAAATAACAAAGTAGGCTTGTCGATTTTTAAGCACTTTACTCGGTTGTATAGACAGGCCATCAAGCAGTTGCTGCGGCACATTTTGCACTTCAACCGGTGCTTGTTTTGGAAAGGTCATTGCAAAGCTGCCATCAGCGTTTTTATTAACGATTAGCTCGCCCACCGCATCAGCAATAAAGCGAATTTGCGATATGTTATGCTCTTCACTTAAAACATAGGCAGCCGCAAGTGTGGCGTGACCACAAAAATCGATTTCCATTAACGGCGAAAACCAGCGAATAACAAAACTTCCATCGTCTTGCAGGCAGGTAAAAGCAGTTTCAGATACGTTATTCTCAGCGCCAATCTTTAGCATTAAATCGTCACTTAACCACGATTCTAGTGGGATCACTGCCGCATAATTACCTTTAAATAACTCATTCGTAAACGCATCAATTTGATGAATAGCTAATTGCACTTTAATCCCCTAAACTATTTTATATACACGCTGAAGGTAAAATTTCTTTTGGTACTGTTGTTTTATTTTCGCCAACCGCTTGCATGCCAGTTACCGGTTCGTCAAACCCACATAACCACGCAATCGGGCTTGTAGGGCTTCCCGTTACAACTGCGGGTCTGAATGTTAAAACTGTATTTTGCAAAAGCTGTGAAGCTTTATTACCCAAACTAATATGAATAGCACCATTATCAACTGTAATACCCGTTACCCGATTACCAATCAAAAATTTACTTGCAGGTACACCTGCTTGTTCATTACTTGCTGGAAAACGCCTGTTTTCAAGATAATAAACCGTAACGTCTTCTCTAATGGCAGCAGCCATTGCAAGCGGGTCAACAAGTTCTGCTCGTTGTATATACTTACTGTATTGAGGTAGCGCAACCGCAGCTAAAATACCAATAATGGACACCACCACCATCAACTCTATTAACGTAAATCCTTTTGTTCTCATAGCACTTCTCCTAGCATAAATAGTGGTTGATAAGCCGCTTTCACAAATAAGCAAATAGACACAACAATAACCAAACCATAAACAATAACGAGCTTACTTATAAAGCTTTTAATATGTGTATTAAGTAACTTTAGCTGCAGCTTTAGTAGCGCTTTAAATTCTTCTTGGGTTTCTAAACCTAGCAGCTCGCATTGAGCTAAGTGCTCGGTTTGGGGTGTAGAAGCTTTAACACCTTCTTTATGATTACTTGGAAATAATAGCGTGGTAATTAAAGAGTTATGCTCATTAATTAATTGACGAGGAATAAGAAATTTAAATAAACCCGAAAAAGGCTTTAGCTCTGTGAGAGCACTTACATTTTTTAGCTTTAAAATAACGGTAAAAATAACACTCAGCAATAAAACGAGTAAAATAATTGGTACATACCAGTACGTAAAATAATCATCAAATACATGATTTAAAGAAACTGTATGCTTGCTATATATCTCTACAAAAGTAGGCACAACAAAAGACTGATACAACAAAGAGGATAAAACATAAATAACAAATACAATGGTTAAGTAACTAAGCCAGCCCTTGTGCTCAAACTTAAATTCGTTAACTAATTCCGGTAAACATTGATAATACGTAGCTTGCTTTTGCGATGTTGCCTCATCTTGAGATGCAATTTGCGTCGCCAGATTATGCGCTAATTTACTATGCGACCCGCTATTGGCATGCATATTTAAATGGGGCGGTGTACTCAGCTCATCTTTTTGCTCTGTACTTAGTGTTTTAGAGCTATTAACACGGCAAATATAGCCAAACTGATTCCAATTCATACTTTATCCTTTTATTAGATAAAGTAATTTGCCATAAATTAGGCTAAATAGGAACTTAAGTAGCTTGTTTTTAAGCCATTACAGGCCGCATTCTATAATATTGCATACAACCAAATTGCACAGCATTGGTAAGCAGCAGCATAATAAACATAAGTAAGTGCGCCGTGCTTGGAGCCGCTGTTGTAAGCTCAACAACTAAGCCGCAAATACCAGCAATAAACTGCAAGCTAAAGTAGCGCGCGCTTAAATTACTTACATTACCCGTACGCAATGTTTTATAAGTTTGTGGCATAACACGTACCGAACTCATCACAAGGCCAACATACGTTAAAGCGCTTAATACCGTTGCAGTATCGAGGCTTGAATTCAAAAGTAGTGAAAAAGGCAGTAACGAAAAACCTAGCATAGTAAACAACTGTACCCGTTCTCGTTTAGCTGCGTTATAACGTGCAAAAAAATACAAAATAAGTCCGCTTAACGCACCGGTTACAATAAATGGTAACGCAATATAAAAACGCTCAAAATAAATATTGTAGGTTATAAAATAAAGGCTTTGTGCTAACCCAAACGTCATCATCAATAGTGATAAACCTGAAACACTACGATTTTTTCGAATTTTGTTTAGTAATGGTAAAAAACTAAAAACCAGAATAAATGAAGACAATATAGGCAAATAATGCGCCAAAGCAACCTCGATCGTTATATAAATGTTAATTAAACACGGAAATAAAAACATTTAATAAACATTTGTTTTAAAAGGCTTTTACTATGAGCGCGGCATTGTAGAGCCGCGTAAATTTAACTCAACTAAATAAGACATTCTTGTTTTAGGTACTGGCAAGCTAGGTATACAAAAACCGTAGAATTAAGTTCACGGTTTACCGGTTTAATAGAAAGCCTCACCGCCAAACTATTAAATAAAAATGATAGTTGTTATCATGCGCAAGTCATTAGCTGCTGTATATAAAACTACCTATGAGAAAAACTCTTTTTAAAATTCACAGCTGGATCGCTCTAATAGCTATCATTCCATTGATTGTTATTAGTATTACAGGGAGCGTATTAGTTTTTAAAAGTGAAATAGATGGCTTACTTATGCCAAGCAGCCACTTTGTTGTAAATGCACTGCCAGAGCGCATGCCAATCGACACGTTAATTGCCAAAACAGAGCATGCTTACCCTGAATATGTAGTAGGTAGTTGGGAAATATTTAACGATGATACAGCTGATCGGGTTTACTTAGTCAAACGCGGCACAGAGCAATGGTATAAGTTTCATTTAAACCAGTATACGGGTGACATTTTGTCTGAACCTGTTGGTACCAGCCATTATTTTACCGATTGGTTTTTAGAACTACATTACACTTTTTTACTGAACGACTTTAAAAACCTGCCAGGGCAAACAGGCACTGTACTAGGCTTCTTTTTTGCTCTGTTTTTATTGGTATTAGGTATTACTGGGCTTATTATTTATCGTAAATTTTGGCAGCGTCTATTTAGTGTGCGCTGGCGTGCAACACTGCAAATTGTACTTAGCGACATTCATAAAATGACGGGGGTTATAGGATCTCCCATCATTATTATTTTAGCTATCACAGGTGGCTACTTTAACTGGGCGGTGTGGTATCACGAAGTTATTGAACACGCAGAGGAAGAGCACTTTGTACTAACCAAAAACCTACACAGTAGCGATATTTCGTTTCAACGCATACTTGATGACAGTAAAAAGCAAATCCCCACTTTTAACGGTACGTTCTTAGTTATGCCACTCGAGCCTGACGAAAACATTACCTTATTCGGCGAAGTCGATACCGCCAACCCACTTGCTAGTGAGTATGCCAATACGGTTAGCTATAACAAGCTAACAGGCGAGCACATAGCTAACTGGGATATTCGCGAAGTAGGCGTTGGCTGGCAGGTAATTGATAGTTTTTGAAAACTTCATTTTGGCTACTTTGCAGGGCTAATAAGTAAAATACTGTGGTGTGTTATTGGTTTAAGCCCAGTGTGGCTAGCAGGTACTGGTTTTTACTTGTGGTTTACCCGCCGTAAACGTAAAAAACAATCACAAAAAAATCGCTCAAGTAAACGCAGCACAGCAAGTGCTTGATTAAAAACCCACCACATTGTAATGTAAAATTTAACAATGGAGTGGGTTTATGATGTTTTATAAAATAGCAGTCTGTATTACTTTTTTATATTTAGTTGGATGTAACACAACCAAGGTTCAGCAAGTAGAACAACAAGTAGGGCTTGAACAACTATTAAACCATTCTTTGTTTAATAAACTCGACACTCCTTCTGAGTACAGTATTTTCGAGCTGCCAAATGCTGAAAAAGAAAAATTTTTAGCTTATGCCGAAAAACAAAAACAGTCTGAAATCCGTGATGACCGCATAATTTACAACTACCTCGAAAGCAACTTAGCTAACTTTAAATACCACGGCGATACACTTACTTCAGCCCAAGCCTTAAAACTTTCGCAAGGCAACTGTATTAGCTTAGCTGTTTTAACACAAAGCTATGCACAAGCTCTTGGGTTAGAAACAAGCTTTCAAGAAGTTACAAGTAAGCCCATATACGCAAAAGAAAATAATGTTGTTTATGTAGCAAGCCACTTTAGAACAAGAGTATACGCCCCAAAAGTAGAGAAAAAAGATGATAATATTGTTGAATTTTTCAGAGCGGGCACCTTAATTGATTACTTCCCTACCCGTCGCAGTTTTTATTCAAGCAGCGCAGACTATAACGATTTAGTTTCTAAGTTTTACAGTAATTTAGCTGCAACAGCGCTAGCAGACAAACAGCTGGATATTGCTTACTCACTTATTTTACAAGCAAACAAATACACCCCCAATGATCCTGAATTATTTAATATAGCTGGCATTTTACATCGCCGAGCTGGTGATTTACAAAGCGCTAAAAACATCTATCAAGCAGCACTTAGTAATAACGAAATAAGCATTAATTTAATCAGCAACTATCAGCTTTTAGCTAAAAAGTTAGGCGACAAAGAGCTTGTTAAAGAGCTCACCTCACAATTAGTTAATAAAGAAAAAGACCCATACGAATTACTAGTGATCGCTAAAAACAACTTACAAGCTGGCCACGCTCATCAGGCTAAAGCACACCTTGAGCAAGCTATTACTAAAGCGCCTTACATTGCTGAGTTATACTTGGAACTCGCAAAAGTTCGCTATCAACAAGGTAATATTAAACAAACACAAACCTTACTTGAGAAAGCAATTGAACTAGAACGTGATAATCAAAAACTCGATGTATATCAAGCTAAGTTACTGTCGTTACAAATGGACAAATAACTTAGCCAAACCGTGGTTAACTTTAAACGCTAAAGTGAATAATAAAAGCTTAACCAAGCACGCATTTCATCTTCAAAACTGTCGCCTTCTACTCGCGACAGTCCCATATTAAACGTTAAATCGTTTACACCTGCTGGCCCCATTCCAAAACTAAAGTCACCTTGGTATTTTAAGCCGTAGCTTTGTGCGTATACGGTGTCGTCGAGTTGATGTTGCTTATAATAAAGCCACGGCATGCCTTCTTTAAAGCTAAAGCCGCCACCGTAGCCTTGATAGCGCTTTGCAGTTGCACTGTAAAAAGGCAGCTCAGATGAAAGTACATATTCACTATTTTGCTGCTGATTAATAAGATTTGAGCTAAAGCCACCTAATGCAAGGCTGCTGTCGTCACGTTGCTTTTGATCAAAGTTTGCATAAAGAGGAATACCAAACGCTTTACCAAAAATTTTGGCGGCTAAATCATAACCTTGCCAATTATTACTTTTGCTACTGCCATCGTACCAACTCGCATAAATACTTTGGCCTATAGCAAAGTCTTGACGATCATATTGCCAATTTTGAGCAATACCTAAACGCGTCCAACTTTTATGGCTTTGCTTATAATCAGTGTAATTGTAGGCAAGCTCTGGCATTAAACTTAACTGCCCAAATTTAACGGGGTAACTTATTGCGGCAAAACCACCACGGGCATCCATGTCTGCACTTAGACTTTGCTGAGACTGGCGCGATGTATCTAAATTGTAGTCAAACAGTGCAAGTTTCAGTTTTACATCAAGCGCATTATATTTTGCCTGCACATAACCACCGTGCAATGCCCCATCGTGTAAATCAGTGCTATAACCCGCTTGTAAGTCGAGCTGCTTTAATAAGTCGCTACTTTTAATGCTTAAATCTAACAAACTGGTAGAAGCCGAATAATATTGAGAGCCAATCGCGAAAGTAGCGTGCTGGTCGAGCACGTTGTAATTTGTTTGCTCTGTAGTCTCGTGCTTATATATTTTAGCTTTTGGAAGTGTATGTTCGTTTACTATTAGCAGCGGTGCTTTTTTGTTAGCTGCAAACTCAGTAACTACAGTGCTTTTTATAGCTTTTGGCAGTGTTTTTACATTTGGCCCATCTGCAGTTATCGAAAAATAGAGTAACGAGCCATCAGCCATTTCAATTGGGTGGGCAACGGCCTCTTGCCCTTGGGTTAACTTGGTGAGTGTTTTACTCTCTATGTTGTAGTTATAAATATCGGTGGCGCTATTTAAACCTGCAACAAAATAAAGTGACTCGCCATTATGGCTAAAGCTTGGCTGACTTAAATATTGATACCCGTTTGGCATAGGTACTGACAGCTGTTGTTCGCCGTTTATACCTTGTATATACAATTGCCAATTTTCATTTAATGACGTTGATAAATAAGCTAATTTATTTTCATCAGGACTGAGTATTGGGTAATCGTAAGTTGTCTCAAGGCTTTTTGTAAATAATGGTGTGATGGTTTGCGTATTGAGATCAACCTTTACTAATTCAGAGTAGCCATCTCTTATTTGCTCGCCATACAAGGTTTCGCCGTTACTGGTTACGCTAAATCGTCGTATACCAGCAAGTTCGGTAAGTTGTGTAATATTTCCAGTGTCAGTGTTATAGCTAAATATGTCAGACACTTTGTTATAAATACCCGACTCTTCATTGCTGTACGCATTAAAATATAACGTTGTGTTATTTACCCATTGAGGGTTTGCAATACCAGCTCGGTTAATTTGATTAAGCACTTGTTTTTGTTCGCGCTTAAACACACTGGGCGCTGTATCGGGAATATCTTGTGCATCGTTTTCGAGTAGCTCTTTTTGCGCTTTAGTAAACTCTTCTTGCGCTTTAATGTTGTCATCCGAGCTATAAATTATAAGCTTGGTATTACTCTCTTTATCTCGCTCAACAATCGCAATTTTACTACCATCTTTTGAAAGTACTGGGTTACTTGCATATAAGTTAAGCTCAAGCCAAAGTTCACTATTAAGTAACGGCTCCCCTTGCTCTATTTGCATTGCTTTATAGGTATATTCAGCTATAAATCGGCGATATAGCTTGGCTGCACTTTGCCCAAACACACCGCTAAATGCCTCATCAAAATTCCGCGTTTTTACGCCTTGCATTCGCGTCCAAACACTATCGAGTGTTTGTTCTGAATAGTTTTTCTCTAACCAATTTAAAAAGCGACTACCCATTAAATACGCCATTGAGCCTCCCATAAAGCCCTGCTCGCCATTTAACTGCCCATAGGTTGGCAGTGCGCCCTGTTGAGCAAATTCTCGCAGTATTGACTCTGAGTAGTTATCAAACAAACGTCCACGACCCGTCACTTTAGACTCAATCAATGTGGCATAACCTTCGGCTACCCAGCGCGGCGTATCACTGTAGGTTAAGTCGTATAAATCCCATATACCACGTACTTTCTGCTGCCAGTGATTGCGTGTAGGCTGTGCTAAGTGCACTAAGTGAATATATTCATGCAACACAAGCAACTGCTGCCAGCCAGCGCTGTTTGATATAACTGTGTCGGATTGTGGTGGGGTTGTAAAAAGTGCCATTACAGGGTTACTTGAGGTAGGTAGCGCAAAGCCATTTGCTGCATTTAGGGGGTCAAACACCACTACATCAACTGTTTTATCAAGTGCTCTGTTTTGCTGCTCAAGCACTTTGGTGCGTACTATTTCAAGCTCTGTTGCAGTTGACTTAGCAAAAATCAGCATGCTCAATACTGTAGTGAATATTAAAGTGTTCGGTATGAATAGTTTGCCAATCGGCTGCAAAGCTTGGTGCTGCTAGTAATAAAGCTGATGCGATAAGTGTTTTTTTCATGAGCGTCCCTAAAAGAATTCCTTAATACCATCTAGGGTATTATTAAATGTCTTTCATGGGCAGTAAGAAAGTGTAATAAAGCATGTGCAAATGTGTATTTACACATGTTTTACTAGGGGAGTTTACATCCAGCTGCGAGTATCTGACTCAATCTGCTTAATTGTAAAATCAATAATAAAGTCAGCATCTTGCTGCTTTATGTAGGGCATAAATGCAAAGCCTGAAGCAAGTTGTATATACAGGCTTTTTAAGCCTGATTTTCTCATTAAGTATGTACTTATACTGCGTGCACTTTGCGCTTTATAAAGCTCAAAAACACGGTAATGAACGCCAATCATACCTTTGCGTACAACCATATAAAATCGGCCATTATCCTCATGCATGTAATAACCATAACGCTGATACGACAAAGTTACCAAGCCAGAAAACACCACCAAAACACCAAGGCTAATCAAAGTATTAATATCAGCAATAAAACAAAAGCCAAACACTAATACACTGGGTAACAGTGAATAAAAGCCTAAATTTTTATACAAAAGCGCTCGCTCTGCGCGCTTAAAAGCGAGTTTTTTACTATTAAACCACGGGTAAATCCATTGGCATACACTATCAACTTGTTCGCTATTTAATACAGGTAATACTAAGGTTTGTTTATTTTTTTTAGCCGCAACACCGGCTGCTATTCCGCCGCTACTTGCTTGCAAGCACTCAACGGTAAATCGCTTTAGTAATCGCCCCATTAGGTTTTGCTTAATAACAATAGATTGCACTTTATCCATGCTCATTGAAAGCTGATGGCGCTCTAACAAGCCAGCAATACGTTTAAATTTTTGACCTTTAAAATAAAGCTCAAAGTTATAAAAACGAATAAGCGACATAGTCACCGATAGCATTACAGCCACCAAAACTAACAAAACAATTAAGGTGATCATCGCAAAGGTAGCAGCACTGGCCAGCATACCAAGCTCTTGTTGGTAAAAGCCTTCTACTTTCGCAATAATTTGCTTCTCTAAAAAATCGATAATCAAGTTTATAAAAGGGGCAAAAGCAGCGATTGCTAAAATAGCCATATTCGACATTAAACCAAATTTAGCTATTTCTTTATTGCTAATACTTAGGCTGTTTTCGATAATGTCTGTTTCGCTTTGTTCAGTATTTTGTATTTCTTGCTGTTGCTGCGCTTTAAAATCAAATATTTGTTTACGCATTTGCTGTGCGTAATCTTTAGTGACGCCAGGTAAAACAACTTCTTGCGACACACTGCCAGCTGCATCAAAAATACAATTAACTAAGTTTACGGGGGTAAAATAAAATGGCTCGGCAATATTAACGTTTTGCACACGGCCAAATTTAAGCGTAAGTCGCTCTTTTTTAAATACACCTTTGTTAAGCAATATTTCGTTGTCGCTACTAATACAAAACTTAAAATTTAAATAATATAAAAATGAGTAAATAAGCAACGAAATTAGCGCAATCCCACCTGCAACCTGCGCCCAAAACAACTTATTTTCTACTTGAGTAACAAACACGACAAGCATAGGTAGTAAGTTTAAAAGGCCATCTTTTACAAAGCGCACACTAAAGTGCACAACAAAGTATAAAAGCGCCCAGGGCGATACTTTCTGCCAGTAAATAGGGCTCGCTTTATCTTCGATAGTTGTATTACTCATCGACTAAAGCTGCCTGAGTAGTTGCGTCGTCTTGGCGGTAGTTTTGTACAAATTGGCGCATATTTTTACAATCATCATGGGTTAGCCCACTAATTTGTAAATCGGCACTTACACCGCCAGCGCTAAATAATTTAATACTCGCAAGGCTAAGTTTTCGCTCTATTGGCCCTTGGTGTATTTCCATATGCTGTACACGCGCTAAAGGTAATACCGTCACTTGTTGCCAAATAACGCCTTTTTTAAAAGCAATGTCATGATTTCGCACTGCAAAACCTCGTAACCTCACACTTATTATGTTGTACGCCATAGATACGGCCACCAAAATTGGCATACCAATTAGCAAATACGTTTGTGCATTATTAGCAAAGGCTTCATTAAAATAACAAACAGCAATAAGCGCTCCAATTAGCGGTATATAAAACAGAAGCGAGCTAAGCTGTGTATGTAATAAGGCTCTATCAGCCAATGGCTTAAAGCTAATATCACTATGCTTTGGTAAACCCATTATTTGTTGATTGTTAAACACTATTTGTCCCTATTCCTGCTTTTAATTATGACTAGCTTACCAACTAATGGTGGTTATTAAGGTGTGGCTTTGTTTTGGCTCAAGCGTTACTTTATCTGTCAGTACATTAGCAGCCTCTAAGCAGAGCATTGTTTTATATTCATCATCAGCAAAGTTAGATAAGCGTTTTGATTTTTCTATCCATGGGTTCCACAGTACACACGAACTTGAGTTTTCGCGGCTCACATTAATAACACCTTCTGGCGTTTTAATAGTTTGCATTGTATTTGCTTGTGTATAAACCATGTCGGTTTCGCGATTGAAGCTTACAACATCATTTTGTACAAATGGCCCTTCACTAAACTCAATATATTGCGCGCCTTGTAAACCATCTACATGGGTATTTGTAATGTCTGATGTAGGAAAATAGGTATGCAGCGCTTGAGTAAAGCTAAATGGCGCACTCCCTAAGTTAGTGGTCGTTAAGCGAACCTGTAATTTATCGCTTAATACAAACTCAACTTTTAATGCTGACTGATGTGGCCAATACGTTGTATTAACAAGCTTCATGGGTAGCTTTAAACTAACTGTAATTTGCTCATCAGATTCGTGTACTTCATCAGCTTGCCACACGCTTGTGCGCGCAAAACCATGGGCAGGCCAGCCATCATTAGCGTGTGTACCAAACCACGGCCAACAAATAGGAATACCACCTCGAATACTTGCTCCTTCTTGATAGGTTTCATCTTGTGATACCCATATAAGTGGCTTGTTATTTTTAGGGGTAAACTCGGTAATTTGCCCTCCTTGCAAAAATATTTTTGCATCGCACTTTGAGCTAGCTATTTTAATAAACTCAAGACCGGTTTCGCTTTGCTCAATGCTAACTGATGGCGATAATTTCATACCTTCCCCTATAATACTGATACTAAAGATTTTTAATATTTGTGCAGAAACAATAATGCATGCTTAAAGTATACGCTATTGATATTAAATATTGATTGCTGAATTTGTTCATTGCCGATTAATACATATACAGTAAACTCACAAACAATTACTTTGTACTAACAGCTGTAAATGAATAATACTAAAGTCTATACAATAAGACTTGCCAATTATTCACAACATACGTACTGTGCGCAACTTAATGCACACAAGATGCTAAGAAAATTTACTATAATTTAAACAATATAATTTTACATTAGTTACTGCTCTAACTATTAAAAACCAACAAAAGCGGCCTAATGTGCAATATATTGTTTGAATTCAATTTATTTGATGTGTAACATTTCGCGATTACGGCAAACTACCGCCCCATCGATGAGATAAGCAAATGCAAAAATATGACGAGTTATTGGTTTCTTTACGTAAAGTGATCCGCGCGATTGATTTACATTCTAAGCAGCTAAATAAAACTTCGGGTTTAACTGGCCCACAATTGCTTATAATGCAAGAAGTTAAAAAAACCGATGGAATAACGGCGAGCCGTATTGCTCAAAATGTAAATTTAAGCCCAGCAACGGTCACCAATATTCTCGACAGAATAGAAAGCAGAAACTTAGTAACACGCGTACGCAGTCAAATGGATAAACGCAGAGTGAGCTTATACCTCACCGAGAAAGGAAAAGAGTTACTTGATAAAGCACCTCAGCCATTGCAAGAACACTTTATTGAAAAGTTTTCTGCGCTTGCTGAGTGGGAACAGAGCCTTTTACTCTCATCAATGCAGCGTGTAGCCGCGATGATGGATGCAGATAAATTAGATGCATCGCCCCTTCTAGAAGTTGGTGCACTTACTCAAGCTCCTAAAGAATAAACAATAAAAAAAATACATAGTTTTGTACTTACTCTAAACGTAAGGCGTTTTTTGACGTCTTGAATTTTTTATTTTTTAATCACAAGCAGAGCGGCTATTATGACTAAACTCTCAAAATTAACACTAGCACTAGTCCTAGGTGGTGTTACAAGCACTTCTTATGCGTCTGATGATCTAGACACACTACAAAGCCAACTTAAACAGCTAAAGCAACAAATGCAATTGCTTGAAAATAAGTTAGCTGATGAAAAAACAAAACAACAGCAAATTAATAAGCAGCACGAACAACAAGTTGCAAACATCAGTAAAAAATCTGATCAAAAAGTAGTTGAAGTTGCCGCAGCTGAACCTGAGAAAAAAGATGAAGGCATTAAAGTTGGTGGAGCAATACGCTTTAATTACAGCACCAACACATACGATGAAGATACCCAAGATCGCGGTGGCGATTTTGATTTTGATATTTTCCGTATAAATGTATCTGGTGAGATTAACGATATTTCACTTAACGGCGAAATACGTTTTTACGATTACATGACCGTTGTTAAGTATGCTTACTTAGGTTACGAGTTTGCAGATGGCTGGGAAGGACAAGCAGGTATTGCACCCGTGCCTTTTGGTAATGGCCCATACAACTCACACAGCTACTTTTTCAGTACTAATTATTACGTAGGTCTAGAAGACGATTTTGACTTAGGTGTAGTAGTAAAACGTAAACTTAAAGATAACTGGAAACTAGACCTAGGCTTTTTCAAAAATGACGAACGTGGCGGAGTAGAAAGTTCAACAGATATTAACCATCGTTACTCTTACGACATTATTGGTAGTCGTTCAGCAGAGGAAGGTACATACGATGCTCCAGGCTCTCGCATAGGTGAATACAATACCTTTGCAGGGCGTGCAACTTATCAAATTGAGCACAGCAAAAACGTAACTACCGATGTGGGTGTATCACTATTAAGTGGTGGCTTACATGACGGTAACGACCGTGCAGGTAACTACGGTGCATGGGCACTTCATGTTGATAGCACAATTAACAACTGGAATATCCAATTTCAACACGGTGAATACGACTACGACCTAGACGACAGTAACGACCGCTTTGTTGTTGGCGCATATAATTATTACGATACCGTATCTAGCGAAGCAACTATGACTAACTTTAACGTTGCTTATAATTACTCGCTTGATTGGGGCCCAGTTACCGACATTCAATTTTACAACGATTACGGCATTATTTATGACAAGTCTGACGACAGCGCAGATACATGGATGAACGTAACAGGTATGAGTGTTGCTGCAGGTGGTTTCTTTAGTTACTTCGACTTTATTCAAGCACGTAACCAGCCATTTATTGGCGGAACAATTATTGGTGATGGCGATACAGAACGTCGCTTCAACATAAATATTGGTTACTACTTCTAAACTGTTAACCGCATTTATTTTTAAAAGGGCAAACTTAGTTTGCCCTTTTTTATTGATTTTAAGCTTCGAATTAATAGCTATTTAGCCTACAATTAGAGATACCATAACACGCCTAAAAAGAGCCTAAGTGAATATAAAAGCAGTGTTTATTTGTTATAAAAACTTATGGTTTAAAGCGCTTGGCTTAATACTTGTAGCCTTGGGTATTATTGGCATTGTGTTACCGGTCATGCCTACCACTATATTTTTTATTTTAGCGCTCACCTGCTTTACTCGCTCATCACCCGCGCTTGAACAATGGCTGTTAAACCACCCTCGTTACGGTGTAACTCTGCAGCAGTGGCAAGCTCATAAAGTAGTGCCTGTTAAAGCCAAATGCTACGCCGTCATTGGCATGTTAATTGGATTTATATTTTTACTGTATTCAGCCGCCCCTATTTGGGTTATTTATCTCGTTGCAGTAATAGAAGTATCGGTAATGATTTACCTTATTTTAAGACCCTCCAGCCCCCCTAAGCATTAAATATTCATTTTTTACCTGCATACCACCTTTGTTTTAAAGTTTTTATGTAAAGATAAGTAAGTAAATTTGTAATAGCTAATGCAAATCATTATCATGTTGTAAATTTAATTTATTTACTGTTTTTATGTCGTTTATTAATAAGCGGGCTTTGTATAGTACAAGCCGTGCTCTACATATTTATATTTCTACAGCTTTGTTTTTTTTGCTTATTTTATTTTGCGTTAGCGGCATAGTGCTCAACCATATTGATTGGCTTAAAAACGATAAAAATAACGGTCAAGTAACGGCGGTAATTCCAGCTGAGCTAGTTACCAAAGCAAATGAGCAGCTAAATACCTTGCCAACGCTTTACCCAGAAATAGAAGCTTACTTAGCCGAGCAATATGCACTTACAAAAGTAAAAAGCATTGAGTGGGAAAAAGAAGACGCGCTTGTCATGCTCGACTACCCACTGCCTGCAGGGTTTGCCTACGCAGAGCTTGATTTTACAACTGGCGAGTTAAACCTTGATTACCAAACAGGTGGCTTTTTAAGCCTCATTGGCGACTTACATAAAGGCCGCCACAGCGGTGAAGTATGGAGTTGGGTGATTGATATATCTGCCGTACTAATGATTTTATTTGCCATCACCGGCATGATTATTTTGTTTCAAAATAGAAAAAAACGCTTAGCAGGAATATGGATAACCATACTAGGAGTCGCAACTCCACTGGTTATTTATTTATGTTGGGTTCCACAAATAAAAGGAGTGTCTTAATGGTTAAATTTAAATTATTTATAAGCGCCGCATTACTGCTCGTAGCTGCGTTTTTTCAAACAACGGCGCATGCGCAAACACCACAGCTAGAGGTTGAATTAACGCTTCCCGACTTAGAAGTACAACCGTATCACCGTCCATACGTTGCAGTTTGGCTTGAAACACCAGAGCGCAAACACGTTACAACGCTTGCACTTTGGGTACAAAAAGCAGAATGGTTTAAAGACTTACGCCAATGGTGGCGTAAAGCCGGTAAAAGCGATGCCAACTTTGACGGCATTAGCGGCGCAACAAAACGCGCGGGTACTTACACTATAAATTGGCAAGGTAACGATTTAGACGGTAACCCAGTAAAACCAGGTAAATACTTACTAAATATTGAAGTTGTACGCGAAGAAGGCGGCAGAGATTACACCCGTGTTGAGCTTGATTTAACAAAGTCGGGAAAAATTACAATTGATGGTAAAAACGAGTTTTCACAAAGCTTCGTCACTGTAAGCACTAAGTAGCTGCTACTTAATTATTTGAATTTAAGGAAATACAATGAAAATTAATTTATTAAAAACTGCATTAATCGGCGCATTGAGCTTATCTGCTTTAGTGTCAACTTCAGCAAGTGCACACGGACGTTGGTTACTACCTTCGCATACATCTTTATCAGGCGATAAAGCGCATTACGTAATGATTGACGCGAGTATTTCAAACGAAATTTTTGCACCAGACAAAGCCTTTAAACCTAAAGAAAAAGGCGCCGAGTACGACGACACATTATTAATGGCACTTGCGCCTAATGGTGAGCCAGTATCTGAAACCATCCGTGCTTATTACTTAAAACGTAAAAGCTCAGCTGCGGTAAGCTTAACAGAGCAAGGTACTTACCACATTGCAATGACCCAAAAGCCAATGTACATGACCTTCTATAAAAACGAAGAAGGTAAGCGCAAGCGCGTATTTGGTAAGAAAACAGACGCCGAGTTACCTAGCAATGCAAAAGATGTAACTACAACGAAGGTTGTTTCAACAGTAGATACATTTGTAAGCCGAAATGGCACCTCAAAGCCTGCACAGTTAGGTTTAGGCTTAGAGCTTAGCGGTCCAACGCATCCAAACGATTTATTTGTAGGTGAGCAAGCACGTTTTCAATTACTACAAGATGGTAAATCTGCTGGTGAAGGCATTGAAGTAAGTATTTTAAAAGGCGACACACGCTACCGTAACGACCGTGGCGAAGTAAAAGTAACGACCGATAAAGAAGGTATGTTTACAATTACGTGGAAAGAAGCAGGCCTATACCTAATCGAAACTTCTAACAAGGTTACCGTAAATGAAGAAGGCGTAGATGCAGGACGTTATGCATTATTTACAACGCTTGAAGTTGCCCCTGAATAATTTAAATCACTAAATTTAAAAAATTGAAAGGCCAAGCATTTGCTTGGCCTTTTTACGTCTTACTAACTTTTATCTAAAATTCCCTTGAATTCGCAACCATTCGACACAAGATTGCAACTACAACGATCCAAACGCCTATATCGCGCGTAAACAGTGACCTTATATGTTAACAACTTAGAATATCTTAGATAGTTTTTATCTTTGCACTAGGGTAGTCGCTTCTATATGATGCGCTCCTTTTCGACTAGCAGCTCTTGGGGAACAATTAATGACTTTTAAGCGTTTATCTGCAAATAAACTAGCACTTAGCTTGGCCGTTACCACTGCACTTAGCACTCCTTACTCTATGGCCGTTGCCGCAGAGCAAGATAATCAAGCAGAAAAGAATATCGAAGTAATTTCGGTTACCGGTACTCGCAGAAGCTTACGCAGTATTGCCGAAAGTACGGTACCCGTAGACATTATTACCAGCGGTGATATGCAAAGTACGGGTCAGCTAGAAATAAGCCAAATACTAGCAAACCAAGTACCTAGCTTTAACTACCCAAGTGCCACTATGGGTGATGGTACTGACCATGCAAAACCAGCTGTTTTACGTGGATTAGCACCCGATCACACATTAGTACTTATAAACGGTAAGCGCCGCCACGCTGGTGCGCTATTAAACTTAGCGGGCGTTGTTGGCCGAGGCTCTACAGCTGTTGATTTGAACATGATTCCAACCTCTGCAATTAAACGTGTTGAAGTACTACGTGACGGTGCAGCCGCACAGTACGGCTCTGATGCAATTGCTGGGGTAATTAACATTGTACTTAAAGATGCCTCAGAAGGCGGTAGCGTTAGCGTAACGTACGGTAAATACGACACTCAAATGGCTGGTGTATCTCAGCTAGAAAGCACCTATGCAGACGCAAACGGCGACTTAGCCTTTAATACCGGTGGCGACAGAGAAGTAAACGACGGTGCAACACGCACTGTTAGTGCAAACTCTGGTTTTGCGTTATCTGATAACGGCTTTGTAAACGTATCAATTGAATACCGTGATAACGACTCAACTCAACGCTCAGGCTTTGACCCGCGTCCACAATACGCCAAACTTGATGACGGCAGCCTAGACCCACGCGAATTTACTGTCGATCGTTACAACCACCGTTTTGGTAAAGCCGACCTTGAAGATTACGCATTGTTTTACAACATGGGTTACGATTTAGATAACGGCTTAAACCTTTATTCATTTGGTAGCTACTCAAAGCGTGAAGGTAATTCAGGTGGTTTTTACCGCCGCGCAATAGACAAGCGTAATGTTTTAGAAGTATACCCAGATGGCTTTTTGCCGCAAATTGAAACTGACGTACAAGACTACTCATTTGCACTGGGCTTACAAGGCGAAACTAACGACTGGACATGGGATGTAAGTACTAACTACGGCCGTAACGACTTTGGTTTTGGTGTTGTAAATAGTATTAATACATCACTAGGTGCCGACAGCCCAACCGAATTTGACAACGGTGCATTGGTTTACGATCAGTTTTTAGTAAACGCAACGGCCAATACCACACTCGATTTAGGCTTACCTGATGACGTATTTTTTACCGTAGGTACTGAATACCGCCACGAAAGCTACAAAATAGAAGAAGGCGAAGAAGCGTCTTACATCACCGCACTTGATAGCGATGGTAACCCAATTGCAGCCGGTGGCGCGCAAGTACTTGCTGGTTTTGGACCAGAAAGTGCGACTGACGAAAGCCGTCATAACATCGCTTTATTTGTTGAGTTTGATACCTACTTAACAGAAAAATGGAACGTAGTTTTAGCGGGTCGTTATGAAGATTACAGCGACTTTGGTGACACATTTACCTCTAAGCTTGCTTCGCGTTACAGCATTAACGAGAACCTATCGCTACGTGGTGCAATTAGCACAGGTTTCCGTGCGCCATCATTAGCACAAAGCTCGTACCGCCAAATCTCTACCGTACTTGAAAACAACCAACCACTTGAGGTTGGTTTATTCCCTACCGATTCTGCAGCAGCACAAGCACTAGGTGCTCAGCCGTTAGATGCTGAAGAGTCAGTAAACGTAACAGCAGGCTTTATTTACACGCAAGGCAGCTTTAGCTTAACGGTTGATGCATATCGCATTGATATTGATGACCGTATTGTTTTGTCTGAAAACCTAGAAGGCGATGCCGTAGTAGAAATACTACAAAATGCCGGTGAATTAAACACGCAACTCGTACGTTACTTTACTAACGCTATCGACTCACGTACGCAAGGTGTAGATATAGTTGCTACTTACAACTTAGATTTAGACAACTTAGGTGATTTACGTTTAAACGTAGCCGCTAACTTTAACGACACCGAAGTAACACACGTAAACGACAACCCAAGCGAGCTTAACTCACTAGGTGACGACTACGTAGTGTTTGCGCGTCGTGAAGTAGGTCGTTTTGAAGAAGGCACACCAGATAGCAAATGGAACCTATCGGCAGTGTGGAACTTTAACGAATGGCAAACAACCCTTCGTGCCACACGTTATGGTGAAGTCGCTGATATATCAACTACAGCTGATCGCGATGAATACCTAGACCCTAAATGGATCACCGACCTAGAAGTGGCATACCGTCCAGACGAATATTGGAAATTTGCCGTTGGTGCAAACAACTTGTTCGATCAGTACCCACAAGCCACCGTGGATAACATTGGTTACTCTGACTTTGGCCAAATATTCCCGTACACACCGTATGCGCCTTACGGATTAGACGGGCGTTTTTTATACGGTAACATTACTTACAGCTTTTAATTAGTTCCCTAATAAAAGCAGAGCAATTATAAAAGGATGCATCGCGCATCCTTTTATATTAATAATTAGTTATTTTAACCACTTATTAGTATTTCAACTTTCATAAAAAACCACCACCCTATATAAAACAACAGCTTACATTTCGGCCTCATTTTTGCTCTATATTGTTTATATAAATACAAACAATAAATACCAAAGGACTAAACATGAGCTCATCAACACAATTAAGCATTGCAAAACCACTTTCACTTATTGGCGGCATTTTATTATTAAGTGGCTGTGTATTTCATATATCGCCAAGCGTTGCGTCGGTAAAACAAACTAAACAGCTATCACTGCCAAGCAACAATCTTGAGTATTTAAATGTGTTAAGCGGCGCAGGTAGCCTTGAAATAAAAGGCTCGGAGACTGCCACCAGCATTAGTGTTGATGCCACTATTTACACAGCCGACATTGAAGACGAATACGAGCTAACGCTCGAAAAAAACGGTAAACAGGCAAAGCTTGTTGCCCAAAATAAAAGCCGTAATGGCATTAGCTTTTACAGTGGCCAATCTCCAAGTATTAATTTAGTGGTTACTGTGCCAAGTAATCTAAATTTAGATATTGATGATGGCTCTGGCGACATTTTAATAAATGCTATGCAAAGCAATATTGATGTAAAAGACGGCTCAGGAGATTTAACGATAAGCGGTGCTAAAAACCTAACTGTTGACGATGGCTCAGGTGAAGTAAACTTTGAAAACATCGAAGGTAATTTAGAATTAACCGACGGCTCTGGCAGTATTCATATAAACAACGTAAGCGGCAATGCAACTATTGACGATGGTTCTGGCGAAATGCACGTGAGCAACATAACCGGTTCGCTAAACGTTGAAGATGGATCGGGTGATATAGTAATAAGCCATATTAGCGGTGCAGTTAATGTTGATGATAACTCTGGCGACCTGCTTATTGAGCATATTGGTTCAAGCGTAACAATTGAAGACGGTTCGGGTGATATTCGCGTTAATCATGCAAAGGGGCTGACTATTACTGAGTCGGGCTCGGGCGATGTAAGTATCGATAATATTAGCGGCTCAGTAAAGGTAGCTGACTAACTTTATTTAAGCGTTATTTAACTGCCATTTAATATACTTTATGCCCTCTCAATCTGGGCATAAAGCACTCCCCCTCAAAGTATAAGTTATTTAAAAGCAGCACTGTTTCGCGTTAACTATTTCCTAAAATAATGAAAATTTACTTATTTGATTTATTTTTTTGCTTTATAGCTAATTTGGGTACATATTAATATTCAACTTATTAAAAGGATATTAATATTATGAAATGGAAGTTATTAATTTTAATTACTGCTTTATTCACCCTCGTAGCTTGTGGCTCTGGAGGATCAGACTCCAAAACAGTAACTAAACCAGTCAGTACTAACACAAAGCCTATTGCAGTTATTACTACCGAGCAATCGGGATTTAAAGTAAATACCACCCTCGTTTTTAGCGCAGCACAAAGTAGCGACCCCGATGGCGATGCACTCACCTATCAATGGCAATTAACCAGCAAAAACGAACAAGTAGAAATACCGATTACGGTTAATAATGAAAGTACCGTTGAGTTTTCGGTATCTGAAGCACAAGAGTACCAATTAGTATTAACCGTGAGTGACGGTAAGCTTTCAAGCGCACCTGCACAAAAACAATTCACCGCTACTGCAAATACCCAACTAATTGCTAACGCAGGTAGCACACAAACCGTTAAGCAAGGTGATGTTGTCCTTTTAAATGGCGCGCAAAGTAACACAACCAGCGGCGTAATTAATCAATACAAATGGCAATTTATTACTAAGCCTGTAGCAAGTAATGCAACGCTTGAAAATGCGACTCAAGTTAAAAGCCAGTTTGTTGCCGACGAAATAGGCGAGTTTAAAGTTGAGCTTACCGTTACTGATTCACAAGGTGATACAGCAAGCACTGTCGTACTTATAAAAAGTGAATCGCTTAATTCTAACTCATCACCACAAGCGGTTATAAACCTAGAAAATCAAACAATTTCTCCAAATAAAGTTGTGACGCTTTATGGTAACCAAAGTACTGATCCCGATAAAAACGATACACTTAGTTATGCGTGGGCAATTACAGCAAAACCCCAGGGCAGCACGCCAGCTCTTTCAAACATGCAAAATCATACCGCTGGGTTTTCAGCGTCTACAGCTGGAGATTACGCGCTTTCACTCACCGTTACCGATCAACAAGACGAAAGTGATACCGCATCAGTTATTTTAACTGTTACCACAAGTAATAAAGCCCCAGTTGCAACACTTGAATCCGAACGTGATCTTACGTTAAACGAATCAACCACTTTGCAGTGCCAACAATGTAGCGACCCAGACGGAGATACGCTGAGTTATAACTGGCAGTTACAAGCCAAGCCTTTAAATAGTACATCACAACTAACTAACAACACATCAGCAATGCCCTCTATTGTTGCCGATAAAGAAGGCGACTACGTTGTAAGGCTTACAGTGTCTGATGGGCAATTAAGTTCAAACCAAGCAACCTCAGCACTGCATGCCAGTAGCAATAAAAAGCCTATTACTTTAGTAACTTATGAAACCTCCATAACGGTTGATGAACAAGTTTTACTTGATGCCTCAACTAGTTACGATCCAGAAGGCCAGCCACTAAGCTACCAATGGGAAATCATTTCGTCGCAAGGCCAAGCAACGCTTAGCAGTAATACAATATCAAAACCAACGTTTAGCGCATCAGTAGAGGGGCAAGTCGTTATTTCGTTACGCACTAACGATGGCGTGCAGTTCTCTGACACAAAAACCCTAACAATTGATGTAATACAAAACGCATTGCCAGTAATTAGCTTCACGGGGGAGCAATCACGCTACGATGTAGTGGGCAATGCAGTTAAATTTGATGTAAGCCAAAGTTACGACCCAGAAGGAACCTCTCTCGATTACGCTTGGACGCTATCAGCCCCTTCAGGCTCGAGTACCAGCTTAAGCAATACAAACCAAAGTATTACCGAATTTATCGCCGATATGACAGGTAGTTACACGCTAACCGTTGTAGCAACTGATGCAGATGGCTTTTCAAAAAGTGTGCAATTTTCAATTACAGTAACTAACTCTGCACAACTTACCGGTCGTATTAAAGGGCAACTCACTAATGTGCAAAAAGCGGCTATAAGCAATGCACAGCTAACAATTAATGGACAGCAATACAGCACCAACACAAATGGCTTTTTTGATGAAGAGGTTAATTTAGCGCAAGGTGAAAAAATAACGATAACAACAGCAGATCAAAGGCTTGCAGCTGGGGAATATAACTCTGTAGCAATTACGCAAAGCAACTTTACTGTGGATATAGGCCAAAATAGCATGCCCGTTTTACAAGCTGTTGAGGTTTCGGTATTTGTGTGTGCTGAGTTTTCAGGCCCCGACACCATTAACCTACGCTTTAACATGGTAGATACACTTTTAGCGTCAGATAGCTTTCAATTTAGCTTTGATCAAACCAAACCACTTGCTTTGCAAAAAAGCGGAAGTACTTACCTCGATAGCGAATTGGATATCGACCTACCTGCATCAGCCGAATTTGAAGTAACAGTAATTGAAACAAGCGTTGAAAATACAATCAGCTCAAACATTACTATTTACCATTCTAATTCAGGCCAACCAAGCTCAGCAATTATAAGTATTTGTAATATTTAGTCCCCAACAAGCCCTTCAACATAAAGTGCTATTTTTAGCCCAGTAGTTATAACCATTAGTGTTATAGCTACTGATAAATAAGCAACTTTGAGCCATATAATCCATTGTATTTTATAAGCAGCTAAGCCATTCTAAAAGCCTTAATGTTATTAGGATAAACGCGTGTTAGAAATTGCTTTAATTTACTTAGCAGCAGCCATAGTAGCTGTCCCTATTGCAAAACGAGTCGGACTTGGCTCAGTGTTAGGTTATTTAATTGCCGGCATACTCATTGGCCCTTATGCGCTGGGTGTTGTGGGCGATCAAACAGATGTAATGCACTTCGCTGAATTTGGCGTAGTAATGATGCTGTTTTTAGTGGGCCTTGAACTACAACCTTCGCGTTTATGGACATTACGCCACTCTATTTTAGGGCTTGGCGGATTACAGGTTGTGTTATCGGCAGCGGCTATATTTGCATTTTGTTATTGGTTTTTTGCCATGCATTGGCAAACCGCACTCGCCATTGGTTTAATGCTCGCGCTCTCCTCTACGGCTATTGTGTTGCAAAGCCTTGAAGAAAAAGGCTGGCTAAAACAAGAAGCCGGACAAAACGCATTTTCGGTATTGCTGTTTCAAGACATCGCAATCATTCCTATTTTAGCCCTATTGCCACTGCTCGCATTTGCCCCGCAAACTAGCACAAAAGAAATCAGCGATTCGATTATTGCAAGCTGGCCTGTATGGCAACAAGTATGTGTATCGGTCGCGGTTATTGCCGCTATTATTGCCGGCGGTAAATATGTATCGGCGCCGTTATTTAGATACATTGCTCAAACACACATGCGTGAAATATTTACTATTTTTGCACTGTTTTTAGTGGTCGCTATTGCGCTAGTTATGCAAAGTATTGGTTTATCGCCTGCCTTGGGAACTTTTTTAGCCGGCGTTGTACTTGCCGAGAGCGAATTTAGACACGAATTAGAAGCCGATATAGAACCCTTTAAAGGCTTACTGTTAGGATTGTTTTTTATAACTGTTGGCGCATCAATTAACTTTGAACTGCTATTTAACGAGTTTAGTACCGTTATAGGCTTAGTGGTTTTACTTATTGTAGTTAAAGCCTGCATTTTATTTGCCCTTGCCGTTACCTTTAAAATTAACAGTAAACAGCAGTTATTATTTGCCTTAGCGCTTGCCCAAGGGGGTGAGTTTGCCTTTGTACTTTTAAGCGTAACCACTACCTTAAGTATTTTAACGCCCGAGCAAACCAGCCTTGTTACCTTAGTTGTGGCGGTATCAATGCTAATAGCGCCGTTATTACTTATGGTTTATGAGCAAATACAAAAACGCAGCAGCAGTGCTCTGCCTGAGTTTGATAAGCCAGAGCAAATTAGCACCGCTAAACACGTAATTATTGCGGGCTACGGACGTTTTGGCCAAATTATGGGGCGTTTACTGCACGCGCAAGGCTACGAAATTACCGTACTTGATCACAGCCCTAGCCAAATAGAATTACTACGCCGTTTTGGCAATACCGTATTTTATGGCGATGCCGCACGCCAAGAACTCCTTGAAGCCGCAGGCGCGCACACTGCGCAAATGCTGGTAATTGCAATCGATAACCCCGATAAAACCATTGAGATAATTAAGCTCGCGCATAAAAATTACCCGCAGCTTAAAATAGTTGCTCGCGCAATCGACCGCCGTCATGCGTATCAGTTACTTAATTTAAAAGTAGATGCGTTTAACCGCGAAACAGTCGACTCAGCTATTAACCTTGCCGTAGAAGCACTCGAGTTACTAGGTAACACTAAGCAAGATGCAGAACGTGCTGGTAAACTATTTAGAGACCACGACCGCGCTGCAGTACTGCAACTGGCTGCATTGTGGGGAGACGACGCCAGCTACGGCGTAGCAGTTCGCCAACGCATGGAAGATTTAAAACAAGTACTGCAACAAGATAAACAAGCACAAAGCGATTTAAATACCTGCGACAGCGGCGATTGCGAAGACGGCTTAACAGAAGTAGCGAGTAAACCTAAAAAGCCTGATGATGCTCATCTTGAGTAGTGTTAGGCGGTTGAGTTTGAATTCTTAGTGGTAAGATCCAAATAATAGGCGGCTACAAGGTAGCCGCCTATTATTTGTTAGACTTAGTTTTCTTGAATGACTTTGCCCTACTCGGAATAAAACCGTTATACGCATGTACTCTTAATTAATGAATTTTGTTTATGAATTTCTTTAGAGTCTTCATTAGTTTTTGCGATAACCAGATCAATTTTAGCTTTTTTGCATTTATCAGATAATTCTTTACTCATAAGGTGACTTTGGTCTTTTTGATACTGAGTCATACCTTCCGCACCGCTATATTGTTCTCTATTTTCGGGTGCTCTGTCTTTTTGGTATGAGGGTGGGTGAGTTGCACCACATGCTGATAATAAAACGATTAGTGAAATTGGAATTAATTTATTAAACAATGCTAATACTCCTTGTGCATATAACAGCTCTACCAAAGGACATTTCCTTATTTTCACTAAAACGTCCCGATAGTGTGAACTTCTATTAATAACAAATAGTATAAATTTTTACCAACTATAAATGTTATACAAACGATGATCTGCTTGGGAAATAAGAGAAAAGTAGCTTGATGATAGGACTTTGATGGTTGTAGCTTCCATTACCTAACTTATTAAATACCTACTTTTAGCTCATAGCCTTGTCATTTTTTAGCTATGAGCTACACATCTAAAACCTAGTGGTGATGTCCACCTTCAATAGCTTCACCCTGCTGGTTATAAAATCCTGTTGCGCTGTGCTCTATAAAACCAAGGTTGATCATTTTAGCTAAAAACGGGTCGTTTTCGTTATCGCCAATGTCGGCGTAGTCGGTGGTTTGAAAGCGATCCCATTTGGCAAACTGCGCGGTTATTTCTGCTTTATTACTGTTTACATTATTAAGGCTAAGCACGGTGTTCGTTTGGGCTTTTTTATTGGTTACGCTAAAGCTTTTAACCAAATTTGATTGCGTAAATAAAGCGAGTTTAAATTGGTTGTCACCTTCAGTAAGTTCGTAGTTTTTTACTTCATCGCAGCCTGTGCCTTGGGTGTTTAAAAGCGTCATTTTTTCTATTAAGTGCGCATCCACCAGCTGGTTTTTAGCACTCCAATTTTGTACGCCGCGTACCTCAGATGGCTGATATTCAATACCGCGTTGCTGGGCATTAAAATAACGAATAGGGCGAATTTGCTTATTAGCTAAATGTTGCCAAAGCTCGGTAATTACTTGGCGTTGATGCGCTACTTGCTGATCGTTTCGCCAAAGGGTAAGTGACTCATTACTTTGCTGTGCTTTATGGCTGTTGGTAATTTTATAATCGGCTTTTAAATGCTTGGCATAAATATCGCACTGCGAGGCAAAGCTACTTGTACTTACAAGCGTGGCAATTATTAATAACGCTTTTTTCATTTAGCTATCTCTTATTTATATTTCAAGTTTATGGCAATAACATAACGATTATAAATGTCAGTTTAATGACAAAAACCCCGCACAGTATGCGGGGTTTTTATTTAGATATATTTAACTAAATTTATAACTAGCCGGTATTTATTGCGCTAGTTTTTCGTCTGCTGCTTTTACAAAGTCAGCGGCAAAGTCCATTACATGGAACAAAAAGCTTTGCTCGTTTGTGCCTGTTACCAAGTGTGCACCTGGTCCCATTGCATAAACGCCTACGTCTTCACCGGCATGTGTTTCAGAGCCCATTGGTACCAGTGCTTCTTGATGAAAACCAGGTGTTGTTGTATCAACATCAGTTAAATCAACACGCCCTGTAACCGGTGCAAACGCGTAACCTGCATCGGCATCGGTCTCGCTACCTAGGTTTCTAAAGCCACCACCATTGGTGTAACCAACCGTTGTATAAGGCATATCGTCGGCAGCTAAACTTGGCTCAGTTGCGCCTACTGCAACCACTTTACCTAAAATTGGGTTACCGCGTTTAGGGTAACCAGCAATGGTAAATACATGGCTGTGATCGGCAGTTACAACTATTAATGTTTCTTCTGGGTTGGTGTTTTCCATCGCCACTTTAACGGCTTTAGCAAGCTCAATAGTGTCGTTTAACGCGTTATAAGCATTACCCGCATGATGCGCGTGGTCAATTCGACCCGACTCAACCGTTAAGAAAAAACCTTGCTCGTTGTTATCAAGTACGTTTATTGCTTTTTCGGTCATTTGTGAAAGCGAAGGCTCGCCTGCAACATCGTTTGCGCGGTCAGCTTCGTACTGCATGTGGGATTCGTTAAATAAGCCAAACACTTTAGTGGCGTCGTCACTTATTGCATCAAAACCGGTTTGATCCATTACGTACGTGCCATTTGGATATTGCGTTTTCCATTCTGCGGTTAAGTCGCGGTTATCTGTACGATCCCCTTCAACAGCACTTACTGCATCGGCTGAATTAAACGCGGCATCTTTTGGTAAAAAGTGACGACGACCGCCGCCCATTACTACGTCAATACCGTCTACATCAACACCACTAAAGCGTGCTTCTAGGTTGGCTTCAAAGTTAACCAGTTGCGATGCAATGTCTTCACACGTTGCGGCACTTTCTGGCATATCGGAGATATCTTCCCAGTTACGCTCTGCCGATTTAGCATACGTTGCAGCTGGTGTTGCGTGAGTAATACGCGCTGTAGAAATAATTCCTGTTGCTTTACCTGCAATTTCAGCAAGCTCTAACGAGGTAACAAGTTCATGCCCTTTGCCTGATACACAATTACCACGTTCAACCGTTTCATCAATACCAATAACGCCTGCGTCGGTTTTAACGCCCGATGCCATTGCGGTCATAGTGCCTGCCGAATCTGGCGTTTGCGCATCTACGTTGTATGTTTTTACAAAGCCCGAAAAAGGCATAGTTTCAAAGCTTAACTGGTGATCTTCACCCATTTCGCCCTCTAACTGACCCGCTAAAATACGTGCTGCGGTTATGGTAGAAATACCCATACCATCGCCCACAAATAAAATTACGTTTTTAGCTTTGCCTGATTCTGTAACAATGTTGCTACTGGCTGTTTGTGCAGCACCTAATTTTGTTTGTGCTTCACTAAACCACGTATTGCTAGTGAGCGAGGCTAACTGCTCGCTTGTTAACGCCGTTGCAGGTGCATTACACACTAAATTAGTTGAGTTAACTTCGTCGCTGTCTAGCACGTCGTTATTATTGGTATCTGCGCCTACTTGCGTCTCTACACCGCCATTAATACACTGCTCAGAGCCCACTGCAATAGCGTTATCTACTGCGATAATATTGTTTTCATTTTTGTTATCGTCACTCGAGCAACCTGCTAGCGCGACCATTACTGCCAAAGAAAGTACCGTTAATTTGTTCATGTTAGCCGCCATTATTGCTGAGTTAGTTCAAGAGCTTGATTAATTAAATGAAATACAACGTTTTGTTCAATTACGCCCTGTGCTAGCTGAGCACCAGGACCTTTAGCATGTAAAGATATGTCTTCACCTGCGTGTGTTTCTGAGCCCATTGGTACGGTTGCTTCTTGGTGAAAACCTGGGGTTGTTGTATCAACGCCATTTAGCTCAACACGCCCTGCTACAGCAGCACTTGTGTAACTTGCATCAGCGTTGGTCTCACTGCCTAGATTTCTAAAACCTAAGCCATTTGCGTAACCTACCGTGGTGTACGGCATATCGTCGGTGGCTAGGCTTGGTGTTGTAGCACCTACTGCAACTACTTGACCTAAAATTGGATTACCACGCTTAGGGTAGCCTGCAATAGTAAATACATGGCTGTGATCGGCGGTTACTAAAATCAGGGTTTCTTCTGGGTTGGTGTTATCTATCGCTGCTTGCACGGCTTTAGCAAACTCAATGGTGTCGTTAAGCGCGTTGTATGCATTGCCCGCGTGGTGCGCGTGGTCAATTCTTCCCGACTCAACCGTTAAGAAAAATCCATTATCGTTTTTACCAAGCACTTCAATTGCTTTAGTGGTCATATCGGTAAGTGAAGGCTCGCCCGCTACATCATTTGCGCGGTCAGCTTCGTACTGCATGTGGGATTCGTTAAATAAACCAAATACTTTAGTGGCGTCGTCTGCTATTGCATCAAAGCCTGTTTGATCCATTACGTACGTAGCATCTGGGTATTGTGTTTGCCACTCAGTTACTAGGTTGCGCTCGTCAGTACGGTCACCTTCTATAGCGCTTACTGCATCTGTTGAGTTAGCTGTTTCGTCTTTTGGTAAAAAGTGACGACGACCGCCACCCATCACAAAATCAAGACCGTCTACGTCGGTCCCTACAAATCGTGCTTCTAGGTTTTTTTCAAAGTTAACCAGTTGCGATGCAATGTCTTCACAGCCACCCGTTACGGCATCTTCTGGCATATCTGATACGTCTTCCCAGTTACGGTCAGCCGATTTAGCATACGTGGCAGCAGGGGTTGCATGAGTAATACGTGCTGTAGAAATAATACCGGTAGATAGCCCTTTAATTTCAGCCAATTCAGTTGCGGTAAGAAGCTCGTTACCTGCCACTGTTGAACACACGCCGCGTTCAATATCTTCGTCTACACCAATAACGCCCACATCGGTTTTTACACCCGAAATAATAGCCGTCATCGTGCCGGCTGAGTCGGGAGTTTGCGCATCTACGTTATACGTTTTAACTTGTGCAGAGTATGGGAACTCTTCAAAGCTTAAATAACCTTCTTCGCCAGATTGATTATTACGCTGCCCTTGTAAAATGCGCGCGGCGGTAAGTGTAGAAATACCCATGCCATCGCCAACAAATAAAATGACGTTTTTAGCTTTAGTGGCTTGTGTAGCCTGCGCTTGTGCTGTTTTTGTTGTTAGTTTAGTTTGCGCAGCGCTATACCAGCTGCTGTCTTTTTGGCTTTGCGGTAGTACATCAGCATGGCTAACTGCGCTAAACGCAAATGTTAGCGCGATTGCCGCAGCGACTTTTTTAATTTTCATCCGTAATTCCCATTGTTTAGTGGTTATTTTTTGAAATGTGTAAACACAAAAAAGATCAACCGCTGCACTATAGAAAACAGATGTGACTGATAAAGGTAATTTTGATGAAAGTAAAATGACTAAACTATTACAAAAATAAGTCGCAAAAAAAGCGCAACGTGTTAAACGTTGCGCTTTTAAGGGAAATTATTGAGGGAGTTATTTAAAATCTGGCGAAAATGCTATATCTAACCCAGAGCGCCTGTACATGAAACCACTACTACCTTTGCCGGACAGTTAAATTCGTCAACTTCAGTTTTAGTGTAAGTGGTATTACCGGTACTACGGGTAAATTTAATCGAGTAATTGTATTTATAACACTGTAAAACGAGTGGCAAACCCAGTGAAAAAAATCCATCAAGTAATGTGGTTACTCCACCTGAGATTAAAATGAATAAGGACGATTTTTAAACATAATATGCAGTTTGCCTCAATAAAAAATTACTGCGGTAGCTCACGTTTAATCAAGAAACGCAAATATGCGTAAAAGGCTTCACCTATGATATAACTACAAGTGGATTAAATTTAATGGTAAATAACAATGAGTAACTCTATGTTTGATCACAAATTAAGTAGCCCAAGCTTGGATTTTCAACCACTCTACTTACAAGTGGCTGATAGTATAAAACAACTCATTGTTAAACGGCATTGGTTGCCCGGCGAGGCTTTACCAAGCGAATTTCGCCTTGCTGAAGAATTTAACGTAAGCCAAGGTACTGTTCGTAAAGCGCTTAATTTATTAACCGACAATAAAATAGTAACTCGTCGCCAAGGCGTTGGTACATTTGTATCAGAGCATACCTCGCAAGATGCCTTATTCAGGTTTTTTCCGTTACAAGCCGACGGTGAAAGTGACAACTCACCAAAGGCGGAACTGCTATCGGTTGAGCTTTGTGTAGCGCCTGCTGAAGCTATAAAGGCTTTGCAGCTAAATAAAAAAGACAAAGTTACTAAGCTAGTTCGCAGGCGTATTCTCGATAACGAGTTTTGCATGAGCGAAACTATATACCTACCGCAAAGCTACTTTCCTGATATACATAAAAGTAGTGATATACCGCACACTTTATATCATTACTATCAGAGTAAATTTAACCAAACGGTGCACAAAACCCAGGACAGTATTAAAGCCGTACTTGCTACAATAGATGATGCAAAAATGCTTGCTATAAATGCAGGCGATCCATTGCTGTTAGTATCGCGTATTACCGAATCAATCGAAGGTAAACGTATTGAATACCGCCTAACTAAATGCCGTAGCGATCACTATCATTACCAAATTGAGCTCGACTAGTTAAACGGACTTAAACTACTAATTAGCAATCTTAGCGCGTAACCATTAAATATTTTTTAAAGACAGCAAGCCTTACCTTGATGGCTTTCTGCTGGCTTTCCATTCACTAATCTGCCGCTTTGCTGTAAACGCAGCATGATTCACATATTACATAACGCGTCTTCGAGATAAATGCCTATTGAAATAATTAAGTACCCTCCTTCCAGTAGGGTTCAATTTATTAAGCTTAGAGTAAGAATATTGTGTACAAACGGAATGAAAACTAATTTAGGAAAGCTTACCGAAGTAGGTATGAAACCCATTATTTTAATTGTGGCTGAAACACTTTGGATTGCATTATTAATACTTGGATTTGTAATTTGGAGCTAATGAATCAAGTTATTTAAGGTATATATCAAAAAAATCAGTAGGTAATTAGGTCATGTTTTAACCACTTAAAACTTGCATTTTACCTACTCTAGAACCGCGTTCCAATACAAACATAAAGCATTGATTAAATTAAAATTAACTCAAATTAAGACGCAAAAAAGATCACCTTAATCATGACTGGTTAGTTAAAAAACAAACAAACTAATAAAGCACTTACTCTAAAATAAATTTACAATAGGGCTTGGTATATAGCTCAATTTACTGTTATCCTGCTTGGCATCGGGTTGACAGAAAACCCTATTTATTTGTAAGTACCACGTTGTTTTAGTAATAATCCTTCGCGTTATCCTCAGTTAAATGTATGTTTTCTTCCTGTTAAATTGCCTAATTTAAGGCGCACTTTTATTAATTCTTAGGATACTATTATGTCTAATACTACAACTGGTACAGTTAAATTTTTCAACGAAGCAAAAGGTTTTGGTTTCATCGAGCAAGAATCTGGTCCTGACGTTTTCGCACATTTCAGCGCAATCTCTGGCGACGGTTTCAAAACTCTAGCTGAAGGCCAACGTGTACAGTTTACTGTTACTCAAGGTCAAAAAGGTCCACAAGCTGAAAACATCGTTAGCATCTAATTGCTTTCGTTAAAATGGGTTAGCAATAACCCATTTTGAATACTAGTTTGAAAGAAGTTTTGTTTTATTTGTTAGTACCCCGTTGTTTTAGTAATAATCCTACGCGATATCCTCAAGTTAACTATTTTTTCCGGCTCAATCGCCTCTTTTCAGGCACACTTATATTAATTTTTTAGGATACATATTATGTCTACTACAACTACTGGTTCAGTAAAATGGTTTAACGAAGCAAAAGGTTTTGGTTTTATCGAGCAAGAATCTGGCGCAGACGTGTTCGCACATTTTAGCGCAATCTCTGGCGACGGTTTTAAAACTTTAGCTGAAGGCCAACGTGTACAGTTTACTGTTACTCAAGGTCAAAAAGGCCCACAAGCCGAGAACATTGTTAGCATCTAATTGCTACACAATTTAATGGGTTAGTAATAACCCATTTTGAATACTAGTTTGAAAGAAGTTTTGTTTTATTTGTTAGTACCCCGTTGTTTTAGTAATAATCCTACGCGATATCCTCAAGTTAACTATTTTTTCCGGCTCAATCGCCTCTTTTCAGGCACACTTATATTAATTTTTTAGGATACATATTATGTCTACTACAACTACTGGTTCAGTAAAATGGTTTAACGAAGCAAAAGGTTTTGGTTTTATCGAGCAAGAATCTGGCGCAGACGTGTTCGCACATTTTAGCGCAATCTCTGGCGACGGTTTTAAAACTTTAGCTGAAGGCCAACGAGTACAGTTTACTGTTACTCAAGGTCAAAAAGGCCCACAAGCTGAGAACATTGTTAGCATCTAATTGCTAAACAATTTAGTGGGTTAGAGATAACCCATTAATATATTTACCTTTATAATTATTTAGTCGAATATCTTCAAAACCTCCTCTGTAAATATTTTCCAAGCGCAATCTCATTTGTATACACAACTCATTAATTAGTACATTTTTAAACACATTTACTACTATCTCTCTTGAGCGAAAGCTTTGTATTGCCTACAATAGCGCATACTTCATTCAATATAGAATATGACCATGAACGACACTACCGCAAAACCTGCTTTACCAGATCGCCTTTCTATTAATCCACGCAGCCCACATCATGTGGAAGAAGTTTTTGAACACGATATTGGTATCACGTTCAACGGCAAAGAGCGTTTTGATGTTGAAGAATACTGCATCAGCGAAGGTTGGATAAAGTTTGCATCTCCAAAAGGCCTTGATCGTCGCGGACAACCACTTTTACTTACAAGAAAAGGCACTGTTGAAGCCTTTTATAAGTAAGCTAATACGACTTACTAAAAAAGCGACACCATATTGGGTAGTCGCTTTTTTTGTGCTTGTTAAAAACAAAACCGAATAACCTAGCTGATAACCTTTACTCATATAGACTGCTGTTTAAGATAGCTGACCCACTTGCTCAACAATTTGTATGTAATTAGAAAAATCCTTTATCAACTTAGAATCTCGATTCCCATTAGCCAGATAAAGGCCTGTCTCTATTTCCTCTTTTAAGCTTTTTGCAGACGCGCCGATTCCTCTATTAGGCAATGAATCAAAAGTATAAAGCTTAGTATTTGGGTCACAAAACAGCTTCATTGATTCATTTATTTTATAATCAATTTTACCTTTGTAAGTAGTCACTAAATCAAAGTTATCTTGTTGATAACTCGGAAATTTACTACCGTGTGGTTGATTGAAGATACTCGACCCCCATTTATTTTTGAAATACGGATAAATTTTGGGGTGTCTGATTTTTAACACAATGATATAAAACAAAGGTAATGAAAACAGATAATCAGTCTTTTCTTGCGTTAATTGAATTGCGTATAAAAGCTTAACGGCTTGTTCAATATCCCTTAAACCAGCCCGCATATACTCCGCAACTTTACTGAGTATGCCAATATTTATTATATCTTCTGATTTATTATCCTCTTGGAAAACCGGAACGAACACAGTTTCATTAGGCAAATACTTTGACCAAATAAAGTTACAGTACTTTTCTTTATCTGGGCTTTTAAGTGAATATTCTTGGTCAAAAAATCGATTTAAATAACGTTTAGATTCGAATTTTTCACCGTAGACAGCATTAATCGAATGGCTTAGTTGCTCTGATGCAGTAGCGACAATAAAGTAGACGCCTTCAACATTAAATAAATGCTTAATCGTTTCTAATAATTGGATACTGTAAGAAGGCTTGCAACGGTCTAACTCATCAATCAAGATAAATAAAGGAGCTTTAAATGGAGCACTACCTTCTAAACCTTCTACTAATAACCTTAGGTTTTCCTTAAAATGGCCTATAGCATTTTTTGTTGTTTGATACTCTTTTAGTGCTAATTCAGCTGCCTTTGTAGAGATTGAAGAAGCAACAGTAGTAATATCTTTTGACAAACCAGGCTGTTCATCCCCCTTGACAGAAGCGACCTCACTCTCTTGCTCCTTTTCAAATAAAGCTTCGACGCCATCAAGAGACATACCAAAAAGCTGTTTAGTAAAAAAACCACCGAGTAAAGGAAGTGCTGCGTTTTTCATTGATCTTGCAATACCAGCTAATTTACCATCGGTCTCACTAAGTAAGCCTTGATTAGTCAATTCTTCATTTATTTCAGCAATAAAACTAAGTAAAGCATTTTCAGAAAAATCATTTTTCCATGCATCAAAACATACAACTACATGCTTCTTTTCTTTTAGCTCTTCTGCGAGGTTATTAATAAAATATGTTTTACCAAAGCCCCATTCTGCATTGACATTTAATACATAGTTTTTACTATGCTCAGCCTCTAATACTGCGTATTTACTCGTTAAAAACTGAACAAGCCATTGTCCTTCTTGCTTTCGATTCAACCTATCATCTGACCATAATTCAACCGACATATAATTTCCTTATAAATTTTTTTAATAAAACATACTAGTACGAATCAATATAAAAATAACGTTTTATTGCTCACCTAACACCCAATCTAAGCCTTGGATTGCTGTTGTTGGAAATGCGGTTGCATGATTAGCGCCGTCAATAACAACACTTTTTAATTCTATATTGTCACTTTTAAGCGCATTAATTTTTTGCGTTAGCTGCTTAGCACCTTCAACCATATTTTGCTCTTCGCCGAAAGCTGGCGTTTCCATAGATCCAACTGATATATATACCCTTATAGGCAATTTTGGCTTATTCACTTTTAACGCTAATAGTGCATTGTTATCAAACCAAACCGATGGGCTGCCAATAATATAATTGCTAAATAAATCGGGTGTCGTTAATAAAATAGTCGCGCCAAATAAACCGCCTAACGAATGCCCCATGTAGGTTCTTTGTAAGTTACTGGCCCGATAGTTTTTTTCAATAAAAGGGAAAACTGTACTTTGTAAAAACTGAATATGCCCTTTGGCATTACCTGTTTGCTTTTTCCAATCTTTTGCAAAGGTAGGCGTGTAATCTCTAATTCGGCTGTTAGAGCCAGCGGACCCTTTTTCATAGCCAATTGCTACAATAATAGCCTGTTGCATTTTGCCACTATTCATAGGGAATCGTGTAGCCCCAGCAACGATGGGAAAGGTGTACGGTGCATCGGTTACATAAATAACTGGATACGTTTTATTAGGCTGCTTTTGGTATGATTTAGGAAGCTGAATATACACAGGATACGCCCGCTCGCTAACGGGCTCAATGAGCTCAACCACGTTACTTCGGGGTATTGAATAAGGGGTATTTGCGCTTAATTTAAAACATATTAAGGCGCTTAAAAGCAAAAGAGATTTTAAAATAAGAGGCACTGTATTGGTTAACCTAAGCTAAAAATAAATTAAGTACCTACTTTAAAGTACTTTTAGCGAATATTTAAGCTATCTAAAAAAACAAAGTTTAAATAAAAAATAAAGTGCCAGTATAGCTTTCGTTTAAACCACCAGCACTTATAGCATTAAACCACTTGATCTGGCTCACTACCTGAACACGGGCAATTTTCATCATTTTGTTTAAGGCATTGTTGGTAATTAAACCAATGGGCTACAGCAATAAACGCTGAGCCTATTAAGGTTAGCGCTTTTTCGACCACTTCATGGCCTAGCAATACAGCAAATATCATAAAAGCTAAGCCTGTTACACCAGACACCATATAACGTGTACGTTTATGTTTATGTTTTTTACAGCCTAAACTCAATGCCAACAAACTGGTTGGCATTACCGCCGCAAGAATCCATAAATGAAATTGCTCACTATCTATTTGCATTACAGCAAAGCTTGGTAATAACGCTAAAATAACCGGGGTTGCAAAACAATGCACTGTGCACATTACCGATAACCCTATTGCCATACGATCCATAACACTTTGACTCGACTTCATTATTTCCTCTACTAAATCAGTGTCTCCACTCAAAAACGTTACTTTTAAGGAGACATTTTAATAACATCAGTTAATTACCATTGATATACTATAACATTACTCGCATAATTGATATAACATAACATCTAACAAGGTAGTCAAATGAAACGTAGATCACAATTAGCTGTTCTCATAGCAGCTTTATTGCCGGCTAGTGTGCTTGCATCCACAATAGAAGGCGTTGTTTTAAACAACAAAGGTAAAGTAGTTACCAATGCAACGGTAGAAGTTGAAGGCTCAGATCTTAAAGTAACCACCGATGAAAACGGTAAATTTGTTATAACAGAACTAAAAAATGGCTTAAAAGAGCTTCACGTTGTAGCCCTTGGTTATGCGCATCTTCATCGCGATATAACAATAACTAATGATGAAAACCAATCGGTTACTTTTAATTTAAAGCGCTCGCCTATTGAAGTTATTGATATTGAAGCGACCCCTATTCATATGTCGGCAATGGAATCTGCATCGCCTGTTAGTGTTTTATCTGGCGAACAACTAAGACGACAACAAGCTGCAACCCTTGGCGACAGCCTTGAAAAACTCCCAGGCGTTAATACAAATTTTCACGGTAAAGTAGCCAGCACGCCTATTATTCGTGGTTTAAGCGGCCCGCGTGTACTCATTACTCAAAATGGCCTTGATGTAAGTGATGTTTCGCGCGTTGGGCCCGATCACTCTGTTGCATCGGAGGCTTCTACCGCACAACAAATTGAAGTATTACGCGGCCCTGCAACGCTGTTTTATGGCAGTGGCGCAATTGGTGGTGTGGTTAATGTAGTAGATAACCGCGTACCCACCGACAGCACCACGCGTGGTGAATGGAACCTAGAACATAACTCGGTAGATAATCAAAAAGTGGCCTCGTTTAATGCCACCACAGGCACAGACTCTATGGCTTTTTACGCCGATGCATTTTGGCGTGAGGCCGATGACTACGAGGTACCTGTAGCTGCCGATATAGATAGCGACGGTGAAGAGCATCGTGGCGATTACAAAGTTGAAAACAGTAATGAAGAGTCTGACGGTTTTACTGTTGGCGCGAGCTATTTAATGGATAACGGCTTTATTGGCTTAGCAGTAGAGCAATTTAATCGTCAATACGGTATTCCGGGCCATACGCACGGCGAGGAAGAAGAGGAAGAACACAACGACGAAGAAGAAAGCGTATTTGCTGATTTAGAGCAAACTAAAGTGCAATTATTAGGTGAGTACAACCTAGATAATAAATGGCTAAACAAAATAAATCTCCGCGCTGGCCATACCGACTACGAACACGCTGAAATTGAGAGCGGCACTGTTGGCACTACCTTTAAAAACGAAACCAACGAATTACGCATAGACCTACTGCATAACCAATTTAACGAATGGAATGGCGGTATTAGCTTTCATTACAAGCAAAGCGATGTTGAAGCACAAGGTGAAGAGGCCTTTACTCCTCCATCAGAGACCGAAAGCTTTGCTGTAGCCTTAATGGAAGAAAGGCACTTTGGTGATTTTTTAGTGCAGGTAGGTTGGCGTATTGAGCGAGTAACCATTGAAGCAGGCGACGTATTACTGCCAAATATTGACGCTCACGCACACGATGAAGCAGAAGAAGCCGACGAGCATGATCATGACCACGAAGAAAGCGCAGAAACCACTCGCGTATTTGATGTAGAGCATGAATTTACGCCAGTCAGTTTATCAGCAGGGGTAGTATGGGATTTTACATCTAACTATAACTTAGGGCTTTCGGTATCGCGCTCTGAACGTGCACCTTCTGCCTCTGAGTTGTTATCGTTTGGGCCGCATATTGGCACTGGCACTTACGAAGTAGGCGCACTATTTGATTTAGATGAAGATGGCCATTTGGGTTTATCTGAACAAGCAATAGATCTGGAAACAGCCAATAATATCGATTTAACCCTACGTAAAACTCAAGGCGATGTTGGCTTTATTTTAAATGCCTTTTACAACCAAGTAGATAACTATTATTACCAAATAGACACCGGTTTATATGCCGAAAGTGGACATGACCATGGCGATGAAGAAGAACTCGCTGACGAACACGGCCATTCATCAGAGCTACCCGTTTATTTATTTAAAACAGATGATGTAGTTTTACATGGTTTTGAAGCGCAAATTGCGTGGCAATTAACAGATGAGTTTAAGCTAGATGTATTCTCAGACTACGTTCGTGCACGCCTTAAAGACGGCGGCGATTTACCCCGTACACCACCGCTTCGTTTTGGCAGCCAGCTAAGCTATCAAACAGATAAACTCAGTGCGCATATTCACGTAACTCGTTATCAAGAGCAAGACCGCACAGCCCCACAAGAAACAGCCACAGACGGTTACACCTTAGTTGATGCGAGCATCTCTTACGACCTTTCAGTGTTAAACCAAGATATGTCTGTGTACCTACGAGGCACTAACTTAACAGATACAGAAGCACGCGTGCACAGCTCGTTTGTAAAGGATATAGCGCCACGTCCAGGACGTAGTTTTGCGCTAGGTATTCGCGGTTATTTTTAAGCGTTAAAAAATTATAATTAAAGGAAATAAACATGAAAAAACTATATCAATTAAAGCTTATTGCACTCGCTATTAGCGCTACATTTATTACGGCCTGTGGCGATGCAGAAACCAACATTGTGGAAAAAGATCCTATTGTTGTAGAAGACGAGCACAATCATGACGATGATCACGACCATGACGACGGCTATACCATAGACTCACTTGGCAGACTTGCCGTTCTGGCAGGTGACAGTAACGAAGCTAGCTTTTTTGATTTAGACAACAACGAATTACTTGATACATTTACACTGAACAATGACTCAAACACGTTATCTGCATCACCAGGCTTTCGTTATGCTGTTATTGCTAATCGTACTCAAGATTACCTAGGGTTTATAGACGGCGGTATATGGCGCGAAGATCACGGTGAGCACTTGCATGATTATGAGCAAGGCCCTGCGTTTAGCAGCTACGAGCTAACAAGTGGTAGTCGCCCTACACACTTAATAACTCACGACGGGCAATTAGCAATATTTTACGATGGCGATGCAGAAACCGGTACGCCTGCCTCAGTAGAAGTGCTAACCGATAACGATATTACCAATACAACAGCTACACTTACTGGCATTAACTACGATATTAACATGCATGGAGTAGCTGAGCCTCGCGGCGAGCATTTACTCTCAACCATTCGCCGCGACGATGTAAGTAATACATCAAATGCCAAAGTACTTCCCGATCAAGTGGGTGTTTATCATCTTCACGATGGTAATTACGAACTAGAGCAAACGTTAGAAATAACCTGCCCCGATTTACACGGCGCAGCACAAAATCACGATTATGTTGTATTTGGTTGTGGTGATGGTGTATTGATTGCCCATCAGCAAGGTGATGTATACAGCGCTCAAAAAGTTGTAAATATAGATGCCGTAGGCGATCAGCGCATTGGTACTTTGTACGGCCATAAAAACAATGACACAATTTTTGGTATTGCCGCAGGGCATGATGGCAGTGGTTCAGTATTGCTTAGCATTCATCCTGAAAATGCCGAAATGGAAGAAGTAGAATGGCAACTTGCTGATGGCGCAAGTGCTGTTTCTTATTCTTTTTCAGCCAGTGGTGAACACTTTTTAATACTCGACAGCCTAGGCTTTTTAAATGTACTTACTGGGCATGAACATGACGGTGAAATGCACTGGGAACTCGCAGGCCAAGTAGATATTACTCAAGCAGACGTAACCACAATGCCCGAAGGAATGAGCTTTAGTATGACAGTGGCGCAAAGTGGTCAGTTTGCTTATATTGCCGACCCAATTGCTCAACACATAGTGCAAGTGCACCTTGAAGATCTAGAAATTGAAAGTGAGCTAGAGTTAACTTTTCCACCTGCAAGCATTACCTGGTTAGGGATTGCACAAGAGGTAGATCACTAAGTTACTAAACACATTACTGAAAAGATTATAACTTTACATTACTATTAAAAATTAAAACCCATCATTCACAAAGTTAGTGATGGGTTTTTAGTGACTAATTCGCTTTACCCAGCACCCAATCTAAGCCTTGGATTGCTGTTGTTGGAAATGCGGTTGCATGACTAGCCCCTTCAATAACAACACTTTTTAATTCAATACTGTCGCTGTTAAGCGCTTTTATTTTTTGCACTAGTTGCTGTGCCCCTTGCACCATATTTTGCCCCTCACCAAAAGCTGGCGTTTCCCTTGCTCCAACAGATATACACACCTTTATAGGCAACTTTAACTTATTTACTTTCAACGCTAATAGTGCATTATCATTAAACCAAACAGACGGGCTACCAATAATATAATTGCTAAATAAATCGGGTGTCGTAAATAAAATAGTCGCACCAAATAAACCGCCTAAAGAGTTTCCTATGTAGGTTTTTTGTGTGCTACTTGCACGGTGGCTTTGCTCAATATAAGGAAACACAGTGTTTGTAATAAACTTAATGTGCCCTTGCGCATTACCTGTTTGTTTTTTTCAATCTTTTGCAAAGGTAGGTGTGTAGTCTCTAATTCGACTAGCTGATCCAATAGACCCTTTTTCGTAACCAATGGCGACAATAATTGCTTGCTACATTTTTCCGGTATTCATAGGAAATCGTGTTGCCCCTGCCACTATAGGAAACGTGTACGGCGCATCGGTTAAATAAATAACTGGATATGTTTTATCCGGCTTATTTTGATATGACTTAGGCAATTGAATGTAAACAGAGTAAACACGCTTACTAGAAGGTTCTGTTAGTTCAATAACGCTACTTCTAGGGATTTCGTATGGGGTATTAGCGCTTAATTTAAAGCATATTAAAGTAGTAGAAAGTAATAATAGTTTTGATATTAAGTCCACATTTCACCCTTTATTAAATATAAGTAGTTTCATGTAGCTAGTTATTAAATAGCTGAGTATATTTTTGTGCGTAACTTAGCACTATTTTTGCTGTTTCTTCATTATCAAGTAATAGAATTGGAGGATCCGTTAATGGCGGTAAATCATCAAAGCTAGGTAATGGTTTTTCCAACCAGCGCCAGCATTTAGTTCGATTAGCTTCAACTTGTAATAAAGTTAATATTATTTCTTCAAGTATTTCTGGCTGACCAAACCAACCTATAGGTTTAGAAACTGGTTTTCTTCCTCCCTGGATAACACGTGGCAACTGCGACTGTTTTAGTTCTTCAATTAAAATATTCTTGCGTGTCCAGTCAGCATGTATATCTAGTTTTTCATTGGGGTAACGAACACTATCAGTAGTAGGGATCACTAAGCCTATCTTAACTTTATTTAGAGATTTTATTTTTTCTAAAGCCCTTTCTAAGTCTGTATCATTAGTAACAAACACAACTTGCTCAATTGAGTCATCCGTAAATACATCAAATAAAGCCTCAACCGCAATATTTACATCAGTTTGCTTTTCTTCAAGCTTCCAAATATCCACATACTCACATACTCACATTCATTTGGGTGTTTTTTAGGTTCTTTTTCATCAATTTTAAATGCACGTGTTGGGTTTACAGAGTAGTAACCTTTGATTATTTCTAGCTGACCATTTGAACTATTGAAAGTTAAAGCCCTGTGATAAGCCTGCTGATCAGCTAAAGAATCTTTTGACGTAGCTGCCTTTTCTACAATATTCGCAGTAAAAAACTTAACGCTTAAATTATTGCTAGTGTGGGCTTCACTTGCAGAACTGGGAAGGATATAGTTATCAAATAATTTAAATATATCTAACCATTTATAAGGCGTTCGCTTAAGACATCCATAATATAAATTATATCCATCAATATATATTCGAGTCTTCAAAGTCGATCCTTAAATTTTAGCTACAAAAAAACCGACACTAAGGTCGGCTTTTTCTCCCTATATCCAGGAGACTCAATGCTACGCGTGGAAGTAGGGTTAGTTGTTAATAATGATCTTAGTCAAAATTGACCAATACGTCAACAACTGATTTTATCGCCAATTGTAAGTTTAGACAAAATAATAAATTATATTTCCTATTTAGAACGCCCCCTCCAACCACTCCATACATCATCTATATCATCAGCTTTATTTTTTTTCTTTTTCTTGCCTGTGCCTTCTGGTTTTGCCATTGGCTTTTCATTTTTAAGCGCCTCGGCAGCATCAAGATTAGCTTGGTTAACGGCAAAGCCTGCTATTTCCTCACGTTCAAGACGTAGTTTATTTTTCTTCTCGATTATTTTAAAGTGATGCAAATCTTCATAATCAACCAATGAAAGCGCTAAGCCTACTTCACCAGCACGGCCGCTTCGACCAATACGGTGCATATAATCAGACGGGCTTCGTGGTAGATTAAAGTTTATTACCACTGGCAGCTTTTCAATATCCAAACCACGTGCAGCAATATCGGTTGCGATAAGTACTTCGATTTCGCCCGCTTTAAATTTTTCTATTACGCGAGTACGTTCACTTTGGCCTTTATCGCCATGGAAAACTTGTGCATTAACACCGCGTTTTTCAAGCTTAGCCGCTAAATGCTCACAGTCTTTTTTAGCGTTGACAAAAATCAGTGCTTGGCGCCATTTATGCGTTTTAATTAAATGCGCTAAAACTGTGGTTTTTTCACCTTTGTTTACGGTAAAAACACGCTGTACTAAGGTGCTTTCGTCTTTGTTTTGTACTTGTATTTCAACTGGGTCGTTTAAAAGCTCTTGCGTTAATTGTGTTACTTGTTCTGGAAAGGTGGCTGAAAACAACATAGTTTGTTTGTTAGCAGGCATAAGCGCTAATAGCTCAGCCAGCTCTTCGGTAAAGCCAAGGCTTAGCATACGGTCGGCTTCATCAAGTACAAGCGTAGTTACTTTATCAAGCTTAATAGCGTTGCTTGAGATTAAATCGAGCAAACGTCCTGGTGTTGCTACAATAATATCGGCGCCGCCGCGTAGAGCCTGCATTTGTGTATTAACCGACACACCACCAAACACTGCAACTGTTTTAATTGCACCATTAAAGTTAGCAGAATACGATTTAACGCTATCGGCCACTTGCGTAGCAAGCTCACGCGTCGGTACTAAAATAAGCCCCGTTACAAAATTACCTTTGCTGGCAGTATTTTTAGCGCCCTGCTCAAGGAAAGCTTTTTGCAACATAGGTAATGCAAACGTTGCTGTTTTACCTGAACCGGTATTTGCCCCTGCAATTAGGTCACTACCCGCAAGCACACTAGGTATAGCCTTAGCTTGGATAGGTGTAGGCTGGGTATATTCCAAATCGGTTAATCGAGCTAATAGCTCTGGAATAATGCCAAGTTCGGAAAAAGTGCTAGGGCTTGTGGCTGAGGTCATATTTATTACGGGCTTATTGCTAAAAAAGTAGCCTGTAATTTTAGCGTATTTAGCGCTTATTAAGTAGAGATTAGTGATTTAAATATCAGCGGCGTGTTGTAAAGGTAACTGTAAGCGCAGGCTCCCCCCGCGCATTGTCCTTTTATATTACTGGGTTTTATTTAACTGTGTTTGTAATCTACTTTTAGTCTCTTTTAAGGTATCTAAATAGGGGTATGTGGTATCTACGACATTTAAAGCAGCCTCTATTTTAATAAGTGCCTGTTGTATATTACCTTGTAATTCATAGCCATAACCTAACCCCCATAGTGCATCAACAGATTGTGAGTGATGCTTAACATTATGCTTAAATACTGCCACAGCCCGCTCATATTGCTGCATATTTACTAGGTTGTAACCAAGTTGCCTAACAGCCGCCTCTGGAGGTGTTATTTGCTCCCCCCATTGCTGAGATAACTTTTTATAATAAACATCAATAGATTCTATATCATCGCTTAAAGCACTCATGGGCATTTGTTTGGGTAAAAATAAATGATGGTAAGCATTAAAGGCCCCAGCGGCAGATGTTAAGTTATGCGATACATTTTCAAATGCGTCACTGAAAAAGCGTAAATTTGGCAAGCTATTAAATTGTAAAGCTTGCTGCAGCTCATTATATCGCTCACGCATTAAGCCAGCTTCTTCGCCAATATTTATATAAACATAGTTATTCAGGTCTTTTGATTTATTAATAAACGACTTAGTCGCTTTTACCGGTGCGCCATAGTTCCACCAAACGGCAGGGCTGTAAGCAATATGCGCTTGGAAAAGCTCAGGGTTAGCTTGCATAGTATAAAGTGCAAACACGCCTGCTGCTGAGCCCCCAGCAATCACATTAAAGTTATGCGTACGATAGCTTTTATTAATCAAGGGCATAAGCTCTTGCTCAATAAATGCTAAAAACTTTGCTGCGCCTCCGCCTTCACCTACCGGGCCTTGTGGCTCTTTATTAACTGTGGGGTATAAATCTCTTAAGCGATTAGTGTTTTCAATAGCGACAATAATAACCTCAGGCGCACGATTATTATTTTGCAGCCGATCCATTACAGCACTTATAAGCGGTATATTACCCGCGCCATCTAGGCGATAAATTACAGGATAAACTTTGTTTGCATTAGCTTGGTAACTCTTTGGAAGTTGAACTACAACGGTACGTAGCTCATTTAAAATTACTGAATTGATAGTATGTGTTTGTTGCGTATAGCTAATGGTTTGCTGCTTCAAATCAGGCTCTGCAAGTGCACTATTAGAAAACAATGAAAATAAACTATATATAAAAACAGCGGTTAATAAACGCATGACTAATCCTTTAGAAAGTAGTGTGTTATTTAATCTAACAGGCTTTGAGGTACAAAAAAAGGCGCATTGAGCGCCTTTTTATCTTTAACAGGTAATTACCAACCTTTTGATTTTACTCAACCGTAACCGATTTAGCTAAGTTACGTGGTTGGTCAACGTCAGTGCCTTTAATTACCGCTACGTAGTAAGACAGTAGCTGCAATGGCAAGGTGTAAACAATTGGCGCAATAATGTCGTCAGTGTGGTTTACGTTGATTACACGCATTGTGTCGTCTGACTCAAAGTGTGAATCTTTATCTGCGAATACGTAAATAATGCCGCCACGTGCGCGTACTTCTTCTACGTTTGATTTAAGTTTTTCTAGCAATTCGTTATTTGGTGCTACAACAATAATTGGCATGTCGGCATCAATAAGTGCTAATGGGCCGTGTTTTAGCTCGCCCGCTGCGTAAGCTTCTGCGTGAATGTACGAAATCTCTTTAAGTTTAAGCGCACCTTCCATTGCAATTGGGTATTGCGAGCCACGACCTAAAAACAATGAGTGGTGCTTATCAGCAAACTCTTCTGCAAGATCTGCGATACCATCAGCGAGTAATAATGTTTCTTCTAACTTAGCTGGAAGTACTTTAATTGCATTTACAATTGCGCTTTGATCAAGGCCTTTTTCCTGAGCTATAGACGCAGTAAGCATTAACAAACCAACTAACTGCGTTGTGAATGCTTTAGTAGATGCCACGCCTATTTCAGCGCCTGCTTTAGTCATAAAGGCAAGGTCTGATTCGCGTACAAGCGATGAACCAGGTACGTTACAAATAGTCATTGAGGCCATGTAACCTTGCTCTTTAGCTAGGCGTAATGCAGCTAGCGTATCGGCAGTTTCACCCGATTGAGAAATAGTAACAAGTAAGCTATTTTCATGAACAAACGACTGACGGTATCTAAATTCAGAAGCTATTTCTACATTACAGCTAACACCCGCAAACTGCTCAAGCCAGTAACGTGCAACCATACCTGAATGGTAAGACGTACCACAGGCAATAATTTGCACATGTTTTACATCTTTAAATATTTGCTGAGCGCTTTCGCCAAAGGCATCAATTGCTACACGGTCGTCGTTTAAACGCCCTTCAAGAGTATTACGTACAGCAAGTGGCTGCTCGTAAATTTCTTTTAGCATGTAGTGACGGTAATCGCCTTTGCCTGATGCATCTTGCGTAATGTTTGATTCAATCACTTCACGCTCAACTGCGTTACCATCTGCATCAAAAATTTCTACTGTGTCACGTGTAATACGTGCTACGTCGCCTTCTTCTAAAAAGATGAAGCTACGAGTAACAGGTAGTAATGCTAACTGATCAGACGCAATAAAGTTTTCGCCAAGGCCTAAACCAATAACAAGAGGACTACCTGAGCGCGCTACAATGATTTCGTTGTCGTTGTCTTTATCAAATACAACAGTACCAAAAGCGCCTTCAAACTGTTTAACAGCTGCTTGTACTGATGCAAGTAACGTTGTGTGTTGTTTACGAAGTTGGTGAATTAAATGCACCATTACTTCTGTATCAGTGTCTGATAAGAATTCGTAACCATCTGCTTTAAGTGCTGTACGTAGACTCGCGTGGTTTTCAATAATACCGTTGTGCACAAGTGCTAACTGGTTGTTTGATACATGTGGGTGTGCATTTGCTTCTGTAACGCTACCATGTGTTGCCCAGCGCGTATGTGCAATACCTGTATGACCGCTAACACCTGCTTTTTCTAGAGCTGCTTCTACGTTAACTACTTTACCCACTGCTTTAACAGTATTAAGTGTGTTGCCATCAAGCAATGCTACGCCTGCTGAGTCATAACCACGGTATTCAAGACGTTTAAGGCCTTCAACTAAAATTTTGTTTACTGGACGTTCTGCAACTGCCCCAACTATTCCACACATAGTGTCTCCATTAATTTTTAAAATACTTGCTACTGAGTAGCTATTGTATAATCTCTGCACAAATTAGTTTTACACCACACGCCTCAATTGCTTTGCGCTTATCGTCTGCTAAGCCATCGTCGGTTATTAATGTGGTTACTATTTTCCACGGTAATTCTAAATTTGGTATTTTTCGGCCAATCTTATCTGATTCAACCATTACAATTACTTCACGAGCGGCTTTTGCCATAACTTGGCTTAAACCAACTAGCTCATTAAAGGTAGTAGTACCGCGCTTTACATCTATGCCGTCAGCGCCAATAAATAGCTGATCAAAGTCGTAAGAACATAATACATTTTCAGCAACTTGCCCCTGAAATGACTCAGAATGTGGATCCCACGTTCCGCCGGTCATTAAAAGTGTCGGCTCGTTCTCGAGTGCTAATAAACGACTCGCTACTTTAATAGCGTTGGTCATAACAACTAGCCCACGCTTATCTGCAAGCTCAGGGATCATAGCTGCCGTAGTGCGTCCGCTATCAATAATAATGCGGTTATGATCTTTTATAAGTTTTGCTGCTGCTTTTGCTATTGCGACTTTGCGCTTTGAATCTACTTCATCGCTAACAATTTCTTTAGGTAGTGCAATAGCACCACCGTAGCGGCGAAGTAATAAGCCACTTTTTTCAAGCGAGGTTAAATCTTTTCGAATGGTTACTTCAGATGTTTGAAACTGCTGTGCTAACTTTTCAACGGCGACTTCACCTAATTCATTAACTTGAACCAGTATATTGTGACGACGCTGCTGTGTGTTTCGTTTAGTCATAAAGCTCGTGAATTAAGTTTCATTTCGAAAGTTATGCGATTTTAAACGAAACAACTTAAATGGCAAGTGAACGAGCAAAAAAAACACAGTTTTATTCTAATAATAATAAAACTAAAAGTACGGTAAGCTGTAACTAATTAAGTTATAAAGATAAATACAATGCAGTCATTTAACAGTATCAGTAAAGAATACTTAGCACAGCGAAAGCAAGCAGGTGAAACCTGCCGTTTATTTAATAAGAGCCCAAGTAAAGGCAACTTAAAACGTATCAAAGAGTTATTTTTAAAGTCGGGTGATGGTGTAATTATAGAATCAGGTTTTCATTGCGATTACGGCAATCAAATAGTTATTGGTGATCGTACTTTTATGAATATTAATTGCACACTTCTCGACTCGCCATTAGCCAATCACTCAATCACCATTGGTGATGACTGTTTAATAGGCCCGAACGTTCAGCTTTTAGCTGTGTCACATGCTACTAATCCAGCAAAAAGGCTTAATAAGGAAAACTTTGCAGCACCTATCGCGTTAGGCAATAACGTATGGGTTGGCGCAGGTGCAATTATTTTAGCGGGTGTGAGTATTGGTGAAAATAGTATTGTGGGTGCGGGTGCTGTGGTTACTAAAAATGTAATGCCTAATACTGTAGTAGCGGGTAACCCAGCTCGTGAAATAAGAACATTGTAGCTATTCTCGATGTAATTTTAACGTTGGGAGTCGCTGCGCTCGCCCGCCCTACGTGATGGGTGTTGATGTGAGTGTGTGTTAATTGCGCGTATTTCACTTTTCTGCAGACGTAAAAAAGCCCGAATCGTTAGATTCGGGCTTTCTACAATTTGAAGCCTGGTAATGTCCTACTTTCACATAGCAAATGCTACACTATCATCGGCGCTGTTTCGTTTCACTACTGAGTTCGGCATGGAATCAGGTGGGTCCAAAACGCTATTGTCACCAAGCAAATTTGGGCGTTAATCCGTATCGCTACGCACTAACTGAATTTGGAAAATATCTGATAATATTTTTTAAGTCTTTCAGTAAATATCTACTTTAGTTATATTAACTTCTTCGCTTGTTTCACTATCACATAAAACGCGTTTGGCGTTGTATGGTTAAGCCTCACGGGTAATTAGTACAAGTTAGCTTAATGGCTCACACCACTTCCACATCTTGCCTATCAACGTTGTAGTCTTCAACGGCCCTTCAGAGACTTTAAAAGTCTAGTGAGAACTCATCTCGAGGCCTGCTTCGCGCTTAGATGCTTTCAGCGCTTATCAGTTCCGAACGTAGCTACCGGGCAATGCCATTGGCATGACAACCCGAACACCAGCGGTTCGTTCACTCCGGTCCTCTCGTACTAGGAGCAACCCCTCTCAATTCTCAAACGCCCACGGCAGATAGGGACCGAACTGTCTCACGACGTTCTAAACCCAGCTCGCGTACCACTTTAAATGGCGAACAGCCATACCCTTGGGACCGACTTCAGCCCCAGGATGTGATGAGCCGACATCGAGGTGCCAAACACCGCCGTCGATATGAACTCTTGGGCGGTATCAGCCTGTTATCCCCGGAGTACCTTTTATCCGTTGAGCGATGGCCCTTCCATTCAGAACCACCGGATCACTATGACCTACTTTCGTACCTGCTCGACGTGTCTGTCTCGCAGTTAAGCTGGCTTCTACCATTACACTAACCGTACGATGTCCGACCGTACTTAGCCAACCTTCGTGCTCCTCCGTTACTCTTTAGGAGGAGACCGCCCCAGTCAAACTACCCACCAGGCACTGTCCGTAACCCCGATTCAGGGGCCAACGTTAGAACATCAAAACTACAAGGGTGGTATTTCAAGGTTGACTCCACAACAACTAGCGTCGCTGCTTCAAAGTCTCCCACCTATCCTACACATGTAGGTTCAATGTTCAGTGCCAAGCTGTAGTAAAGGTTCACGGGGTCTTTCCGTCTAGCCGCGGGTACACAGCATCTTCACTGCGATTTCAATTTCACTGAGTCTCGGGTGGAGACAGCGTGGCCATGGTTACACCATTCGTGCAGGTCGGAACTTACCCGACAAGGAATTTCGCTACCTTAGGACCGTTATAGTTACGGCCGCCGTTTACCGGGGCTTCGATCAAGAGCTTCTCCCTAAGGATAACCCCATCAATTAACCTTCCGGCACCGGGCAGGTGTCACACCGTATACGTCATCTTGCGATTTTGCACAGTGCTGTGTTTTTAATAAACAGTCCCAGCCACCTGGTCACTGCGGCTCCCGTCCGCTTAGAGAGCAAGTCTCATCACAGATAGGAGCGTACCTTCTCCCGAAGTTACGGTACGATTTTGCCTAGTTCCTTCACCCGAGTTCTCTCAAGCGCCTTAGTATTCTCTACCTGACCACCTGTGTCGGTTTGGGGTACGATTCCATATAATCTGAAGCTTAGAGGCTTTTCCTGGAAGTATGGCATCAGCAACTTCATCACCGTAGTGACTCGTCTCGTGTCTCAGGTTTAATGTCTGTCCGGATTTACCTAAACAAACGCCCTACTCACTTTCACATAGACTACCAACGCTATGCTTGCTTAGCCTGCTCCGTCCCCCCATCGCAATTATATCGAGTACAGAAATATTAATCTGTTTCCCATCGACTACGCCTTTCGGCCTCGCCTTAGGGGTCGACTTACCCTACCCTGATTAACATGGGATAGGAACCCTTGGTCTTCCGGCGTGGGAGTTTTTCACTCCCATTATCGTTACTCATGTCAGCATTCGCACTTCTGATACCTCCAGCATACCTCCCGGTACACCTTCAACGGCTTACAGAACGCTCCCCTACCACTCAGAATAAATTCTGAATCCGCAGCTTCGGTGCATAGTTTAGCCCCGTTACATCTTCCGCGCAGACCGACTCGACCAGTGAGCTATTACGCTTTCTTTAAAGGATGGCTGCTTCTAAGCCAACCTCCTGGCTGTCTGGGCCTTTCCACATCGTTTCCCACTTAACTATGACTTTGGGACCTTAGCTGGCGGTCTGGGTTGTTTCCCTCTTCACGACGGACGTTAGCACCCGCCGTGTGTCTCCCGGATATTACTTTACGGTATTCGGAGTTTGCAAAGGGTTGGTAAGTCGGGATGACCCCCTAGCCTTAACAGTGCTCTACCCCCGTAAGTATTCGTCCGAGGCTCTACCTAAATAGATTTCGGGGAGAACCAGCTATCTCCCGGTTTGATTAGCCTTTCACTCCTAGCCACAGGTCATCCCCTAACTTTTCAACGTTAGTGGGTTCGGTCCTCCAGTTGATGTTACTCAACCTTCAACCTGCCCATGGCTAGATCACCGGGTTTCGGGTCTATACCTTGCAACTATTCGCCCAGTTAAGACTCGGTTTCCCTACGGCTACCCTATTCGGTTAACCTCGCTACAAAATATAAGTCGCTGACCCATTATACAAAAGGTACGCAGTCACCCAACAAGTGGGCTCCTACTGCTTGTACGTACACGGTTTCAGGTTCTATTTCACTCCCCTCACAGGGGTTCTTTTCGCCTTTCCCTCACGGTACTGGTTCACTATCGGTCAGTTGGGAGTATTTAGCCTTAGATGATGGTCCACCTATATTCAGTCAAAGTTTCACGTGCTCCGACCTACTCGATTTCACTTAAAATGTCTTTTCATGTACGGGACTATCACCCTGTATCGTGGCGCTTTCCAGCAGCCTTCCATTAACACATAATAAGCTTAAGGGCTGTTCCGATTTCGCTCGCCGCTACTTTCGGAATCTCGGTTGATTTCTTTTCCTACGGGTACTTAGATGTTTCAGTTCTCCGCGTTCGCCTCGTTAACCTATGTATTCAGTTAACGATACCTGCAAGCAGGTGGGTTTCCCCATTCGGAAATCTTAGTCTCAAGCGCTTTTTACTAGCTTGACTAAGCTTATCGCAAGTTAATACGTCCTTCATCGCCTCCAACTGCCAAGGCATCCACCGTGTACGCTTAGTCACTTAACCATACAACCCAAACGGGTCTTTGTTTTGTGACAGTTTAACTTCGCCAGAAGTCAATATTGAATACTAAAGTAGATACCAATCAATCAACTCATAAGAGTTAACTAAATGGCACTGAATGGTACTGCTACCATTCTTTTTTTACTTTTGAAAACTCTTGATAAATAACAATGTTATTCATCAGAATTTTATTATCAGCTTTTCCAAATTTTTAAAGAGCATATTAATTAGTTATCCCGAAGGACACGCACTAATTAACAATCATCTGTGTGGACACTACGAACAAATAAGTTCTAAATCGTATAAGGAGGTGATCCAGCCCCAGGTTCCCCTAGGGCTACCTTGTTACGACTTCACCCCAGTCATGAATCACTCCGTGGTAAACGTCCTCCCGAGGGTTAGACTATCTACTTCTGGAGCAACCCACTCCCATGGTGTGACGGGCGGTGTGTACAAGGCCCGGGAACGTATTCACCGCGTCATTCTGATACGCGATTACTAGCGATTCCGACTTCATGGAGTCGAGTTGCAGACTCCAATCCGGACTACGACGCACTTTAAGTGATTCGCTTACTCTCGCGAGTTCGCAGCACTCTGTATGCGCCATTGTAGCACGTGTGTAGCCCTACACGTAAGGGCCATGATGACTTGACGTCGTCCCCACCTTCCTCCGGTTTATCACCGGCAGTCTCCTTAGAGTTCTCAGCATTACCTGCTAGCAACTAAGGATAGGGGTTGCGCTCGTTGCGGGACTTAACCCAACATCTCACAACACGAGCTGACGACAGCCATGCAGCACCTGTATCAGAGTTCCCGAAGGCACCAAACCATCTCTGGTAAGTTCTCTGTATGTCAAGTGTAGGTAAGGTTCTTCGCGTTGCATCGAATTAAACCACATGCTCCACCGCTTGTGCGGGCCCCCGTCAATTCATTTGAGTTTTAACCTTGCGGCCGTACTCCCCAGGCGGTCTACTTAATGCGTTAGCTTTGAAAAACAGAACCGAGGCTCCGAGCTTCTAGTAGACATCGTTTACGGCGTGGACTACCGGGGTATCTAATCCCGTTTGCTCCCCACGCTTTCGTACATGAGCGTCAGTGTTGACCCAGGTGGCTGCCTTCGCCATCGGTATTCCTTCAGATCTCTACGCATTTCACCGCTACACCTGAAATTCTACCACCCTCTATCACACTCTAGTTTGCCAGTTCGAAATGCAGTTCCCAGGTTGAGCCCGGGGCTTTCACATCTCGCTTAACAAACCGCCTGCGTACGCTTTACGCCCAGTAATTCCGATTAACGCTCGCACCCTCCGTATTACCGCGGCTGCTGGCACGGAGTTAGCCGGTGCTTCTTCTGTCAGTAACGTCACAGCTAACGGGTATTAACCGTTAACCTTTCCTCCTGACTGAAAGTGCTTTACAACCCGAAGGCCTTCTTCACACACGCGGCATGGCTGCATCAGGCTTGCGCCCATTGTGCAATATTCCCCACTGCTGCCTCCCGTAGGAGTCTGGGCCGTGTCTCAGTCCCAGTGTGGCTGATCATCCTCTCAAACCAGCTAGGGATCGTCGCCTTGGTGAGCCATTACCTCACCAACTAGCTAATCCCACTTGGGCCAATCTAAAGGCGAGAGCCGAAGCCCCCTTTGGTCCGTAGACATTATGCGGTATTAGCAGTCGTTTCCAACTGTTGTCCCCCACCTCAAGGCATGTTCCCAAGCATTACTCACCCGTCCGCCGCTCGTCAGCAAAGTAGCAAGCTACTTTCTGTTACCGCTCGACTTGCATGTGTTAGGCCTGCCGCCAGCGTTCAATCTGAGCCATGATCAAACTCTTCAATTAAAAAGTTTTATGTCTTTCGACAGCTCAATGAATTCTGAATTTATTTTAATATCTTTCGATATTGAATTGACTGTGCCGAATAATTACCGAAATAACTATTCTGTTGGTCACTCAGTTTTCAATTGAGACTCTAAATTTGTTTGCCTCGCTAATTACTCATAAAGAGTAAGTAGGTTGGCTGTTAGAACTCAATCTGTACGAGTGCCCACACAGATGATTGCTTTATATTGTTAAAGAACGTTTTGAGTCGCTTTAGCGTCTCAAGGGATGCGAATAATACACCCTTTATTTTTCGAGTCAACACTTAGTTTTAAACTTTCTTTTTAGATAATTTAAAACCGAAGTTTTATTTAACTCTCTGAGTAGTTCGCTTCTCGCTATGCGTTGGCGTTTCCTGTCTCAGTGGGGTCGCATTATAGGGAGATTCGAGCGGGGGTCAATGTTTTATTTCAGCTTTTTGACAATTAAATGAATTTAGTATGAAAGCTATACAAATAAAGGGCTGTAGGATACTTTTAGTTTAAAAAACACTCATAATTTATGTATCAATTGATGATGTATTAGTAAGGTTTAAACTAAGCTGTATGTTAAACAAACAACACACAGCTTTATTTAAAATTAAAGATTTATTTAGATGCTATTTCCCATACGGCAATAGAGCCTGATATTTCATTTCCAACAATTAAGAGTGGATTTCCTGTTGCACTTTGCTCTGCTGAAACGAATACCATTCCTTCAGGTGCCAAATCGCCTGTAATATTCGCTCCTTTAATTAAGCCTCTATTATAGAAGTAGTCTTCAAATTGCACATTGTATGGATTAGTAATGTCGTAAACCATAATACCGCCCATACGTTCTAATCCAACAAAAGCAAATGTACGATCGTCAATTTTACCAATAGTCAGCGCTTCAGGCTCTGCGCCTTTATCATCTGAACGTGAGTCACCTTTGTTTTCATCTTCATTATTGTTAAATGATTCACCATGTACAGATGCTGTTATACGTGCTATATCGTCACCTGAATCAAAAACCACCAGCCCATTGCTATCCCAAATAGTAAAAGAACGTGCGCCATAGCCGTAAAGCGATTCGTATTGTCCGTCGTTATTGGTATCGCCTTTTATTGTTGTTACTTTTAAGCGACCAATATCATCATCGTCATTATTTAAGTAATCAAAATTAGCAGCAAGCGTTAAGTCTTCAACGCGGCTTTCATCTATATAAGCTAAGCAGCCATCGTCTTTATCGTAATCAAGCCCGCCCTTTGCTATACAGTCTGCTTCATCCGTTGTATCAAAAAAGTATTCTCTTGCGTCACCTTCGTTGGCAGTAACTATAAAGTTAGCGCCTTTCCAACTAAAGCTTGAGATAGTATCGGGCTGGTACATACCATAGAGCCCTGGGTATGATTTAAAATTCACGCCGCCGTCTTTATCTGAGGCATCAAGTTGTAAGCTTGACCAATCTTTAAAGCCTAAGCCCTTTAGCTCAAGACTGTTGTCTTGTAGGTTAACTATTGCAAGTGCATTGTTTTCTTGAATAGATACATAAGCATATTTGTTATCTTTAGAAATGCTAACGTACTCGGGTTCTAAATCCATAGCTACGGTGGTATTTATTAGATTACCGTTAATAGTACGACCATTTGGGTTTGCAAAAACTACCCCTTGCGCTTCTAGTTCGGTTTGTTTGTTGTTATAGGCTTTAAAATCAATATTTATTGCTGTATCGGCTATTACATTATTTGTTATATCGATAATACTAATAGAACCTTCAGGATCTACGCTGTAGTCGCCACTTGGTTCACCTTCGTTAGCAACCACTGCCTTTGCGCCATCATGGGTGAACGTCACCATGTCTGGTAAAAATCCGACCGTTACATTTTTAATAAATACAGGTGAGTCGCCGCTTATATCGTAAAAAGTAATTTGACCTGTATCACCCGTGCTTTCAGCAGCCATTGCCACTGCAAGTAGATTGTTATTTTCATCAATAGCAATGCTGTTTGCATCGCCTTGGGTGAACTCGTTTAAAGGCAACGTAATAACGGATGTTAAATTTGTGCCGTTTATAACCCCTTCGTTATCTTTAACGAGTGCGGCAGTATCAAAGGTGTCGGCGGGTAAAATATTAACAACAGCGTCATCACCTGAACTGTTAATAGCGTAAATCCATTTTTTAGATGCTTGATATGCAACTATTTCAGCTGCACCTTCTGGGCTTTGTGCATTTAATACACCTCTACCCACAAGGTTAATATTTAATGCTGAATTGGCATTTATACCATTTAACCCATTAGTCCCACCTGTGCCTTGTTCTCCCTGTAATCCTTGAGAGCCGTTTTGACCATCGTCACCATCAAGTGAGCAACCAGTAAGAACAGATATAAGTGACAGCGCAATAATTGATTTTTCAAACATGTAATTTTCCTTAGTATTGTATTTGCTAAATATCAACACACAGGCATGACAAGATTATGGCAGTTTTAATACAGCCCCTTAGCCTAAGTAATTAGCTTATACGCTAGCGGAGTTATTAAAATTAAAGCGGCCGTATAACCAAGAATTTTTACAGTAGGGGAATAATCTCGTTTAATTGCAACCCCTAGCAAAGGTCTAAGTACATCAATACGTGTAATACCCCATGTAATAACACCGCAAAAAGACCAAGTCCCTGTAATAATGATGAATGGTTCAGCAACAGGCCCTAAACTTAAAGGCTGTAGTAAAAAACACAAAATAATCAAAATGCTTTGATGCAATAAATAAAAGGGAAACACCCATACATTGAGCTGTTTTAAATAGTAAGTATTAAAATTTAAAAATCGGTGAGCGAACGCGAGTACAAAAAATACACCTACAACACGTTGAATATTGTAGCTAGCGCTTAAAATAAAATGAGGAAGAGTAAACACCTTCTGATAACTTAATATTATAAGTACAAACAAAACCGCAAAACTCAAAGCTAGTAATACCAAGTTTTTATCTAAGCAGTTCCAAAAGTAAGTGTTTTTAGCAAGTATGTATCCTGCGAGTAGCAGTATTAAGCCGTTAGTCTCTCTGATTGAATCGCCAGTTAAGTAATGGCTTGTAAATAGTGTGGCAATAGTGAGCAAGGTAATTAAAAACCCAAATGACATACCCCCCTTAACAAAGGTTTTTAAAGGCGCAATAAAGGGCAAGCGTGCAAAAAGAGTTAAAACAATAATGATCAGCATAAATTGCCACAACGAACGCAAATACCATAAGTGATTTACATCCACATTCGGCCACACTCCAGACTGATAATTAATAAAAAGCGTATTGTTCGTCTCTATAAAAGCTAAATAAAATTGCCAATAGCTAATATCAATAACACCTTGCTGTGACATTTCTGCAAACAACTGTAAAGGCACTATTAACCATAACCCCACCAGCAAGGGTAATAGTAAAAAAATAGAACGGTATAAGGTGAAATGTAACCAAGATTTAAAGCTGCTTACTTTATCAATCATAAAACGCAGTGCTACGCCCGAAATAAACCAAATGAGCAACATGCGCCAAGGTGAAAACACCAACATTAAATATTCAACATACTGTGATGTATAATTACTTTTAAAATGAAATCCCCAGTTTTCGCTATACAACATGCCAATGTGATAAAAAATTAGCGACGCAAATGCGATTACCCTAAGCCAATCAAGATAATATTTACGCGAATTAACTAATGAAGGTTATTGTACTTGAGTGCTCATGCTTTTACTACTTTATGTATGTTATGCGTTATTCATACCTAAAGCTCTCGCTAAAACTATCTATAAGTGCTTATATTACAAGCAATAGTGATAAAAGGTGGTATACAGGGATAAGCGTGCCACGTCAGCAATAAGCATACATTTATGAACCTACAGCACTTTCAACGTTTTCAAAGCATTTACGCATCAGTATTACTGTGTGCTTACGTATTAATTAATAATACAGTAAACGCTACAACCCAAATAATGGAAGCCCAAAGAGAAGGGGCTTTAACTTTTTTAATGTGGGAGCCATTTGTTTGGGAGTATTCAAGTGCCTTGAGTACTTTGCTTATATTCCCTATTTTAATTTGGTTTTTAAGACACTTATCTTTTAATTGGCAAAATATTACGGCCTCATTAGGTATGTACTTTGGTGCCTCTATTATATTTAGCGTGTTACACGTTGGTATTATGGTAGGGGTTCGTAAATTCATATATTTGTTGAATGATGGGTCTTACAACTTTGGACTTAGCTGGTTTGAGCTTATTTATGAATACCAGAAAGACGCTATAAGTTTTGTGTTTTTCATCGTACTTATCAAAGTATATCAATATGTGGTGCAGCAGTTACTAGGTGAAGCCTCTTCAATTGAAGAAAGTGAGCAGCAAACAACATCGACCATAAACCGCCTATTAGTTAAAAAGCTCGGAAAAGAATTCATTATAAAAATAGAGGATGTTGATTGGCTTGAATCATCGGGTAATTATGTAAACCTATATATAGGCTCACGTATATATCCGTTAAGGGCAACGCTTACAGCATTAAGTAAACAACTTGAAGTGCAGGGGTTTTGTAGAATTCACCGCAGCCATGGCGTAAAACTCGATAAAGTGGAGTCCATTACACCACTACCCAGTGGCGACAGTGAAATAAAACTAACAACAGGTAAAGTACTTAACTTGTCTAGACGCTATAAAGAGCAATTTAAACTTCAGCTAAAATAAAAAAGGCTACCTAAGTAGCCTCTATTGTTATTTTTTAACTGGGCGTTTCCAACCCGTTAAATTACGCTGTTTAGAGCGTGCAATTGCTAATTGGTCATTTTCAACGGTACTGGTGATCACAGAGCCTGCACCAATTGTTGCAGTTGCACCTATATTTACTGGAGCAACGAGTGATGAATTAGAACCAATAAAGGCATTATCGCCAATAATAGTTTTTGCTTTGTTAACACCATCGTAGTTACAGGTAATAGTGCCAGCGCCAATATTCACTTTTTCGCCAATTTCAGCATCACCTAAATAACTTAAGTGGTTGGCTTTAGAGCCTTTACCTAGTCGGGTTTTTTTCATCTCAACAAAGTTACCAATGTGTGAGTCTTCTTCCATTACAGCGCCTGGGCGAAGGCGAGCATAAGGACCAAGCGTACACTTATCTGCAACTGTGGCATCTTCAATCAGCGTATTAGCTTTAATAATAACGTTATCACCAATACTACAATTTTTAAGGACACAGTTAGGACCTATTTGTACATTATTACCAAGCGTGACTGTGCCTTCAAAAATAACGTTTACGTCGATAAGTACATCTTCACCGGTGGTAACTGTTCCTCGCACATCAATACGCGCAGGGTCAGCAAGTGTTGCGCCATTTAACATTAACTCTTCTGCTTGCCATGCTTGGTAAGCGCGCTCTAAGCCTGCAAGTTGTACGCGGTTATTTGCGCCCTCAACTTCCATTGCATACTCTGGCTGAGCTGAAGTGATTTCTACGCCTTCACTGTGAGCCATTGCAACGATATCTGTTAAGTAGTACTCGCCTTGTGCATTATTGTTAGATAAGTTACCTAACCATGTTTTTAATAGCTTACCGTTAACAGCCATAATGCCTGTATTTACTTCGTTAATAAGTAACTGTTCTGGGCTTGAATCTTTTTGCTCAACAATACCAACTAACTTACCACCGGCACGAAGCATTCGACCATAGCCATTTGGGTTTACCAAATTTACCGTTAATACAGCTAAACCATTTTTAGGTGTTGCGGCTAATAAACGCTCTAGTGTTGATTGCTTTGTTAGTGGTACATCACCGTATAAAATTAATACCGTGTCTTCATCATTAACATGAGAGTTGGCTTGCGCTACTGCGTGGCCAGTACCAAGTTGTTCAGCTTGAAGTACCCAATTTACATTGTTATCGGCAAGTTGTTGTTGTAATAGTTCGCCGCCGTGTCCGTAAACTAGGTTTGTAGTCGTTGCACCTAATGCCATCGCATTATCAATAACGTGCTGCACCATTGGTTTACCTGCAACTTTGTGCAAAACTTTAGGTAAAGCAGAGCGCATACGAGTACCTTTACCCGCAGCAAGAATAATAGTTGTTAGAGCCATTAAAACAATTTCCTTTTTTCGTTGTTTTAGCTAAATAAGTCTTATGTTCGATCAGAAGATTACGTAAATCACTTCTTGTGCAAATACTCAGTAGGTTAGTTTATTAGTACTGAATCTTGACTGAAAAAACACACTTAATTGGATGACGTTATTGTAGCGAGGATTCCGGCAGGATATAAGTGTAAAAGTGTAGATAATAATCGGACTAAGGTATTTAGTGTAAATACAAAAGTAACAGGCACAAAAAAGCCCACTTAAAGTGGGCTTTTTACAAACCGGATAGGCTTACTTGTGACGTAATTGCTGAATTACGCGTAACTGAGCAACTGCTTCTGCCAGTCGCGTAGCCGCTTGCTGATAATCAAACTCAACAGCTGACGAATTCGCCATATGTTCTTCAGCTTCACGTTTAGCCTTTTGTACAGAATCTTCATCTAAATCTTCACCACGAACCGCAGTATCTGCAAGAATCGTGATGTGATTTGGTTGAACTTCTAATGTACCGCCAGCAACATATATCACATCTTCGTGACCAAATTGCTTAACTAAACGTACCATACCAGGTTTAAGGGCAGTTAGTAGTGGAGCATGGCCTAGGTTTACACCCAGCTCGCCTTCACTACCAGATACTTGAATCGATTCAACAAGACCAGAGAACAAACTCTGCTCAGCGCTTACTACGTCAAGATGTACAGTCATAGCTGTCATACTACCCTCCTAGTTACATGCCTTTGGCTTTTTCTTGAGCTTCTTCGATAGAGCCAACCATGTAGAACGCTTGCTCTGGCATATCATCAAATTCACCGTTTAAGATGCCTTTAAAGCCAGAAATTGTATCTTTTAGTGATACGTACTTACCAGACGCGCCTGTAAACACCTCTGCCACGAAGAATGGCTGAGATAGGAAACGTTGGATTTTACGTGCACGAGATACAAGTTGCTTATCTTCGTCAGAAAGCTCGTCCATACCTAGGATTGCAATGATGTCTTTAAGTTCTTTATAACGCTGAAGAACTGTTTGAACGCCACGTGCTGTATCGTAGTGCTCTTGACCAATTACTTGTGGGTCAAGTTGACGTGAAGATGAATCAAGTGGGTCTACCGCTGGGTAGATACCAAGTGACGCGATATCACGTGAAAGTACTACTGTTGCGTCTAAGTGAGCAAAGGTAGTTGCTGGAGATGGATCCGTTAAATCATCCGCAGGTACGTATACCGCTTGGATTGATGTAATTGAACCCGTCTTAGTAGAAGCGATACGCTCTTGAAGCACACCCATTTCTTCAGCAAGTGTAGGCTGGTAACCTACCGCTGATGGCATACGACCAAGTAGTGCAGATACTTCTGTACCAGCAAGAGTATAACGGTAGATGTTATCTACGAAGAAAAGTACATCGCGACCTTCATCACGGAACTTTTCAGCCATAGTAAGACCAGTTAACGCTACGCGTAAACGGTTACCAGGAGGCTCGTTCATCTGACCGTATACAAGCGATACTTTATCAAGTACGTTTGAATCGTTCATCTCATGGTAGAAATCGTTACCCTCACGTGTACGCTCACCAACACCTGCGAATACTGAGTAGCCGCTGTGCTCGATTGCGATGTTACGGATAAGTTCCATCATGTTTACAGTTTTACCAACACCGGCACCACCGAATAAACCAACTTTACCACCTTTAGCAAACGGACATACAAGGTCGATAACCTTGATACCAGTTTCTAAAAGTTCAACTGAACTTGATTGCTCTTCGTATGAAGGTGCTGCACGGTGAATAGACATACGGTCTTCTTCGCCGATTGGACCCGCTTCATCGATTGGCTCACCAAGTACGTTCATGATACGACCAAGTGTTGCTTTACCAACTGGAACTTGAATCGATTCACCTGTATTCATAACTAAAGCACTACGACGTAAACCATCAGTAGTACCCATAGCGATAGTACGCACTACACCGCCACCTAGCTGTTGTTGAACTTCTAGAGTCAAACCAGCTAAATCGCCATCTGTTACTCTTAGTGCGTGGTATACCGCTGGCACGCTATCTTGTGGAAATTCAATATCCACAACGGCGCCGATAATTTGGACGACCTTACCTAAACTCATGTCTATTCCTCTCGTTAATCTTTACCCGAAGCATTAAACTGCTGCTGAGCCAGAACAAATCTCACTAATTTCTTGTGTGATTGCTGCTTGGCGAGCCTTGTTATAAACAAGCTGTAGCTCGTCCATAAGGTCACCTGCGTTATCAGTTGCAGCTTTCATTGCAACCATACGAGCAGCCTGTTCAGAGGCAGCATTTTCTACCACACCTTGGTATGCTTGAGACTCAATAAAGCGTACTAACAAAGACTCTAAAATAGCCTCTGGATTTGGCTCGTATAAGTAATCCCATGTGTGAGCAGATACTTCTTCTTCAGCTTTTGGCAAAGGGAGTAACTGATCTATAATTGGCTCTTGCCTCATGGTATTAACGAATTTGTTATATACCAAGAATAAACGGTCTATTTTGCCTTCAGAAAATGCATCAAGCATAACTTTTACAGGACCAATAACGTCTTGTACTGAAGGTTTATCTCCTAGGCCCGCTTTTTTAGCGAGTAGTTGACCACCAAAACGTTGAAAGAAGCCAGCTGCTTTACTACCTAAAGTAGCAAATTCAGCATCAACACCTTTTTCTTTCCACGCTTTAACATCAAGTGCAACTTTCTTAAACTCGTTTGAGTTTAGACCGCCACACAGACCACGGTCTGTAGAGATAACAATATAACCAACTCGTTTCACTTCACGATCTTTTAAGAACGGGTGAGTAAAATCAAGATTTGCTTGAGCAACACGACCAATTACTTCACGTAATTTGTCAGCGTATGGACGGCTTGAAGCAACGCGTTCTTGCGCCCTTTTCATTTTAGACGCAGCAACCATTTCCATTGCGCTAGTGATCTTTTGAGTATTTTTAATACTCCCGATCTTGCTTTTAATCTCTTTTCCGCTGGCCATGACTCTCTCTCCGAATCAAGGTGTGCTTTAGTTTCCTAAAGCGCACCATTAATAACTAAATTACCAAGTTTGCGTAGACTTGAACTTCGTTAGAAGTTCTTTAAGCTGCGCTTCGATCTCGGCATTCAAGTTACCAGTTTCATTGATTTGAGCCACAAGCTCTGCGTATGTGCTATTTGCATACGAAAGTAAAGCTGCTTCAAAGTCACCGATTTTCGCGATTTCGATGTCTTGAAGGAAGCCTTTTTCAGCAGCAAATAACGACAAAGACATATCAGCAACAGACATTGGCGCGTACTGTTTCTGCTTCATTAGCTCTGTTACACGCTCACCATGCTCAAGTTGAGCACGAGTTGCATCATCAAGGTCAGACGCGAACTGCGAAAACGCAGCTAATTCACGGTACTGAGCTAGGGCTAGACGGATACCGCCACCTAGTTTCTTAACGATTTTAGTTTGTGCAGCACCACCAACACGCGATACCGAGATACCAGCATTTACTGCCGGACGGATACCTGAGTTGAATAAGTCAGTTTCTAAGAAGATCTGACCATCGGTGATAGAGATAACGTTAGTCGGTACGAACGCAGAAACGTCGCCGCCTTGAGTTTCAATGATTGGCAATGCCGTCAATGAACCAGTTTTACCTTTCACTTCACCATTAGTGAACTTTTCAACGTAATCTGCGTTTACACGCGATGCACGCTCTAAAAGACGAGAGTGAAGGTAGAATACGTCACCTGGGTATGCTTCACGGCCTGGTGGACGCTTAAGTAGTAATGAAATTTGACGGTAAGCAACTGCTTGCTTAGACAAATCATCATATACGATTAATGCGTTTTCACCACGGTCACGGAAGTATTCACCCATAGTACAGCCCGCGAACGGTGCTAAGTACTGAAGTGCCGCAGATTCAGAAGCAGATGCAACAACTACGATAGTATTTGCTAGTGCACCATGCTCTTCTAATTTACGAACTACGTTTGCAATAGTAGATGCTTTTTGACCAATCGCAACGTACACACACTTAACGCCTGTGTCTTTTTGATTGATGATTGCATCGATTGCTAGTGCAGTTTTACCTGTTTGGCGGTCACCAATGATAAGTTCACGTTGACCACGACCAACTGGAATCATCGCATCAATAGATTTATAACCAGTTTGAACTGGCTCATCTACAGATTTACGCTCGATTACACCTGGTGCAATTTTTTCTACAGGTTCAAACCCGTCGTTATCTAGAGCGCCTTTACCATCGATTGGAGCACCTAGTGTGTTTACAACACGACCAAGTAAACCAGGACCAACAGGAACTTCTAAAATACGACCAGTTGTATATACTTTTACGCCTTCAGTAAGGTCAGCGTACGGACCCATTACTACTGCACCAATTGAGTCGCGCTCAAGGTTTAGTGCGATAGCATAACGGCTGCCAGGAAGCTCAATCATTTCACCTTGCATACAGTCAGCAAGACCGTGGATGCGGATGATACCGTCAGTAACAGATACAATAGTACCTTCGTTACGAGCTTCACTTACAACTTCGAACTTCTCAATACGTTGTTTGATCAGATCTGAAATTTCAGTGGAATTAAGTTGCATGCTCTTTTTCCCAATTACGATTGTAGTGTTGTAGCTAAGCGGTTTAATTTACCGCGAATAGTACCGTCGATTACAGTGTCGCCAGACCTAATAATAAGTCCACCAACCACTGACGCGTCTTCACTACAATTCAGCTTAACTTTGCGTGCGAAACGTTTTTCAAGTGCCGCTACCAATGACTCTTGTTGCTGCGCAACAAGAGGAGTTGCAGAAATCACATCTACTTCGATTTCTTTATCGTATTCTGCTTTAAATTCAGCAAATAACTGTGCAACTTCAGGTAGAGCTGTCAAACGTCCATTTTCAGCCATCACCTTAACTAGGTTCTGACCTTGTTCGTTGAGCTGCTCAGCACAAAGTTGAATAAATAATTCAGCTTGTGCAGTAGCTGTAGGCATACTCGCTAAAACAGACGATGCTTGCTCATTGCTGGCTACATGGCCTGCAAAGAACAACATATCATTCCAGCTTTCTAGAGTGCCTTTCTCAACGGCAAGTTCAAAAGCCGCTTTAGCGTATGGGCGAGCGATAGTAGTCAAATTAGACATGCTCATACCCTCCTAATTACAGCTCAGCGACAAGTTTTTCAACGATGTCACTATGTGCGGCTTGATTAATTTCACGCTCTAAAATACGTTCTGCGCCAATCACTGCCAGAGTTGCTACTTGCTTACGTAGTTCTTCTGTTATGCGATTACGTTCAGACTCAACTTCAGAGTGCCCTTGAGCAATGATACTTTCACGCTCTTGTTGACCACGAAGTGTTTCTTCGTCAACAATTAGCACTGCACGCTTTTTAGCTTGATCAATGATATCAGCCGCTTGAGCTTTTGCATCTTTAAGCTGTTCAGCAGCTTTCTTTTGCGCAAGTTCTAAGTCTTTTTCGGCTCTATCAGAGGCAGCTAAACCATCTTCGATTTTTTTCTGGCGAGCTTCAATTGCACCGTTTAGTGGTGGCCATACGTATTTCATACAAAATAATACGAACACCGTAAACGCAATCAATTCACCGATAAGAGTGGCGTTTAAATTCACAACCGCTCCTCCTTAAATAGTAAGCTGTTCAAAGAATAAAATTAAAGTACGAACAACAATACCATAGCGATACCAACACCAATCATTGCTACAGCATCGATTAGACCAGCAAGAATAAACATCTTAACTTGTAGCGAAGGTGCAAGCTCAGGTTGACGCGCACATGCTTCAAGGAATTTACCGCCCATGTTACCAAAACCGATTGCTGTGCCGATTGCACCAAAACCGATTAGTAAAGCTACTGCGATGTATTTTAAGCCTGTTAATAATTCTAAAGCTTCCATTTATTTCTCCAAAGTTTCAATTGTAAAGTTAAAAGTAAAAGTAAAATTGTAAATCTAAAAATTAGTGATTATCTGAACTTGCCATGCTTAGGTATACAATCGTAAGCATCATGAATAAGAATGCTTGTAATGTAATAACTAGAATATGGAATACTGCCCAAACAAAGTGCAACGGTAGTTGCATAAAACCAATCGCGCCGATCAAGATGAAAATCAACTCACCAGCATATAAGTTACCAAACAAACGTAGTGCTAATGAAAACGGTTTAGAAACGAGTGCAATCAGTTCAAGTAATAAGTTAAATGGTATCAAAATAATTTGAACAAACATGTTATTTGAGCTGAACGGATGAAGCGTTAACTCTTTAATAAACCCGCCAATACCTTTTATTTTGATTGAAAAGCCAACCATTAGTATAAATACACCCAGCGCTAGCGCTGAAGTCATATTAATATCGGTAGTAGGTACAATTTTCATGTACACATCGTGTGAATCCATACCAAATGCAGTCTCACCAACGAAACCTGCAAGTGCTGGAATGAAATCAACTGGTATTAAATCCATTAAGTTCATTAAGAACACCCAAACGAAAATCGTTAAGGCTAATGGTGCAATAAGCTTGCTTTTACCATGGAAAGTATCGCGTACGTTGTCGCCAACAAATTCTACGATTATTTCAATAAAACACTGAAATTTCCCAGGTACACCTAGTGTTGATTTTTTAGCGGCACTACGAAAGATCCATAAAAATATAAGACCTAAACCGATAGACCATGCAAGGGTATCTATATGCCATGTCCAGAATCCACTGTCCGTACATGCTTTATTGAAGGCGAGACCTGTATCGGTCGAACACATCTTAGCATTGGTCAAATGGTGCTGGATATGGCCAGATAGAGTAACTTCTTCTGCTGCCATGTTATATCCCAAAAGTTAATGTTTAAAAAAAACGGGTGCGAACAATCCAGTAAAGAGCGCCAGTATATAAGTACTAAAAAAGGGTAATAAAATTACCGGAAAATGCTTCAGTACCAGCGCAAACAATACAATTGTTAGCATAAACTTTAATCCGTTGCCGCGTTTCAACGAGGCATACGCTTGATTTGCTCGACTTGCACCCATATATCTGAATGCATAAAGTGCAAATACAAAGTGCGGAAGTACTGCTACAGCTCCACCAGCGAGTGATGAAAGCGAGGCATTGACTCCCGAACTAAAAAAAATAATTACAGCAGCAACTAATGCTACAACACCCTGAAGGCAAATTAACTTTAATACGGCAAGTCGATATGGACTCGCTAACTTATCAGTCACGTTTAGTTAACCTTTATTGCGTTCTAATTGTTAGGGTGTGAAAACTGGCGAAATTATACTTAATCCTGCCAGTTTTGCAACTTGAGTAGATGCTTTGTAACACGAAATAGCTACAAATGTCCCTTTTTAGACATGTAGAAAACTAATGGTGGGTATTGTCGTGATTGATACGATTTAAAATGCCGTCAAGTTCATCTAGGTTAGTATACGAAATAACCAGTTTACCTTTGCCTTTTTTATTGTAGTTAATCTCTACTTTAGCACCTAGATTTTCAGCGAGTTGTTGTTCTAACTGCTTAACATCTGGATCTTTTTCGGTTATTTCTTTAGCAGGTAAAGGTTCTAAAATTGAACGTACGAGCTTTTCAGTTTCTCGAACTGTTAATGCTTTAGCTACAGCTAAACGAGCAGCATCTGACTGCGCTTCACCTTCAAGGGCTAACAGGCAACGAGCATGGCCCATTTCAATATCGCCATGTTCTAACAGAATTTTTACATCACTATTTAAGTTATTTAAACGCAGTAAATTAGTTACAGTCGTACGTGATTTACCCACCGCATCTGCTACTTGCTGATGTGTTAATTCAAATTCTATTAGTAAACGATTAAGTGCAACTGCTTCTTCCATGGCATTTAAATCTTCACGCTGAATATTTTCTATCAGTGCAATCGCAACGGCAGCTTCATCAGGTACATCTTTAATAATACAAGGCACTGTTTCAAGCTTAGCTATTTGCGCTGCGCGCCAACGACGCTCACCCGCTATAATTTCAAAGCTATTATGTGCAATAGGGCGCACAACAATAGGTTGAATAATACCTTGTGAGCGAATAGAACTAGCAAGCTCTTCTAGCGCCTCTTCAGACATGTCTTTACGAGGTTGGTATTTACCAGAGTATAAAAACTCTATTGGGAGTTTTTGTAATTCACTATTATTAGCCGCGGCATTTTGCACAGCCTCAGAAACGTTTGATGTGTCTTGTTCCTTGCTTGGGCTTGGTGCAGGCTTTGACGAACTTAAAAGTGCATCGAGTCCTCGGCCTAAACCTCGTTTTTTAGCAGACATGTTATTTTTTTACCTCAAAGTTAGGCGACAACGGACGCTGTTTTTTCTTTTCTGCGTAACATTTCACCAGCGAGTGCTAAATATGCTTTAGCGCCACTTGATGCCCGGTCATAGTACATAGCAGGAGTACCAAAACTAGGTGCTTCAGCTAAACGAACATTACGCGGGATCACCGTACGGTATACTTTATCGCCAAAATGTTGTTTTAATTGTTCTGATACATCATTTGCCAAACGGTTACGCGGGTCGTACATAGTACGAAGTATGCCTTCAATTTGTAAGCTAGGATTCACTAACTTAGCAAGCTGCGTAATCGTATCCATTAATGCGGTTAACCCTTCAAGTGCATAATACTCACACTGCATTGGCACTAAAATAGAATCAGCTGCGGCCATTGCATTAACAGTTAACATATTTAGAGAGGGTGGACAGTCGATAAAAATAAATTCGTACTGGTCCTGAATTTTTTCAAGTGCGTTACGTAAACGCACTTCACGGGCAAATAATTCCATCAATTTAACTTCTGCAGCGGTTACATCACCGTTTGCAGCAATCATATGGTATTCACCAGACGTTTCTTTGATGATAACGTCTTCTATAGGTTTATCTTCAATAAGTAAGTCGTAAATAGTTGGCACGTCGCCATACTTATCTACGCCACTACCCATAGTCGCATTACCTTGCGGATCGAGATCAATTAACAGCACTTTACGTTTCGTTGCAGCCATAGACGCAGCGAGGTTAACAGCGGTTGTAGTTTTACCCACTCCACCTTTTTGATTTGCTAATGCGATGACTTTTGCCACGGTGTCTCTGATCCCTAGTCTTTAGAAAGAATAATTAAATGTCGTTGTGCATCTAACTTAGGTACTTCTAATGCAATTTTTTGCTCAAACTTAACGCCTGCAGGTAGTGACTCTAGCTCTTCGCTAGGGAACACGCCTTTAAGTGCTATAAATTTACCCGAATGATCGATTAAGTGCGAACACCAGTCAACCATATCTTGTAATGAAGCAAATGCACGACTTAGTACGCCGTCTAATTTAACACTTGGTTGATATTCTTCAACTCTTGACTGAACCGGGGTTACATTATCAAGACCAAGCTCATGTTTAACATGCATTAAAAATCGTACACGTTTACCTAAGCTATCTAATAACACAAAATGTGTATTAGGTAATGCAATTGCCAATACGATACCCGGTAATCCAGGACCCGTTCCAACATCAATATAATGATGACCGGGTAAGTGAGGCGCAACAACTAAGCTATCCATTATATGCTTAATCATCATTTCTTCAGGTAAGCGTACTGAGGTTAAGTTATAAGCTTTATTCCACTTATTCAATAACTCGACGTAACGAACTAGCTGTTGCTGTTGTTTTTCTGTTAACGCAATATCAGTTTGCGCTAACAATGTAGTTAATTGTTGCTGTAACACTATGTACCCTTAACGTTACGCGGATTTGCGTAATAAGCCTTGCTTCTTCAGATACACTAATAATAGCGAAATCGCCGCTGGGGTGATACCAGAAATACGCGATGCTTGACCAATAGTGTCAGGACGCGACTCAATAAGCTTGGCAACTACCTCATTTGACAAACCAGATACGGTTTTATAATCAAACTCTTTTGGTAAAATTGTTTGCTCATGACGAAGCTGTTTGTTGATCTCATCCTGTTGACGCGCAATATAACCTGCGTACTTAGTATGGATCTCAACTTGTTCAAGTGCCGCTTTGTTTGTAAATTCAGATCCTAATCCTTCTATAGCCATAAGATCGTTATAACGAATCTCTGGGCGACGAAGTAATTCTTCTAAACTTGCTTCACGCGTAAGCGGTGTTTTCAGTAATGCATTTACTTGTTCTACAACGGCGTGATCTTTGTGAATCCACGTATCTTTGATGCGTTGCTTCTCTTTTTCGATTACTTCCATTTTTTCGTTAAATGCCTGCCAGCGTTCGTCATTAACTAAACCTAGCTCACGGCCTTTTTCAGTTAAACGAATATCGGCATTATCTTCACGAAGTAATAAACGGTATTCGGCACGACTGGTAAACATGCGGTATGGTTCTTTTGTACCCAGTGTTGCTAAGTCGTCGATTAATACACCAACGTAAGCTTCATCACGACGTGGTGTCCAAGAATCTTTGCCTTGTACTTTTAGTGCAGCATTCATACCTGCAATTAAGCCTTGTGCACCCGCTTCTTCATAGCCGGTAGTACCGTTAATTTGACCCGCAAAAAATAAACCTTCAATAAATTTAGTTTCTAAAGATTGTTTTAAATCACGTGGATCAAAGTAATCATATTCAATTGCGTAACCAGGTCGACAAATATGTGCATTTTCAAAACCTGTAATCGATTGCACAATTTCAAGTTGTACATCAAACGGTAAACTAGTCGAAATACCATTTGGGTATAATTCGTATGATGTTAAACCTTCAGGCTCAACAAATATTTGATGTTTATCTTTATCTGCAAAACGAACAATTTTATCTTCAATTGAAGGGCAGTATCGTGGACCAATACCTTCAATAACACCTGAGTACATAGGTGAGCGATGTAAGTTTTTACGAATAACATCATGTGTTTTTTCGTTTGTGTAAGTTATGTAACACGGTATCTGTTGTGGGTGATCTGATTGTTTACCCATAAACGAAAACACAGGAGTTGGTGTATCACCTGGCTGTGCTTCCATTTTTGTAAAATCAACAGTACGTGCATCAATACGTGGAGGTGTACCTGTTTTTAAACGATCAACTCTAAATGGATGTTCACGTAAGCGATCAGCTAAAGCGATTGAAGGAGGATCGCCTGCACGACCGCCTTTATAATTTTCTAAACCAATATGAATTAAGCCGCCTAAAAAAGTACCCACGGTTAAAACAACACTTGGTGCACTAAAACGTAAACCCATTTGAGTTACTACGCCAGTAACACGATCGTTTTCAACAATAAGATCATCACATGATTGTTGAAAAATCTTAAGGTTATCTTGGTTTTGTAATGTTGTTTGAATAGCCGCTTTGTACAAAGCGCGATCTGCTTGTGCTCGAGTAGCACGAACAGCAGGTCCTTTTGAAGAATTTAGTGTACGAAATTGGATCCCGCCTTTATCAATGGCCTGTGCCATTGCACCACCAAGCGCGTCGATCTCTTTTACCAAATGACCTTTGCCAATCCCACCAATTGCTGGGTTGCAAGACATTTGACCAAGGGTATCCATATTGTGAGTCAGTAGCAGGGTATTCATCCCCATACGGGCAGCTGCTAATGCGGCTTCAGTGCCAGCATGTCCACCACCTACTACGATAACGTCAAAATTTTCGTGAAAAATCATTAATGGGATCCTACTTAAATCAAACCGGTAAACTTCAAAAGGGAGCGTATTCTACCTAGAAATTGGCAGAAGATAAATGATTAAACAAAGGGCAAGATCTAAGTATGTGATCTCTAATAATATAAAGGATCTTTTAAAGAGATCTTTTATTACTATTACTACTACTGATCGACTTTTCTGTTGATAAGGTTTAGATCTTCATTTAAAACATGAAATTAGATCAGATCTAAAGGTGTTAATATGATCGGATCATCCAGCAAATAAGCTCTGATCAAAAAGGCACTTTATGCACAGGGTTGAATCAGTTGGATCTTATCCAATGGATAAGCATGCTTTAAAACGCAGTTTATTCAATCTTTATCCACAAAACCTATTAAATTATTAGTAAATTGTGGGTAACTTTATATATAACTTTTTACTTGATCTATCTATTTTATGCCTGTTTGAGCTATCCAAGAGTCTAACCATGTTAATGCAGTGTCTTCTGGTAGTGCTTCATCGAGAATATTAAGCTCTAAACGTTCTGCTACTTTTATAGCGCCTTTTTGAGTTAATAAGGCATCTATATTACGTCCTGCTAGGTTATAAGTGTCATAACTAGTGTCGCCTAAAGCGATTACTGAATATTTTAATTCAGATAAATCATCTGCTTGAGTTACATCTTCAACAAAACTAATAAGATTTTCAGGGTAATCACCTGCACCATAAGTTGATGTGCAGATTAACCAAATGGTATTTTGCTGATCAATATCGCTAAATTCAGGTTGATCATGTAGTTGCGTAGTAATACCAAGGTTATTAAGCGCGTCGCTTAATTGCTCTGCAACATACTCGGCTGATCCCATTTGGCTGCCGACAATAAGATTTACTGAACTCATGAATATTAGTGATCACATTGGTTATAATTGCCGCCTATGATAACTGAGTGAGGATAACAGTAAAGTTAAGAGTGCTTTTTTGTATAACTATTTTTGCGGTAATTTTGCACTCATTCAAAATTGTGTATTTAAGTTGTTGATAATATAGTGTTTAACAAATTATCTTTAAATGTAATCTTCTGATCAAGTTGTTGATAACAGTGGGGAAAGCTCTGCTTAAACTGTTTTTTTAGGTTGTTTTATATTCGCTAAGTTATTGATATTACTTGTCAGTAAAAAATTAAATTGTAAATATCTCAATTAAAAATACATGTTGATCATAATGTGGATATAAAGCCTGTTGATAACCTTAAATTTAGATCGAAAATAATTTTTTAAAATGATCTAATAAAGCAGATCTAATGAAATTAATTAAAAATAAGTTCATAAATAGATAAATTACAATTGATCATGAGGTTTTTGCGACTGATTTACCTAGTTTTGGTATTTATTTGAGCTGAAAATTAGGTATTGTGGATAAGTGATCTCGGTATTTTTAATTTTATGCGAATTAAGAGCTGCTATTTTTATTAATTTTGCTGGTGGAGTTAGCAGATCAAAAGTTTTGAATACTTAGCTGTTGAGTTATTTTATTTAAAAATCACAGTGATTATCAAATTATATGTTGTCAAAAGTAAGCTTTTTAGAGTACTAATCAGTGTTTTTTAGCTCTTTAATTGAGCGAATAGCATCATTTATTGCGTGTATCAGGTGTGTTTTAGTGCATTTTTGTGCGCTAAAGTAAGTATAAGGAAGCCATTTATAACTACTTTTTGTATGACATATAACGCTATTAAAGCGTGCGGTTGTTTGAAAAGGCATTGGTTTTAGTCTTAATAATAGGTGTAATTTGTGCTATTAATTCCCCCAATAAGCACTCTCAGTATTGCCTACTCTATATAATCTGACCTCTCTTAGCACGTAACAAAGGTAGTTTTGGATATGATTTTATTGGCAGTAATTTGCAGGCATCAGGTGTATAAATACATATTTTACAGCAGAATATTTTACATAAAAAAAGAGCACCTAAGTGCTCTTATAATAAAAATATATCTGTAATAGGGTGTTTATTTACCAATACAAAACGAGCTAAATATTTTGCCAAGTAAGTCGTCTGAGGTAAATTCACCGGTTATTTCATTCAAATACTGCTGTGTTAAACGCAGTTCTTCAGCGAGTATTTCACCAGCAATGTGCATTTCTAACTGTGTTTTACCCGTTTCTAAATGATACGCAGCACTTTCTAATGCATCTAAATGACGACGGCGCGCCATAAAGCCACCTTCTGTTGCGCCTTGAAAGCCTATACAAGCTTTTAAATGCTCGCGAACAAGTTCAATACCGTCAGCATTTTTAGCACTTAAGCTGATGACCGGGTATTGTTGCTCTTGCTCCATTCCGACTATGTCGCCCGATAAATCAGCTTTATTTCTGATGACCGTAACCCCCATACCTTCTGGTAATTTTGCCATAAATTCAGGCCAAATTTTGTGCGGGTCAGTATCTATAGTATCAGTGCCATCAAGCATAAATAAAACGCGGTCGGCTTGGTTTATTTCATCCCATGCACGCTCAATACCTATTTGTTCTACTCTGTCTGGGCTTTCGCGTAGGCCTGCTGTATCTATAATATGCAGTGGCATACCATCTATATGTATATGCTCTCGTAGTACGTCGCGAGTGGTACCGGCTATTTCTGTTACGATTGCGGCTTCACGACCGGCTAGAGCGTTAAGCAGGCTTGATTTACCCGCATTAGGGCGACCTGCAATAACAACACGCATACCTTCGCGCATGATGCTGCCCTGCTTGGCTTGGTTGGTTACAGTGTTAAGCTGAGTAATAATCGCGTCTAAGTCGCCTGACACTTTACCATCTGATAAAAAATCAATTTCTTCATCAGGAAAATCTATTGCCGCTTCTACATACATACGTAAGTGAATTACTTTTTCTACGAGTGTTTCTATGTGCTTAGAAAATTCACCTTGGAGAGACTGTAGGGCGCTTTTAGCGGCTTGCTCGCTAGTGGCATTAATTAAGTCGGCGATGGCTTCTGCTTGTGTTAAATCAAGCTTGTCATTCATAAATGCGCGCTCAGAAAACTCACCAGGCTTTGCTAAACGAACGCCCTCTATTTTACTAATTTCTTTAAGTAACATATCCAGTACTACAGGACCGCCGTGGCCTTGTAATTCAAGTACGTCTTCACCAGTAAATGAGTTAGGACCTGCAAAGTAAATGGCAATACCTTGATCAAGTTGCTCGCCAGCAAGGCTTTTAAATGGCACATAATCGGCGTAGCGAACTTTAGGTATTTTACCTACTACTTTTTCGGCGACACTTTTAGCAAGGCTACCTGAAACGCGAATAATACCAACACCACCACGTCCAGGTGCTGTTGCTTGTGCTGCAATTGTATCTTGATTGATCATGCTATTAATTTGCCAACGATGAGTAACTTTATGCCCGTATTGTAACCTATCGATTTATTTGTAGCGAATAGCTGTGGTGAAAAACAGGCAATAAAAAAGGCGACCGAAGTCGCCTTTATATAAGTAGGAGCTTAGTTAGCCTCTTACTTTAATTCCTTTCTTTTCCATGCCACGGTAGATGATTAACATCTGGACAATAGAAATAAGGTTAGACACTAACCAGTAAAGAACTAAACCAGATGGGAACCATAAGAAGAATACAGAGAAGATAACCGGCATAAAGGTCATCATTTTTTGCTGCATTGGATCAGTAACCGTCATAGGTTGTAGCTTTTGCGTTACAAACATACTCGCACCAAATAATATTGGCAATACGTAGTACGGGTCTTTCGCAGAAAGGTCAGTTAACCAAAAAATGAATTCAGCATGGCGAAGTTCAGTAGACTCTAAGAATACGTAGAACAAGGCTAAGAAAATTGGCATTTGTAGCAAAATAGGGAAACAGCCACCCATTGGGTTAACTTTTTCTTTTTTGTACATTTCCATAGTTGCTTGGCCGAACTTTTGACGGTCATCACCAAACTTTTCTTTAAGGGCTGCCATTTTAGGCTGTAGGGCACGCATTTTTGCCATTGAAGTGTATTGCGCTTTAGTAAGTGGGTACATTAACGATTTAACGATAATAGTGATGGCAATAATTGCTACACCCCAGTTACCTAAAATGCTGTGTAGCCATTTTAGCAATACAAATAAAGGTTGCGAGATAAAAAATAACCAACCGTAATCTACGGTTAGGTCTAGGTCTGGGTGAATCGCTTCAAGAATATCTGACTCTTTCGGGCCCATATAATAAGTAGCAGTTAGTATTTGCTCACTACCAGCTTGAATATTTACAGCGGGATCTTTAGCACCAATAATAGCGGCATTACTTTTTGTAATTAAGCTATAAAGTGTATTTGATTGATCCTGCATTGGAACCCAAGCACTTACAAAGTAATGTTGAATAAAGGCAACGTAACCACCTTGTGTGCTTTTATTTAGGTTTTTATCAGCCATATCTGAAAAACTATACTTTTCGTATTTTTCTTCATCAGTACCGTATGCAGCACCTAAATAGTTTTGATCAACCATGCTACCTTTTTCTTGTACGGTACGCTTAATTTGCGTGTATAGCTGTACTTGAAGAGGTGCGCTGGTAGTGTTGTTAATTTTGTATTCTAGGCCTACGTCATACTGACCTTTTTTGAATACATACGTTTTAGTAAAACTAACACCATTACTATCAGTAAACTGAAGTGGAACGCGAAGCTCATCACCCGTTAAGGTATATGATTTTTGTTCGGTACTATAAGTAGGGCGACCATTAGCTGATCCGTCAGGGCCATTTAAACCAATTAAGCCACTTTGTGAAAAGTATTGTTTGCCATCATCAAGCTGACCAAGAAGCATATAAGGCGTGTCACTGCCTTTTGTCTCTTCGTATTGAAGAAGGTCTGTTTCAACAATGTCACCGCCTTTGGTGTCAATTTTAACTTTAAAAACGTCAGTTGTAATTTCAATAACTGAACGCTTAGCTAAAGTTGCTGAAGCAGGTAACTCTGAATCTGACGATGAAGGAATATAATCATCCGACTCTGGTGAATTTGCTTGTAGTGTTTGTGTTGTGGCACTTGGATCGACTTTAGGCTTGTTGTAATCATTATCCCATTCTTGGAACAATAAAAACGACACTAGCATTAGGCCAATTAATAAAAACGTGCGTTGCGATTCCATAACAGCTCTTATTTCTCGTGTTGGTGGTTAATATGGGTTAATTTTTCAGGAACGGGGTCGTCTCCGCCTGAATGTAAAGGATGGCATTTTAATATGCGTTTTAAAGCTAACCAACTACCTTTTACCGATCCATGCAATTTAATTGCTTGAATAGCATAACTAGAACAGGTTGGATTAAAACGACAATGCGGACCTAACAGCGGGCTAATCCACTTTTGATAACCGCGGATAAATAACACTAAACAAAAAGTTGGTAAAGCAACAAGTGGTTTAAGTAACCTCATGATGTTTATGCCCCTACTTAAGTTTAGTGAGATAGATATCATGTATTTAAAGACTCAATTAGAAAATTTAAATGCATGATTAAAAGGTGAGCTAAAGATACATTAATTAACCCTGCAATTCTATTGCAATTAGGTTTGTTTGTTAGATTTAGCTGATTTGTTTGGGCGTTTCTTAAAAGGTGGCGGTTTAGGTGCACCTGGTTTACAGCGTTCGTTAATTTTTCGCCATAATTTAGTAAGTTGTTTGGTTATTTCTTCATTAGACTGCTCATCAATACCATTTTTAACCATAAGCACAATATCAATATTATCGATGCTGTGTTGATTTAAACGAAAACTTTCGCGAGCGAGACGTTTAATACGGTTTCGTTGGCATGCCTTTTTTACACGTTTTTTAGCAACAGTAAGACCTAACCGAGGTTTTTCTTGGTCATTTGGTTTAGCTAATAGAGTAAAGAAAGGAGTTGCAGCCCGAGCGGGTTCATTAAATATGCGAGAGTAATGCGAGGGAGTTAACAGACGTAACTCCCTGCCAAAGCTAAAGTCTTCCACTTATAAATTAAGCAGAAAGAACTTTGCGGCCTTTAGCGCGGCGACGTGCTAATACTTTACGGCCATTTACAGTTGCCATGCGAGCACGGAAGCCGTGTGCACGTTTGCGTTTTAAAACGCTAGGTTGAAAAGTTCTTTTCATAACAATCTCATCCGATCGGTTAAAGTTAAAACATCCTATACAGGTCGCGATCCTGGCATAGGTGCCATTGCGAGCGCGAGATATTATAGAGTAAGTAATGTAAAGTCAATCATAATTACGTTAAGGGTATATAACCCACCTACTACTATATAAGAGATCATATAAGGCGATCTGTTAGGATCATCATAAATAAGAAGTTTTCCACAGCCCCTGTATAAAAAGTGAATAAAAGCGGGGGAAAAGTAAATTGGATCGTAAATTTGGTTCGCGATCTTGGTGTTATTTTGTTATGATCTCCTCTCAGGATCTAAAATAAAAACTGTTTTAAATCAGCTTGTTAATGATTTTATACATCGATA